>PLZN01000241.1 GCA_003152195.1 Acidobacteriaceae bacterium
ACGATCTCGAGCGATGAGTCCTACCACCTCAAACGCATCGTGCTCCGCATATATTGGGATGGCGAGACCACACCCAGTGTTGAGGTACCCATAGGCGACTTCTTTGGATTGGGCTTGGGCGAATACTACTCCTGGCAGTCTCAAATGCTGTCAGTTGGAAGTGAAAACAGCCTCAACAGCTTTTTCCCCATGCCCTTTCAGCGGCATGCTCGTATCACGGTAACCAACGAGGGGAAGATGCCCGTAGGGAGTTTTTATTTCAACATTGACTACCGGACGGAATCCCATGCACTCCCGGCCGGCACCCTGTATTTCCATGCGCAATATCGTCAGGCGCAGCCCAACCATGGGTGGACAAACGCGTGGACAAGCAATGGCGATCCGCTCGTGGACGATAAGAGGAACCTGAATGGGCAGGACAATTACCTGTGGATGGATGCCAAAGGAGCCGGGCAATTTATAGGTGTCACCATGTCCGTCTTACAAAACCAGGATGGCTGGTGGGGCGAAGGCGATGACATGTTCTTTGTCGATGATGATGCTACCCCTGCGATTTCAGGCACCGGTTCGGAGGATTACTTCCTGGGCGCATGGGATTTTGGAGGCAAGCCTTTCTCCTATCAACTCTACGGGGCACCAGTCGTAGGCCCGGAATTAGCTGGTGGCAGATCCAGCGTCTACCGTTTTCATTTTGACTCTCCTATCACGTTCCGGAGGTCTTTCAAAGCCACTATTGAGCACGGACACGCCAATCATCGCTCAGACAACTACTACTCTGTAGCCTATTGGTATCAAGCAGAACCGCACGCCCCTTTTCCTCCTCTACCGACCGTCGACCAAAGGTTACCAGTAGCGCAACAGGTAGGGGGACCTGGCAACGCCAACGCTCTCAGCAACCCTGCAAGACCGCCGGCATCGACACCGAGGTAGTTCATCGGCTAGTGCTTTTCTTTGAGGACTGTGGCTGGCACGGTTACCGACCCCATCCGGCCCGAGTTCTCATCCACCACCACAATCCGCACGGTCCCCGCATCCTCTTTTTTCGCGACCAGTTGGTCGAAAGGGATCCCCTCCCCTAAAGCCCTCTGGTAGGTCACGGGCTTCAACGCCAGACCCAGCGTCTGTCCGGTTACCCGCGCATGAAGGCCCTCGTCGTCTCTTTGCACCAGAAAGATATCTAGCTTATCCATCCAGCGTTCGCCCTGCTCCTTCAGCGCCAGGTCGTTGGTTGCGATGTTGAGCTTGAGCATCGTTCCCGTGGATGCCGGCACGGCTTGCGCGCTCACGGCGATCTCGGTCACATCGAACGACTGCCATATCGCCTGACGCAAACGGTCCTTGAGCGTGGACGGTTCCCTGGCGTACTGGTAGCCGGTGCGGTAGCGTAGCGTAATCCCGCGCCGTGCGGGGAGCTTTACCGTCAGCAGGTGGTACTGATCGTCTGCCGGCACGTCGGGCGTGAAACTGAGCAGGTAGCAGGCGCGGCCATCCTCGACCACACCGTTGAGAGCCGCTGCCATGTCGCCGCCGCGAGGGATGGCGCGTCCGCCGGTCGCATGGGCCATCTCTTGTATGGCGGCCTGAATCGGGTGAAGATCCTGTTGCATCTCGGCGGTAATGCGGCCAGCCTGCGGGCCGCCCCCCTGGGGGGGTGGTGGGCCGAGGACACCTGGCGCCAACTGTATGTTGTGGTTCTTGAGACTGGGATCGATGGCCTGGGTCTCCAACTGCGAGGCGTCGAGGGGATAGACGCTGACGTGGGCGTCGTTCATCGCCTCCTGCGCGCGCAGGACGAAGCCCTCAATGTGCTTGCTGCCCTGGTCGCTAGACACTGCCTTGTCGGTCCAGTCCGCCAGCACGTTGTCGCTGGTGATCCACACCAGGTTCTTGTGGCCCGGGATAGCGGCGAGATGCCGGGCCACGACCACCAGGATCGACAGCGCTTCCCGACCGGGATTGCTGCCGAAGTCGCGCAGTTTGGGATCAACCGGTTCGGCCATATCCGCTGCACTGCCGCTGTTTCCATTCACGGATTGCAGATCTGCCGGGTGAAGAACGTCATCGAACTGCTGCCGGTTGCGGCGTTCCTCTTCCTGCGCCCGAGCCAGCTCTTTTGCGCTGGGCATCCACTGGCTCAACTTTGCCGCCAACATGGCGTGATCGGCCGTCCCCTCCTCCAGGACCTGCAAGCCGTTCCCCTTCACCACGTAGAGCCCCACGCTCTCGTTGGCTGGCAGCGCCCGCAGAAACCGCAGCATCTCCCCGCGAGCATGGGTCAGGTCCGCCCACGCAAGGTTGCTTGAGTCGATCAACAGGATCGAGGTGTTGCCTTCCGTGCCCCCGATCTCCGGCTTTGCGTCAGTGGCGGCCGCGCGCCGATTGGAGACGGTAGGCTGATCCAAGACCTTGGCCGAGTCTTCCGCCGGCGCACCGCTGGCGCGGCTGAAAAATCGGACCTCCTGCTTGCGCCCGTTGTCGAATATCTCGAAATCCTCGGGCTTCAGGTCGGTGACTGGATGGCCCTTCTTGTCATAGGCCAC
>PLZN01000010.1 GCA_003152195.1 Acidobacteriaceae bacterium
GCCGACGTGTATTCCACCATGGAGGAAGCACATCGCGCGTTAGCCGAATCGACCTATCCAAAGCTGCTCTTCGCGGGAGATCCGGGTGCTTTCGTGTCGCCCGCGTTCGCCGTGAGCTTCGCGAAGGATCTTAAGAACTGCAGATTGGTACAACTCCCTTCTGGTATTCACTATCTGCAGGAGGATCATCCCGACGTCATCGGCTCTCAGGTCAAGGAATGGCTGGTTGACTTGGGTGCCGGCTGAGAGAAGACCAGTCAACCTCGCAAGAAGCAGCTAATGTGAAACGGGATTATAGGTAAGTTCCGAAGGATTGTGCATGGTCTCTGATCTCCCTTGGGTTGAAGGAATCGCCGTGGCGCTCATCCATAGATCCCAGGGGTCGCTTGTGAACCAGCACATTTCCGGGTTCACCGAAATGATTCTTCCGCCGCCACAGATGTTAAGCCTTTCAGGAGAAGAGTGCTCGTTTAGCGCCCTTGCGACCTGCCGAGACCCTGCCCATAGCTCATGAGTCGCTGGCCTCGATTCAACTCCGAACGCTGCCAATGATCGAGCGATTCGGACAATTCCTGCCTTCCCGCCAATTCTCCCACAAGCGTGAAGGCGTTCGCGATTCCCTTCGAGGTGCTTGCTGCAGTATGCGGCCGGATCACGAAAGAAGCGTCTCCCATCAGGATCGCACGGTTGAAGACCAACTGCGGACAGGCCAAGTCCATGATTGCCTGCACAAACGGCTCCTTCGTCGCACGCAGCAACTCCTTGAAGGCAGGCGGCAACACCCGCTCCGCGATCTTGCGCTGCTTACTCTCCTGCTCAGGGTGAAGCGTACCGGGCGGGACCGCGTAGCCTCGCCGAACGCCGCTCGCGTCCGTCAGCAGTGGATCAAGCTCGGCTTCACTGAGGTTCCAGTACCAGACCCAGTTCAACCGGCGTTGCCCAACGTCCGTGTTCCCCGTTTCGCTGGGGATCAGATAGCAGAGAATATGGCTCTCTGCCATCCTGAAAAAGGTGAAGTTGTCCTCGAAGACTTTGAGGACATCTGCCGAAAGGTCACTCTCTGGAACCACGCCGCGCCAGGCGACGTAGCCCGCGTATTCCGGTTGAATTTCAGGCAAGAGTAGACTTCGGATGCTCGACCGGAAGCCATCGGCAGCGACAAGGAGATCAGCTTTGATTTCCATGCCGCCCTTGAAATGTGCGGTGACGGAGGAGCCGCCTTGCCGCATACTGTCGAACTCATGGCCCAGATGATAGTCCTCAGCCGGAAAACTCTGTTTGAACCAGGAGTAGAGAAGGCCCCAGGAGGTCATCAACTGCGGCATTCTGTCAGACGAAACAACCGACCCGTTTGCATCGAGGGACTTGCGATAGGTCAGCATGACTCCGACATCACCATCGCCCTTGGCTCCGCAGAGCCGGAGCAGTTCTAACGTCTCTTGCTGCATAACGATTCCGGCTCCGCGATCGGAAAGGCTCTGTGCGCTCCTCTCGAAAATATCGACCTCCCAGCCGATCTTCCGAAGCAGGATTCCCGTAGCCAAACCGGTGAGAGAGCCTCCAACAACCGCCGCTCGTTTCATCCAGTGCTCCGTCAAACCGTGCAGACGCCGTTCTCACATTGACCAGAGGTACCTTGAATCTCCCGAATCGAGGCAGCCAGCAACTCTTCATGCTGCGCACCGCTCGCGAGAACTCGTCCACCAAATGAGATCTGCGGAACTCCCCGGACGCCGGCGGAGACCCTGCGCTCTGTAGCTCTGACCTCAGCAACCAGTTCCGGGCTGTCCAAGTCTTCTACACCAGAGATCGCTGAAACGCCGAACTCACGAGCGATACCCAGGAGGACCGCCGGATCGCCCACGTCCTCGCCGTTGACGAAGTAGGCCTGGAACAGCCGCTCCGCGACCTTGCCTTGCATCTCCACACTATCTTTCAGGGCCGCTGCAAGCAGCACATGACCGCGAAACGTGTTCGGTGTAAGCTTCATCCGGTCATGGCGGAACGCGATTCCAACCTCCGCGCCTGCAGCCGCAACTTGCGCGTCGAGCCGCTGCGACTCTTCCCAGCTTCCAAACTTCGCCGAGCGGTACACCCGCCGGTCAAGGCCATCAACGGGCATATCAGCGTTCAACTCGAACGGAAGCCAGTGCACCTCGACCTTTTTCTTCAAGATCGCCGCCGCCTTCTCTACCCGTCGCTTCGCCACAAAGCACCACGGGCAGATCAAATCGGACACCATATCAACAACCAGATCGTCTGTCTGTTGTGCACCTGTCTCTAAAACGCCATTCATATAAGGGCGCTCCCACGCATCTTCATTTACTGTAGAGACTAGGTAACCAAGAAACAAGTAGTCACCAAAAGGTGACCGTCAAAGGACCATGAAAACAAAGACCCGCCCAGAAGTCGCAGAACCGCTCTACGATCCGCAGTACCCAGCCAGGCAGGTGTTGCAAATCATCGCCGATACCTGGACCCCAATCGTCCTGTTCTGCCTGAGAGGACGGACGCGTCGTTTCAACGAGCTACAACGCTCGATCCCAGACATCTCCAAGAAGATGCTTACCCAGACACTACGGAAGTTGGAGCAACGCGGACTGCTAAACCGATTGGTTCATCCAGTTGTCCCGCCTCATGTTGATTACAGCCTCACGCCAGCCGGCAACAAGTTCGCCGAAGCCGTCGCGCTGCTCTGCGATTGGGCCAAGCAGAACAGGGCTTTGCTCAAACAGGTTGTCGGCAGAGGCTAGCCTTCGATATTTGTGCGCTCTGAAAACGCCCTTGGCGAATCATGCGCATGACTGTCTGTCGGGCAGACCGGGGCTGGCTATCCGGGAGTTCGGCCAGCCCTCCGTCTTCAGTTGTTGATAAATCGCCATAACCGGCCAATGTCTGCCGACTTTTATGGGGTGTAGGATATTGTGATTTTCAGTGCCGATCCCGGTACTCTTCTGCAGAAAAGACCATGCGCTCTCCAGTGGAATTCGACTTGGCTACTTCAAGGCGCTGGCGGTCGCGCTTTAGCAATGCACGAATGTCAGGCCGTCAGAGTTCGACTACGTCCTCCAAACGGCCGCCTGACGCTCTTAAATTGCCAATCTGCTACTAAGTCGGACCACTAATCCCTCCGACCGAAGTAAGAAAACCAGCTGAAGAATAATAACCCTACTTTCTCTTCCTTGCGACGCTCAGCTGTTCACCTTAATCGCGGTTCAATGAAATTGGCCGGTTATCTCCGCCAATGCGCTCCTTGAGGGGTCAATCGGTAACGAAAAGTGGGCAAGCATTTACCAACCTGCCCGTCGCCCGGAACCAAAATGGACGTCAATCGTAGTTGACAAGCCAATGCGCTGGATGCCGTTTCGACCGCACAACACTCGTATCTGAACCCAGAAATCATGTAAGGCCCTGGCTGATCGACGGCGTTCGGTCGACTTCCAGCGCCGAAGTCTTGGAGACATCCGCGCTGAGT
>PLZN01000019.1 GCA_003152195.1 Acidobacteriaceae bacterium
GACGACCCGGTACGCGTCGTGGTTTCTCATGAGAACATTACGCAGGCCAAACTCGCAGACGAAGAGCGCCAGATGTTCGTCTCCACGGTCGAGAACTCGACCGACTTCATCGGCATGGCCACGTTGTCCGGCGAGGTCATCTACACCAACCCGGCTGCCCGCGAGATGGTCGGCTTCGACCCAATCCTGCATCAGACCGCGACCAAGATACACGACTATTACACGGAGGCGGGTAAGCGCGTCCTGGATGACACGGTTCTGCCCACTGTCAAGGCGAAGGGCTGGTGGGGCGGAGAGATAGAGTTCCGGAATTTTCGGACGGGTCAGGCGATCGATACAGATTCCAGCATCTTCATCGTTCGTCACCCCAGCAGTGGCAACCCTCTGTGCATGGCCACGGTCACCCGCGAAATTACAGAACGGAAGAGGCAGGAAGAGGAATTGCGGCGTACCCGTAACCATCTCGTGGAACAGCTTCAGGAGATGGACCAACTTTATAAACTTGCGCCGGTGGGCCTTGGACTCCTGGATAGAGGCTTACGTGTTCTGCGCATAAACGAGCGGCTCGCTGCTATCACTGGAAGACCGGTCCATGAACACATCGGGCGCACTTTGGCTGAGCTTGTCCCCCAGATGACTTCTCAAGTTGGCGTTATCGTTAATCGAGTGTTTGCTTCGGGAGAACCGATTTTGGATCTCGCAGTGCGCGGTGTTACGCTCGCGAATCTCGCAGACGAGCGGGACTGGCTGGTAAGCTACTATCCTGTGAAGTCCTCCGACGGGGCCATACGTTGTGTTGGCGGGGTTGTTCAAGACATCACCGAACTCAAAAGAGTGGAAGGTGAACTGCGCCTGGCCAAAGGGCGCGCAGAAGCCGCCAACCGAGCCAAGAGCGNNAACATGAGCCACGAAATCCGGACGCCGCTCAATGGTGTCATCGGTATGACCGATCTGGCGCTCGGTACGCAACTCACCGCAGAGCAACGAGATTTTCTGGAGACAGCTAAAGTATCAGCTAATTCTCTTCTTACCGTGATCAACGATATTCTTGATTACTCCAAAATTGAGGCAGGGAAACTTGAGCTGGAAATAGTCGACTTCAACCCGCGCAGTTGCGTGGAGGAAGCGCTAAAGACATTTAGCTTCCTTGCCCATGAGAAGAACCTGGAGCTTCTTTGTGACATCGCACTGGATGTGCCGGAACTGGTAGCGGGAGATCCGGGAAGGCTGCGCCAGATCCTTGTCAACCTGGTGAGTAACGCGATCAAATTTACTTCTCACGGAGAAGTGGCGCTGAGGGTTGCAATTGATGCCGAAGACGGTGAAACCAGAGTTGTAAGGTTTACGGTCTCCGACACCGGCATCGGCATCCCAATCGAGAAACGGGTGTCTATCTTTTCTCCCTTCGCCCAGGCCGATTCATCGACGACGCGAAAGTATGGCGGTACCGGACTTGGTTTGACTATTTCTGCGCGTCTGGTAGCGCTGATGGGCGGAAAACTCTGGCTTGAAAGCGAGGTTGGCCAAGGCTCCCGCTTCCACTTCACCGCGCGATTGAAGGTGAGCGGCAAAGAAGCTGAATCGCGGCTTGTGTTTCCGCTGGTCGAGCAACCAGCGCAGCCGAAGGGCCTAAATATTCTTTTGGCGGAAGATAACCGGATCAACCAGACCGTTGCGAAACGCATGCTAGAGAGGATGGGTCACTCACTGGCGGTCGCCGAGAACGGCAATGAAGCCCTATTGCTGCTGAAGACGGGGTCCTTCGATCTCGTTTTGATGGATATTCAAATGCCGGAGATGGACGGCCTGACGGCGACCGCGAGGATTCGAGAGGGAGAGACGATGACCCATACCCACATACCTATCATCGCTATGACGGCCCACGCTATGAAGGGAGACCGGGAACGCTGTCTGGCCGCAGGAATGGACGGATATATCTCGAAGCCGATCAGCGCTTTAGAACTGGAGACAGCCATTGCAGAGACGCTCCAGGGACCGAAAGGGGTCGAACAAACAGGGATGTCATCGTCCCGACACCCGCCAGCGTAAGCTTACATCTGAATCATAGTAGTTTGTGATCTGGCCCATGCACTTGCGCCTGAAGAATGGTGATCGCCCGTCTGGCCCCGGTGTACCTCTCCCCCGGTCTCTCCTCGGCAGAACGCCCGTAACCAGCGACATCGTCCCGGAAAAGTGTCCGAGGGCTTTGACGACGAGGGACCCAGGTAGTTGACTCCGGTTAGCCCAGGGCATGAAGTCGCCCAAGCTCCAGATCTATCTGCTTTGCCTGATGCCTTCGGGCAGGTGCCTGTCCAATCTCATCGATACCCGACATGTACTGCTTTCCAGCGGTCCACCGGCAGACAGCACCTGGCATAGTTTCTATCAGGGTGGCAAAGGCGCAGTCTGCTCGTTTCCCAAAACGAGGTTCAAGATGAATCTTGGTGGCATCGTCCGCAGGAGAAGAGTTACGCAGGTGTCAAAGCCTCGACGATTCTGGGCCGTTTCTTCGATTCCTGCCGTCTCATCGCTTCGATCAAGCACTACTCTGGTCTGCCCTCTTTGGTAGCGGGCGAGTTTGAAACTCGGAGGGTAGAATTAGGGTCCGAGCGACGTCTTACCATCCGTATTTTCTTTCGTTTTGGAAATTGGGGGTATGTTGTGACGACGAATGCCCTTCGCACCGCGTTCCTCCCGAAGATAGTCTTCAATTGGACACGTCGCTGGGAGGAAGAAGCTCTGAAGCCTGGCGAAGAAACTCGCTGGGGTGCACAGGTTTTGCAAGCACTTCAAAAGTGTGGCCGTTCCGCCGTGCAGCCTCCAGGAGGCGACTGGGATCGAACTGCCCGGAGAACAGTCGAACCATGCAGCCCGGGATCGTAGCCTCCAGGAGAATTGCGAAGTCTATACCGTTCATCGCAGGGAGGAGAACATCGACGATCGCGAGGCGAGGCGGCCAACCTGCAATCAACTCAAAGGCTTTCTCAGCCGAACAAGCGGCTCGGGCTTCGTATCCGGCAAGGGAGAAGATGGTCGCCAGCGTGTCTGCAATGAGCTGCTCATCATCCACTATCAGCACACGTCTCTTTTCGGCGCGACTCACCGGCTGGCCTTCCAGTAAAAACGGGTGCAGTGAGGGTGAAGCTTCGCCCCATTTGGTTGCCTGAGGCGGGGACGCGCCCCTGGCAGCTTCTACCAAAGACTACGATCGCGCAGACGAGCTGCTTTCCCGAGCCGAGGAAGCCCAGGATCGAAGGTTGCGGAGAGCAGAAGACCTCGCACGTGAAGCCAACGAGGCCGTCAGCCGCTTGCATCGCGCCACGGCAACGACCCGGGCCGAGCGCGGCGAACTTGCCTCCCCCGGTTGGACTACCTCCTGGCCGCGCAGCACTTCAAGTCTCTGCCGTTTACCGAATGGACCGAGGTGCTCAGCTCCGAACCTCTCATTGGATCCTGCTCGACCAGCTTAGTCATCACGTCTACATACGGAGTGAACGGCGACAAATGC
>PLZN01000277.1 GCA_003152195.1 Acidobacteriaceae bacterium
GAGGTTCTCTAAGGACCTGTCCAGAAAACGAGTTAATGCTAAACTTGCACGCGACTCCGATCGGAACACCGCACGTCAGAGGAGGGGGGACAGCCCATGCGTAGAAAGCGCTTCTCAGACAGCAAACAATCCCACGAAACATCATCTGAGGGATTTGCATCCACCTGCAGCGTCCTGGCAGTAGGACTTTTTGTGCTTACCTTTGTGTTTCAAAACTTTGTGATTCCATCATCCTCGATGGCGAGTACCCTGCTGGTTGGCGATCATGTAGTGGTTGAACGCGAGGCACTGGCGCCGGCCCCAAAGTGGGCTCCCTTCATGCGCTACCGCGAGGTGCATCGTGGTGACATTGTCGTCTTCTATAAGCCAACCGTGGAACCCAATGGCGAACACATATTCGTCGTCAAGCGTGTTATCGGAATTCCCGGCGACCACATTCGTCTACGAAAAGGCATCGTCTACCTCAACGGTGTCGCTCAGAACGAGCCTCAAGCGGCCAAGCCTACATCCGCGAACTATGACCCCTACGTTGACGATTTCCCCTCAGTGGACCCCTCTGCCGAGCCTGGGGTTACAGCGGAATGGTCCATCCTGATGCACAATCACATCCAGGGCCAGGATCTAGTCGTACCGCCCGGCAATTATTTCGTAATGGGTGACAACCGCACAAATAGTATGGATAGCCGGTTCTGGGGTTTTGTACCGCGGCAGAACATCATAGGACGTCCCCTGTTTGTCTACTGGTCCATTGTGACACCCGAATCCGGCACGGATGAGGTCCCGCTGGGAGAACGAGCGGAGTCCAGCCTTCATGAGTTTATTCACTTCTTCGATGAGACCCGCTGGGGTAGGACGTTCCACTTAATTCAATAACGGGCCAGCCGTTCTTGTTGTGCGCTCATGCTGGCATGGTGCCGTAGCGGGCAGAGGCCGAGCGTAGACACGGTGAGCGGAAGGAGCAATATGCCAGCGCGAACGTTTCATTCCTGTAAAGCCGGGGCTTTCTCAATTCTCTTACTCTTTGCAACGGCCGCGCTTGCCCAGCAGATAACACCGGCTCCGAGCGGATTGACCGCATCGGCGGACGGCGTGACCCTGCAGGTGACTGCGCTTCGAGACGACATCCTGCGCGTACGAATGTGGAAAGTCGACGCCGAGCCGGAGGACGCGTCGTGGGCGGTTCTATCGCAGGCCCGCGCCAGTCGTGTGCCGGTAACGGCCGAGGTCCGCGGCTTTACGACGAAGGCGTTGCGGGTAAGCGTAGATGATCACCTGCTGCTCACGGTGGCTGATCTACAAGACAACATTTTGCAAAGGGACGCGGCGCCGGTGCTCAGGGTGGGGACGCGCTTCAACGTCAGCAAGGAGCGCAGCTTTAACGATCATTTTTTCGGGCTGGGAGACAAGCCGGGGCCACTCGATCGCGCTGGCCAGTCGTTTACGATGTGGAACACCGATGCCTTCGGATGGCAGGAGTCGACCGATCCTATCTACAAATGCATCCCCTTTTTCCTGGACGTGAACCGCGGGCGCACACTGGGCGTGTTCCTGGATAATACGTGGCGGACAAACTTCGATTTCGGCCACGCGGATGTAACCCGCTACACTTTCGGGTCGCTGAACGGAGTTATCGACTATTACCTGATGTACGGTCCGGAGCCGAAGCAGGTGGTGACGGCATGGGCATGGCTGACGGGGCCGACACCATTGCCGCCGCTGTGGGCGCTGGGCTTTCAGCAGTCGCGTTACTCGTATTTCCCGGAGACGCAGTTACGGGAGATAGCCAGCCGGTTGCGCAAGGATCACATCCCGACGGATGTGCTGTGGCTGGACATCGACTACCAACATGAGAACTGGCCGTTCACGATAAACGAGAAGGCCTTCCCAAACTTCAGCGGCATGGTGAAGGATCTTGCGGACGAGCATTTCAAGCTGGTGGTGATCACGGACCTGCATGTGGCGAAGCAGCCGAACGTGGGCTATGCGCCGTATGACTCGGGGATTGCAGGGGATCACTTCGTAAAGAACCCGGACGGCTCGACCTACGTGGGAAAGGTATGGCCGGGCCCGTCTGTCTTTCCCGACTTTACCCAGGCGCAGACACGGCAGTGGTGGGGTACCCTCTTCCAGAGTTTCGTTAAGGATGGCGTTGCCGGTTTCTGGAACGACATGAATGAGCCCNNGGCACTTATGAGGGCGAGCTTGCACTCCGACCGAATGATCGGCCGTTTGTCATGACGCGTGCAAGCTACGCCGGTGGTCAACGCTACAGCACCACCTGGACCGGCGACAATAGCTCCACCTGGAATCACCTGCGCATGACCGTGCCTCAACTCGTCAACCTGGGCCTTAGTGGCTTTTCGCTTGCCGGTGCGGACGTGGGTGGCTTTGCCGGTTCCCCACCGCCGGATCTGCTGACGAAATGGATCGAGATCGCGGCGTTTCAGCCGATCGACCGAGACCACTCCGCGAAGGGAACGCGCATGCACGAGGTGTGGGTGGATGGACCGGCGCAGGAGAACACCCGGCGGCGCTTTATCGAAGAGCGATACCGGCTTATGCCGTATCTGTATACCACCGCGGAGGAGACCTCGCACGATGGCTTACCTATCGATAGGCCGCTATTTCTGGAGTTCCCGGATGCAACCGACGATGGCAGCCCGTACGACCTGATCACAGGTGGAAGCGAGTTCCTTTTTGGTAGCCGCATCCTGGTCGCGCCCAACCCTTCACCCGAGGAGATCGCTCCTTACACGGTTCACCTGCCCCCGGGCACCTGGTACGACTACTGGACTGGCAAGCAGCTTACGCGCAGCAAGCTCGCGGGAACGCTGGATCTGGAACAGCGCGATAAGGTAATTGCGCAAAAGCCGCTGATGGTTACGCCAACGCTGCAGCGGTTGCCGGTTTATGTGCGCGGGGGCAGCATTCTGCCCATCGCACCGCTGACACAGAGCACCACCGAACTGCCCAACGGCCCGCTGACGCTGCGGGTTTTTCCTAACGGCAGCGAGTCCTGCGCGGGCGAGGTCTACACCGATGATGGTCATAGCTTTGACTTTCGCCAGGGCGAGTTCGCACGCGTTCGCTTTACCTGCTCCGTGGCAGCGGATGGATCACTCCATGTGGAGATCGCCAAGCAGGAAGGGCATTGGAAACCATGGTGGCATGAATATCGCGTGGAAGTAGTGAGTTGGACGCCAAAGACGAAGCGCGCTTCAGTAGACGGGAAGAACACCGTGATCACACAAGTGGAGGGACGCTGGGGAGTGACCGTCCCGGCGAATACTGAGGGAATGCAACTCGCGCTTGAATAGAGCCGGCGAATAGCCGGCCTTTCGGAAGCGGCCGCGCCGCGCGGCGGCTTGACCTCTCGGCGTCCAAGTTCCGTTCTAACGGGATTTTGAGCAACTTCGGCCCTCCAGGAACCACACGGACCGACAGGTTTCCGAAAAGCCGACCTTGCAGGAGGTTCTGAAGTAAGGAGCCATCCAACAACGAATACTGGATGGCTCCTCGTAGGAATCGAACGAAAAGCCAAAGCTCTAATGGATAAATAGCCACCGATCCAGGGGAGAAAAAATCCAGTCTAGTGCGCGCAAATAAAATGCAAACAGGAATACAAAGACGATGACTACAAGGGTCGTCGCGCGAACCTGTTGCCAACTAGGACGATGTACGAGCTTCATTTCCTCATGCACTTTGGCAAGAAATTCAGGGAAGTCTTTGACTTGACGGACTACTCCGGCCTTTTCCTCGGTAGTGACCACGCACGCTTTCTCAGCATCTTGTTGAGACGAGAGACACTCTTCCTTCCTGGATTTACCAGTTGTATGCATCGCGCAATAGCAAGCCGGCACTTCAGAAGTGCGTCGGCCTAATGGGATGTCTCAAAAGAAAGCTAGGCTGGAGGCGCGCGGGTGTGAGAGGTGGAGAGCCGTGGCTTCGGTTCAATGAAGAAGTCTTCAAGGGGGAGCCAGTCGCCAATCGACGTGGCCAAAAACAAAAGGACAAAGAAGATGGGCAAGGCCAGCGCGATTTGGTCAAAGCCATGACCTGCGCCAGATGTGATGGCAATCGACAGTATCAGCACAAGAGCGATAATGGACATGACCACTACCGCCAAAGTGAATCTGCCCAGCGAGCACTGTTGTTTCGCTCTGCGCATCGCCATTGATTCTACAGAATTATCAAGTGGATAGGTTCCGGTTAGCCGGCAATCCAAATCGATACGCAAAGAGAGATTAACCATTGACATTCTATCCATAGATTATCTATGGCAACTGACATGGCCAAGAAGCCCGACCAACTGCCTGGAACCCTGGACATGCTGATCCTAAAGACGCTTGCCCGGGCGCCCCTGCACGGATATGGTGTCGCGCTCTCGATCAAGCGCCTCTCCGACGATGTGCTGACGGTCGAAGAAGGCTCGCTCTATCCGGCGCTGCAACGGTTGCTGCTGCAGGGCTGGGTAAAGGCGGAGTGGAAGATGACGGAGACAAAGCGCAGAGCGCGCTTTTATACGCTTACAGTTGCAGGGCGCAGGCAGTTGGGCGTCGAGTTGTCGCAATATGAACAGATGATTGCGGCGATTGGGCGCGTCTTGAGCGACCCGCAGGAGGTTTAGATGGGCCCATTCATCCGGTTCACAAAGAAGGTCTGGATTCTCTTATACCGCAGGCGGTTCCTCAACGAACTGGATGAAGAGATGGCATTTCATCGCTCGCAGGCGGAGAAGGAATTTGTGGCCGAAGGGATGACGCCGCAAGCTGCTCGTCAAGCTGCGATGCGGCAGTTCGGCAATGCGATGAAGTTGAGGGAGCAAAGCCACCGAGCGGTGGCGTTTCGAATGGAGACGGTGGTGCAGGACCTGCGATTTGCATTCCGCCGGATGCTCCGCGCTCCAGGCTTTGCCATCACCGCAGTACTCACCCTGACACTCGGCATTGCCGCCAACGTCATCGTTTTCGGCGTCCTCCAGGCCCTCGTCCTGCGGCCTCTTGACGTACCCGACGCCGAAAAGTCATGTCCCTTGTGCCCCGCGGGAACGGCACAAACTTCTCCTACCCGGAGTTCCGCGACATCCGTGACAACAACTCCGTCTTCTGCGCCGTCGCCGCCGACCGGGTCATGGATTTCGGGCTGGATGCCAATGGCGCCACCCACCCCGTCTGGGGTTATGAGGTCAGTGGTCAGTACTTTGAAGTTCTCAGTATCAAACCGTTGCTCGGCCGCCTTCTCGAGCGCGCTGATGATGATCATCCCGGTGCCGCCCAAGTCGC
>PLZN01000030.1 GCA_003152195.1 Acidobacteriaceae bacterium
CCGCAACGCCGCGTGAAATTCGACCGCTCCCGTCGCATGCGCAATTTCCTGCACATTCTCCGCGCGCACGCCCCCGCCAGCCATAAGCCCAATTCTCCCTTGCGCGGCCCGCACCAGTTCGCAGATGCCTCAATAACCAGTTCTGGTCCGCTCGATCATCAAAGTGGAGAACGATGTAGGAGTACAGCCGTGGGCTCAGGAAGGAAGCACTGCCAAAAACCAGCTGGGCAAATGCGGAATTGAAGGCAAAGTGCTCTTCACCGCCACTGGCACGCAGCAACGGATGGACGGCTACCTGCAGGGTAGCCATGCTTCCACCCATGGCAAAGAGCGAGATAATAGCGACCGGGTAGGAAGGGAAGACGGCAAAACTGAGAGCGCCTACTGTGGCGGCAGCAAAGCATGACAGGATGACTGGCTTCTCGGTAAACCGTTCCACCAGAAATCCGGCAGGAATGGACATAACGCCGTAGGCCACAAAGAAGGAAAAAGGGAGAAAGGCCGCCGCACCTAGACTTACCCGAAAGCTCTTGATGATGTCGGGAACAATCGGACCCAGAATATTGGTCAGAAACGACATGATGAAGAAGATCAGGAAGATCAAGCCAACGATGTAGGTTCTTCTTCGCATGCAGGAACTCCCTCGCTCACCAACTTTGCCCGAACCCGGCTTCACTCAGTGACGGTGACCTTTGTTCCGCGCTGAAACACGCCCGCTTCTATAGATGAGAGATAGGCCAGGGCGAGCGTCATCATCTCAAAGGGCAGCACTTCGAGAATGGGCAAAATCCGGGGAGAGGAGGACGCGATGCGCAGCGAAGCGAGTGCCCCGTGGTAGCCAATCAAGAAGGCTTTGGCAGGACTGTGGCTTACGTCGCGGCGCAGCTTCTGGTTCAGGTCCCTGGTCGCGGACGCCCCTTCAAGCACGCCCACCAGCGTGTTCTCGCGCAGGATCTCCATAGGGCCGTGGCGAAAAGCAGCGCTGCTCAGGGCTTCAGCATGGACCCCCACTGACTCTTTGGTGATCAACGAACCCGTTCCCGCGGCAGCAAGTGAGGCGCCCCGGCCTACAAAAAACAAATGCTCCATGCCTTGCAGATGAGGGGCAAGTTCAAGCACATGCTCTTGCCAGCTTTCGAGGTAGGACGCAGCGTATGGAACCGCGGCCAGTAGCTCCTGGTGCACCGAATCATGCTGCTCATCGCATAGAAACCCAGCGATCAGCTCTACCACGGCAAGGGTGCATACATAGGTCTTTGAGGAGACAGAAAATTCTTCCCCGGCGCGTGTCAGCACCACCGCGTCTGCCGCCTGGGCCAGTGGACTCCGCGGAGTATTTGTAACCGCGAGCAACGTTGCCTGATGCGCTACCAGCTTAAGCAGGCGGAGGATCTCTGCGCCCCTTCCCGACTGAGAAACTGCCACCATCAACGAATCACGATGCAAAAGGCGCGGCAGGTAATAAATCAGCTCGGAGGTTTCTACTTGCACCACCTGGTATCCGTAGTTGGTCAGCGTGAGGTATAGGGGGGTAAGGCTGTAGAAAGAAGATCCCATGCCGGTAAGCACGACGCGCTTTAAGCGGCCGTCCTGCAGATGCTCTCTTATCGCAGTGAGTCCCTGAGGAAGATCCTGCATTTCCCGTAGCGTTGACTCGAGCGCGACTGGCTGCGCCAGGATGTCTTCGAGATACCTTCCCTGAATAATGCGTGGTTCCCTCTCCGTCACAGGAGACTCCTTGTGTTCTGGAAGCGTTGATGCCAAACCTGTGCGGCGCCAATAAGCCCGGCGTCATCCCCCAGCGAAACCAGTGAGATCTCGCACAGATGAGAAGGAACGATCTGACAACCGCCGATCATGGCGCGTATCTCCGGTAGAAAGAGTTGCGCGCTTTTCATGACGCTTCCTCCCAGCAGAACCACCTCCGGCAGAAAGCAGGTGATGACATTCGCAATCCCAATGGCCAAGTATCGCCCTTCGCGCTGGACTGCGCGCATGGCCAGCTCATGTCCGTTTTCCGCAAGGCGGCAGATTTCTTTCGCGGTCAGAGGCTTCTGCTCATTCCGCGATGCTGTATTCTCCTGCATCCACAACTCCATAGCCGGTCCGCTCGCCAGGCTTTCCCAGCATCCGTGTTGGCCGCAGGTGCAGAGTGGGCCAGTGGAGTCGATGATCTGATGCCCCAGTTCCGGATGATTGCCGCGAACTCCGCGATAGACCTGGCCGTTGAGCATCACGCCCCCGCCTATGCCGGTGCCGACCGTAATGCACACTACCGAATCTTTGCCCTTGCCCGCTCCGCACCGGGCTTCGCCCAAGGCGACTGCATCGGCGTCATTCTCTACCGCGGCCGACACGCCAAAGTGGCGAGACAGGTGTTCGACCAGATTGCGGCCAGTCCAGAGGGGTAACGTATTTATGCCCCCCAGCACCCCGGTCAGGGGATCTACCGGTCCGGTGCAGCCGACGCCGATTCCTTGCAGCTGAGCGTCGGTCGACCTGAGCAGCGCGCTCAGGGCTTCAATCGTGGCCTTTATGGCGACGTCGAAACCCTTTTCGGCGTCGGTGGGGATTTCCTGCTTCGCCAACACGCGGCCCGCTTCATCGACTAGCCCCGCAGCAATTTTTGTGCCTCCAATATCAACTGCTCCTACCATTCGTACAGACCCTTCCTGGTCTGATCTCTCAGACCTACTCATTTCCAGCTGAAGATTGCACCCTCGTACGGAAGCAGGTCCACTGTCCAGGAGCCTTGGCTTACGGGCACAGTCGTATTGTGGCTGTTTGGGGCAAGCCTCTCGACGCTGGGGCTTGGCGGATGTGATGGTGACATGTTTCGCTGTGGCCGCATGATTCACGAGCTCCGTATAGCCATGATCCACCGCGGCCAGAGACGATACTACGACCAATGGCTCGCCGCTGCGGAATGGCGTAACCACGCCCGTCCATTCACGAAATGCCTGGTAGATGCGGAAGGCCGGTTCGTCTGTTTCGAAAGCAGCCGGCTTATCTGCGAGGTAAGTCTCGATCGGATAAGCGGACAGCAAAGTCTTTCCCTTGCCCACCTGGTTGGTTACCAGCGCCGGGCGCCCTGCCTGATCGACCGCAATCACGGTGCCTCCTGCAAGCTCAAGCGCAGCCGGCCATTGGTCGGCGCCAGGCGCCGGGGAGTCATGAAGCCTCCTTAGAGGATGGATTGGGAGAGGGGCCCCGCCGTAGTGCCTATAAACATAGAATACATAGAATATATTTATATATTATGTCGAGAAAGATCCGATGTCTTACTGACGGGAGCGTCGCAGAGCCTGTAGGTTAAGATCATAAGGTTATGGAACCGACCTACTTGGTAGAAGAGGACGCGGGCAAACGGCCAGGTGTGGGCCCCGATATAGCCATCACGCTGGATGCGGGCAGCTTTGTTCCCTACTACGAGCAGATCCTGGCACAAATTCGTAATGCGATCCGCATTGGGCGTCTGCGCGCAGGGGCGAGTTTCTATTCTGAGGGTGAGATTGCCCGTTCGCTTGGCATCAGCAAGATGCCGGTTCGGCAGGCGTTCCAGAAACTGCGAGACGAGGGATTACTGAACATCCAGCAGGGCAAAAAACCGGTCATCGGGAGTGAGCGGGTACCGTGGGATTTTCAGCGGCTGCGAGGCTTCAGCGAAGAGATGCTGCGCAAGGGGCTTACCCCTTCGGCCCGGGTATTGTCGTTCGATGAACAGGTTCCGGAAGTGACGATTGCCGCAGCGTTGAGTTTAAAGCCAGAGCAGAAGGTCTACCGGCTCAAGCGGCTGCGTTTCATCGACCGTAGGCCGGTGGCGCTGGTCACCAGCTACCTTCCGGCGCATATATTCCCGGGGATCGACCAGCTTGATCTGGCCACCCAATCGCTGTATTACATCATCGAGCGGGTTTACGGGCGCCCCCTGCAACGTGCTGACGAGGTGATTGGAGCTATCAACGCGGAGCCGGAAGAAGCGGGGATTTTGCAGACGTCTGCTGGAAGGGCGCTCTTGATCATCACCGAAACCACTTACGATGTGCAGCAGGTTCCGGTGGAGTACAGTGTCTCGCTCCTGCGGGGCGACCGCTACACAGCCTTCGTGACTGCCGTCCGTAAGGAATAGGTTTGCTGCTAACCGATTGAAATAGGTGCAGGGGCGAAATCGTAGTTCAACGGTGAGAGTCGGCACATTCCAGCAATCCGCCGGAGCTCAGATTTTCCCCGATTATGGGTTTCCGCTGGCGGGGTAATTTATGCCCGTAGAGCGCAATAAGTCGGGTTGGGCGCACATTGGACTGTTCGTCCTCGCAGAGGCCGGACGCAGTATATGACATTTGCCTTACAAAGACACGAATCCTTTCGTCGATTCTTTCCTCTTCCCCGTTTTTCCGACGTTACAAGATCGAGGGACCGGGAACTCACCTTTAAAGAGTTGACCGGCGAGTGGGTTCTTTTGTGGGCTAGGGCCGTATGTGTCCGCGATTGAGTCAAGTGGACACGACTGGTCGGAGGAAGTGTGTGTTAGCTGTGCGGAAGGTTCACTTCGTCGACATAGACATCGTCGACTGTTGCGCTGGCGATGGCTGTGTCGAGGCGGGCGAGGAGTTGCTTGAAGGTCTCATCCTTGCGGCGGCGGAGCATGGCAATGGTCTGGCGACCCTCTGTAGCGATTGCCACGGCGCCAACCGGTTCCATGTATCCGACGACGATCTGACCGTGTTCGGTGAACTCGTCGATGTTCGGATGCATCGAGATAGCGAAGGGCGACGCGTCGTACGCCGTGGGGTCTAAGCGGCTGGTTGTAACGCGGGGACGAGTTTTCCAGCGACGTTCCATGGGAGCAGCTCCTCGATTCGGTTGATCGGATGCTCGCCGATGCAAGCGAGCACGTGGCGCAGGTAGGCTTCCGGATCCAGGCCGTTGCTCCACGCCGTTCCTATCAGACTATAGAGGATGGCTGCGCGCCGTGCACCAGCGTCCGATCCAGGAAAAAGGTAGTTGCGGCTGTCGATGGCGACCGGGCGCAATGCTCGTTCGGCGATCATGTTGTCCAGCTCAATACGGCCGTCGTCGAGATAGCGTGCCAGCACATCCCAGAGGCCGAGCGCACAACCTGCCGGTCTTCGTTCTGCCCGTTCCCGGCGCCAGCACCGGCAGGGGCGTGTCATCACCATGCAGCTTCTCGGTGTCGAGCACATAGCGACGCAGGACTTCGGCCACCGGCTCAAGCAGCGATGCAACTTCGCCTACCCAGCGAGCAAGAATCGAACGATCCAGCTCGATGCCTTCCCGTGCAAAGATCTGCGACTGGCGATACAACGGCGTGTGGTCGCAAAACTTCGCCGTGACTACGTGCGCCAGCAAGCCTGGCCCAGCAAGTCCGCGATCGAGCACTCGCTCCGGCGCCGGAGCCTGTACCACGCAGGAACACTTCCTGCAGCTCATCTTCGGACACACATGACGGATGACGTAGAAGCTCCCCGGCACGTACTCCAGCATCTCCGAGGAGTCTTCGTCCAACTTGCGCAACTCACCGCTACAGCAGGGGCACTTGGCAAAGGTCGCCTCTAAGATGAGTCACTCTAACTGCTCAGGAGAATCTCCTTCCTGCTTTTCTACAGGATTCGGGACACAACCCAAGGCCAGTTCGGCCCACGTAGAACGTGCTACTGGGGTTTCCGATGACCGAATGGAAGGGAGGCTTGACCTAACCCAACTTTCGCAGTTGGACAGTGGCGCGGAGGGTAAATCATTGAGAATGAGTCTGGGGTGGGGGAAGGTCTCCACCACAGAGTGGGATTTAGCTGGNNCAGGCTGAGCGAGTGGATGTGCGGTGATGCGCGGGGCGGCTGGCTGGGCAAGGCGAGGTGGAGTTTTTCGAGAAGGATTTTGACTTCTGTTTCTGGTTGGGTATAGCGGGGTAGGATCAAGCATCTTTGGTCGAGAGTAGGGATATGGACATCGATCATCTGGATGGCGGCCAGCTTGTCCAGGACGGCCACGGGGGTAAGGCCGGGGGCATGAATCATGAGCCGGTTTTTTAGCGTCACCTGCAGACAGTAGGCCAGGAAAGCGATCAGGATATGGGCGTCGGCGCGGTGTTGCAGCTGGTGGTAGACGGGACGTATGCCGAGATCGCTCTTCAGGGAGCGGAACACCGCTTCGATTTGCGTCAGCTGTATGTAGCGCGTCCAGAGCAGGGCGGGATCTCCGCCGGTGAGATTGGAGCGCAGCAAGTAATGGCCGTCGCGCAACTCAGCCTCTCGGAGCTTGCTCTTGTCCAGCCGGAAATGGAAGGATTGGCGGGTCATCGGCGAGTTGGCATCCGAGATCTGAATGTTTACGAAGCCGAAGGCCCGGCCCGCCTCGCTCTTGGCCGCACCGATGCGCATCAGTAATTGAT
This sequence comes from Acidobacteriaceae bacterium, assembly GCA_003152195.1. Classification (GTDB taxonomy): domain Bacteria; phylum Acidobacteriota; class Terriglobia; order Terriglobales; family Acidobacteriaceae; genus PALSA-350. The sequence continues at coordinate 6,410 of PLZN01000030.1, forward strand.
CGCGAGTGGGCAGAGTGCGGCGCATGGCGCGCAGCTTCCACAGTAAACGGGCCAGCCGCTTGCGCCGCATCGCCCGCTCCTTCAAGCGGCGACCCGCACTCTTGGCCAGCACGTAGAGTTCACCGCCTTGCTCGAACAACTTCACTTCGACCGAGTCGCGGACCTTGTGCCAGGGCAACTCCAACCATTTTTTCTCATGCTGTTGGATTTTGCTCTTGGGCGTGCCTACCAGATAGGAGACCTGCCGGGCCGGATCGCGCATCTCGGCCAGAACCGCTTCTGTGGGAATGCCGCGATCCATCACCC
>PLZN01000184.1 GCA_003152195.1 Acidobacteriaceae bacterium
AGGTGCTCGAAAAGCTCGTCGGCAATGCGAGCCACAATCTCAGCTCCATAGCCCCAGCTCAACATATCTTCGTGGGCGACGATGACCCGGCCAGTCTTCTTCACCGAAGTGGCAATCGCCTCCCAGTCGTATGGACTGAGGGTGCGCAGGTCGAGGAGGTCGGCCTCCACTCCCAATTCACTGCTCGCCTGCTGCGCGGCGCGCAGCGCGCGTGGTACGACGGCGCCGTAAGTGATCACCGTCACATCCTTACCCTGCCGCACCAGGTTCGCCTTGCCGAAGGGGATCGCGAACTCGGCCCCGGGATATGCGGCTCGGCCGAAGGTCTCGCGATAAAGGCGCTTGTGCTCGAAAAAGAGAACAGGATCGTCACAGCGGATCGCCGTGCGCAACAAGCCGTTGGCGTCCAGCGCATTGGAAGGGAAGACCACCCGGATGCCCGGCGTATGGGTGAAAATGCTCTCGCCGCACTGCGAGTGGTNNGCGGGCCAGATATAGTCGAAGAACTGCACCTCGACCACCGGCTTGAGTCCGCGCGTGGCCATGCCCACCGCGCGCCCGACAATATCGGCTTCGGCCAGCCGGGCGTTGTAGACGCGGTCCGGGCCGAACTCCCGCTGCAGCCCTGCCGTCAGCTTGAAGACGCCCCCCTTACCCTTTACCAAGCCCTGCCGCAACTCCTGGTCGTGGCTGGTGTCGGCCACGTCCTGGCCAAAGACCACGATGCGCGGATCACGCTGCATCTCATCCTTGAGACAGGCGTTGATCAGGTCGGCCATGGTGCGTTCCTGCGCATCCGGCGTCTGCACGGCCGGCCGGGCCAGATCCTCGCGCGTAGGGTCCAGGTCCTCGGAATAGACATGCCGCTTGATGGAACTGACTTCGGGCAGCGCTGCGCGCAGTACCTTGTCGGCTGTGACCCGCACCTCTTCGTCGACCTCTTGCTCCAGCCGGTTGATGGCGGCAGGATCGAGAATGCCATCGCGCAGCAGACGCATCTGCAGCTTGGGCAAAGGATCACGAGCCGCGTCCCTCTGCCGCTCTGATTCCGGCCGGTAGAGAGGCTCGTCGTCGGAAAAAGAATGGGCGTACCGCCGGATCACGTGTCCGTGAACAAAAGCCGGCCCCTTGCCGGAGCGGCAATGGTCCACCGCCTCGACGAACGCGGCGTAGCTTTCGATGGGATCGGTGCCGTCCACCTCGGCAAAGAAAAAGTTAGGGAAATTAGCCACCAGCCGCGAAATATTTCCGCCCGGCNNACGAACAACACCGGCAGCCGCAGGGTCGACGCCGAACTGATCGCTTCCCAAAACTCGCCCTCGCTGGTCGCGCCTTCGCCCAGGGAAACATAGACCACCTCGTCTCCGTGGAACCGGACCTGCTTGAACGCGCTGTAGTCGCCTTCACGCTGCTCTGCCGCCCGGGGATGGGTGGAGAGGTATCGGCCCGCTTCCGCGCAGCCGACTGCCTGGAGGCACTGGGTGGTCACCGAAGAAGACTGGCTGACGATATTGAGCCGCTTGATGCTCCAATGAGAGGGCATCTGCCGTCCGCCGCTCGACGGGTCCGCCGCCGCACCCACCGCTTGCAGCAGCATCTCCTCCACCGTGTTGCCCAGCGTGAGACACAGCGCACGATCGCGGTAATAGGGATAGAACCAGTCATAGCCGGGCTTCAGAGCCATGCCTGCTGCTACCAGGAACGCCTCGTGGCCGGCGCCGGAGACCTGGAAAAAGATCTTTTGCTGCCGCTTGAGCAGGATCTCGCGATCGTCCGTCCGGCGCGATAGATACATCAGCCGGTAGATGCGGATCAGTTGTTCCGGATCCAACCCTGCGTAGGGTGCGGCAATGCCGCGCTCAGTAGTAGCCGTGACCGTCTTTGCCATGCGCACCTCTATTATCGCGTGATGCGGCGCCAGCAGCACCAACGCCAGATTGTAACCTTTTCGTCCCTGCTCCTGCTGGTGGCAGTTAACACTCTGAGGCAGCGCCACCCAGCTCCGCTTGTGGTTACCGCCCCAGCCAGTATGATGACGATGCGACATTGACCATCTTTTTTCCGCGTGCTCTAATCAGCCGGTTTACAGGTGTTTACGCTCATGGCTGCAAAGCAGCCAATGGGGTTCCCTCGGTAACCCGGTAGCAAGTTACTCTGGAGGCGATTGAATGGTTTTCTTCTCTCTATCGGCCACTGTCCTAGGACAGGGCTCGACTGCCGCTATCGATACCGGTGGCAGCACTTTTCTCTGGATCGCTGTCATCGCCGGTGTGCTCGGTCTGGTATTTGCTCTCTTTCTGGCCCGGTCCGTCCTGGCCTACGACACCGGGACCCCGGAAATGCGGGCCATTTCGAATGCCATCCGTGAGGGCGCGGAAGCCTTTATGTCGCGGCAATATACGACCATCGCCGCGCTGGCTGTGGTTCTCGCCATCGCTCTCTTTGTGGGCTACCGGTTTTCGGACTTTACCGCCCCGCTGGCCGGCAAAGTGGTCATCAGCTTTCTGATCGGCGCCATCTGCTCCGGTTTGGCGGGCTACACCGGGATGTTCGTCTCCATCCGCACCAACATCCGCGCCGCCAGCGCCGCTCGGGCCAGTCTCGGCCGCGCCCTGAAGATTGCCCTGCACGGGGGCGCCGTCACCGGTCTGGTGGTCATCAGCCTCTCCCTGCTCGGCGTCGGCAGCCTCTTCTACTTCTTTGGCGGACTGCAGGATCCGCAGCACGTTCCCTACCAGCTGGTCGGCTTTGGCTTTGGCGCTTCGCTGGTGGCGCTCTTCGCCCAGCTCGGCGGCGGTATTTACACCAAGGCGGCGGACGTGGGCGCCGACCTGGTCGGCANNTCGGCGACTGCGCCGGCCGCGGCGCTGACATCTTTGAATCCACGGCCGCCGAAAACGTCGGCGCCATGATTCTGGGAACGGCCCTCTATCCGGTCTTCGGCATCAAGGGTATCCTCTTCCCCCTGATTGTCCACGCCATCAACCTGGTCGCCAGCTTCATCGGCGTGCTGGTGGTACATAGCCGCGAAGATCAGGACCCGATGGATGCGCTGAATCGCGGGTATTACGTCACCACGCTGCTGGCGCTCGCCGGCTTTGCGGCGGCGGTGTACTACATGCTGCAGGGCCGCTGGTGGCTGCTGGGCTGCGGCATCATCGGCATAGTGACCTCGTTTCTCTTCGTCCGTATCACGGAGTACTACACCGAAACCCGCTACCGGCCGGTGCAATCGATCGCCAACGCCTCGCTTACCGGGCCCGCGACCAACATTATCAGCGGCCTTGCCGTGGGCATGGAAACGCCTGCCATGCCGGTGATCGTGATCAGCGCCGCCCTGCTTCTCAGCTACTACTTCGGCGTGCGCGGCCTCGCCGATACGGCTATCTCCGACTACGCCAAGGGCATTTACGGCACCGCCATCGCCACTATGGGCATGCTCTCCTCGGCGGCCTATATCCTGGCCATGGACACTTTCGGTCCCATCACCGACAACGCGGGCGGAATCATCGAGATGTCGGACCAGCCGCAAGCGGTGCGCGATAAGACCGACAAACTGGACGCGGCCGGCAACACCACCAAGGCCCTTACCAAGGGTTACGCTATCGGCTCGGCCGCGCTGGCCGCTTTTCTGCTCTTTTCCGCTTACCTGGAGACGGTGCACGGCATCGTGGCGCAACGCTTCTCCGATGCCGGTCAGGTTCTCCCCACCGGCTGGAGCTTTACCAACATCAACCTGGCCAGCGTGCCCGTCTTTGTCGGGGCTCTGCTGGGCGCCATGCTGATCTTCCTCTTCTCTTCGTTCGCCATCAAAGCTGTCGGGCGCACAGCGCAGTACATTATCGAAGATGTGCGCGCGCAGTTCCGCGAAAACCCCGGCATCATGGCGGGGACTTCCAAACCGGACTATGGCCGTTGCGTCCGCATCGTTACCGGCGCGGCGCTCAAGCAGATGATTCTGCCCGGCGCGCTCGCCGTCCTCACGCCCCTGGCGGTCGGGCTGGTCTTCAAGAATCTGAGCGGGAGCTTTCACATCCACATTCCGGGAGAATACCGGCCGATCCTCAATGGCCATACCATCGACCTTGCCGGAGCGGAGGCCGTCGCCGCCCTCCTCATGGTGGGCACCATCACCGGCATCCTGATGGCCATGCTGATGAACAACAGTGGTGGCGCCTGGGATAATGCCAAAAAATACATCGAGAGCGGCGCTCATGGTGGCAAACGTTCGGAGGCGCACAAGGCGGCGGTGGTGGGCGATACCGTCGGCGATCCTTTCAAGGACACCGCTGGTCCCTCCCTTCACGTGCTGATCAAGCTGCTGGCCACCGTGACGCTCGTTCTGGCGCCGCTGTTTCTTTGAACCGAGGGCCTGTTCGCTTGATTTTCCCGTGCCGACGACCAAGGGGTGCCCCCTGATCCGTGCCCAGGACAGCGTTTCGGACTAAAACGCGAAGGGGAGGCCGGTTTTCTTATCGGGCTTACGCCGGTCTTCCCCTGGTGCCGTCGGCGCCGCATGGAGCCCATCTAGGAGAATACAAGGCGAATATTATCCGTAGCTTCACGCAATGATCAAGGCCATGCGTCTCCGGTCCTGCTTGGCCGTCTTTCTCACTTTTCCGCCGGTAATGCCCCACCCGCGGGACAATACGGCGAAAGGAGGTGCTGCCAGCGGTTTGCGGCGGAAGCGTTCGCTTCGACACGGCCAAGCTGAACATGAAATCGGCGGGCTTCGGCGCGGCTGCTGGTGTCCGGCACCGGGACAATCGAGCCGCGGCTGGAGCCGGTGGCCGTGCGCCTGCCGCGGCCGCCCGCCGCTGCGCAAGGCTCCCTCTACGAGAACCAGAAGGGCCTGAAGCAGCGCTATTTCGAGAATGTGGTGGCGTTGCAGGCTGTCAAGTAGGCGGCCCGGATATACTGTTGCGCTGACAGCTTCACCGCGGACAAAGTAGGTCCGTTTCGCTCGACGTACGGTGGACACCGCCCACAGTTGCTCTCCACTATCGAACGATGGTTGACGCTGCAACGAAACTCCAGGGGATCAGAAAGAAAGTCCCTTTTCGCGCAAAGCGGTCGGGAAATAAGTGCACGATAAGATCCGAGGCGATTCTGATGAGGTCTAAAGTATTGCTCCTATTGCCTGTGCTGGCACTTCTCTTATCGATGACCCGTTCATTCACGTTGCTGGCGGCGGGCGCCCAGCTAGGCTCCTTCTCGAGCGTTCCGCTGCAGCCCTTTATAGACGAAGTGCAACGCTTGCAGGCAGCGATGAACTTTTTGGGCCAACCTCTTGCCCTTAAGGACCAGGAACAGATCAAAGCCGCCTCTGCCAACCGCGACACGCATGCGGCTGTCTCGTCTGTAGAAGCAATCTTGGACAAATACGTCCTCGCGGTAGTGACGATCAGTCCTGAAAGCCGAGTCGATGTGAAGCGTGGGCTGGCGCCTTCGTCTCTCGTTCAGAACGGCGCCCAGCTATTCCTTGTTAAGGTTGTCAATCAGGCCGGCGTAACAGCCCCGCTCGCAGTAGAGAGCCCAAACAGCGGTTCCGTCTATGTCCCGTCAACGGGAAACCCCGAGCCCAAGCAGCGTCTAACGATGGCAGATGTTCGAGAGCGCTGGGCCGATATATCCCTCTTTGCGCAAGCGCCCATGGAAGCGCGGCTCTCGGGTCTCCCCCTGGAGTATCGGATACTCCTTGTTTCCAGCCGTGATGCCGGCCAACGTACGGGTAGACTCAGCTTCAACGTCGGACAAGGGTCGCAGGACGTGGGCTTCCTGAACCAGATCTCAGTTTTGTTTAAGATCGCACCAGCCCATTCGGTAATCCTCCATGTGCTGGACCAAGACGGCCAGCGCACGATGGCCTCCCTTATCTTTCGCGATGCGCTGGGGCGTATTTATCCAAGTCCTGCCAAGCGGCTTGAGCCGGACTTTTATTTTCAACCCCAGGTTTATCGTAGCGATGGTGAATCCATTGATCTCCCGCCAGGCGATTACACGGTCACATATACCGGCGGCCCCGAGTACATTGCACAAACGCAAAAATTCACTGTCACCAAGAATGGACCGGCCGCACTCACGCTTCGGCTTGATCGTTGGATTGATCCTTCAAAGGAAGCCTGGTATTCGGGCGATGATCATATCCACCCGGCGGGCTGTTCGCATTATGAGAACCCGTCCGAAGGTGTTGATCCCAAATCCATGGATCGTCAGGTGCTTGGGGAGCACCTGAATGTAGGTGCTGTGTTGGTGTGGGGTCCATGCTTCTATTATCAGAGCCACTTTTTCCGAGGCCGGCAGAGCGATCCTGTCTCGACTGCGCATTCTCTGCTCCACTATGACTTGGAAGTCTCCGGATTTCCCTCCAGCCATGCCGGCCACCTGGTGCTGCTGAACCTGAGCAAGATCATGTATCCCGCCACGAAGCGTATCGAGGACTGGCCGACCTGGGACTTGCCAGTTCTCCGCTGGGCAAAATCACAGGGCGCCGTGGCTGGCTTTGCTCACTCCGGCTGGGGCCTGGCGGTTCGGACCACAGAATTGCCAAATCAAGAAGTGCCGGGTTTCGACGGCATCGGCGCCAATGAATACATCGTGGATGTGACGTATCCCAAAACGGTCGATTTCATATCTGCCGGGGACACACCTTACGTATGGGAGCTCAATATCTGGTACCAGACATTAAACGTAGGCTTTCGCACACGGCTCTCCGGGGAAACCGACTTTCCATGTATCTACGACAGCAGGGTAGGCGAAGGTCGTACATACGCCAAAATTCACGGACCACTGACGTATGACAACTACGTGAATGCGGTGCAGGATGGCGCTGTCTATGTCTCGGACGGCCGAAGCCATCTGATGGACTTTGCGGTCAATAGCACCGAGATGGGTACTCATGAGAGTCAGGTGGATCTGGCTGCGCCGCATAGTGTCGACGTATCGGTAACCGCCGCCGCCTATCTCCCCACAATGCCGGCTACTGCCATCGAGGAACTTCCCTACAATGAGAGGCCATACTGGAACCTGGAGCGTTCGCGTATCGGAAGCACGCGAAAAGTCCCGGTGGAGGTTGTAGTGAATGGAGAGGCCGTGGCAAGAAGAGAGATTGTGGCGGACGGATCGATACAGAAGCTCAACTTCAACGTCCCGATCACCAGGAGCAGCTGGGTCGCCGTTCGCATACTGCCTTCTTCCCACACCAATCCAATTTTTGTTCTCGTGGGTGGGAAACCGATTCGGGCTTCGCGCCAGAGCGCGGAGTGGTGTCTGAGGAGCGTAAACCAGTGCTGGAGTCAAAAGGCTCCAAAGATTTCGTCTCAAGAGATGCCGGAGGCGAAGAAGGCTTACGACCACGCCCGCGACGTATATCGCCAATTGATCGGCGAAAGCAGCGATCAATGATGGACACTATTCAGCAGCCCACATCAAGTCGTTTTTTATGAGCCGTCGATGGTTGCCCATTGTAGGGCTTCTGGTTCTGTTGTTCATTGTTGTCGCCTTCTTCCACTGGCGTAGGAAGGAGCGCGCAAGCATTCGTTACATGGTCGCCGCTTTCCCGACAGCGGTCGTCGCTGACAGCAAGGGCAATCTCTTTGTCGCCGCTAACAAGCAAAACAGAATCCTAGAAGTATCCGCCGCGCGACGCGTAATGATCGTTGCAGGAAACGGTACCGTCGGCTTCGGCGGTGATGATGGTCCCGCCAATCAGGCAAGCCTGGATGCACCGGTCAGCATTGCGCTGGATGCCGCGGACAATCTCTTTATTGCCGATACCACCAATAATCGTGTTCGACGGGTCGACGCGAAGACCCACATCATCACCACCGTAGCTGGAAATGGCGCCGACTTTATGAATGGCGAAGTGGGCAAAGTCGCGACCGCTACAGGAGTGTACCAGCCGATATCGATCGCGATCGATGGCGACGAAAATATATATATTGGAGAAGCGGCGAGTCCCGGTATCAAGCGCGTAGACTCGCTCACGCATATCGTGAGTAAGGTCATCGGGGCAGGATTACCGGGCGATCCGTCTGCTTCGGAGCCTGCCGCAGGTCCCTTCTGGGTAGCCGTCGATGAACGTGGAGCTCTCTTTTATTCCGACCCCAGCCGAAATACCGTGTCCCAGGTTAACTTGCCGCAAAACGATGTTTATATCATTGCCGGTAGTGCCGTTTGTGGATTTGAGGGAGATGGTGGTTCGGCACGAGGAGCATTATTGTGTTTCCCGGAGGCTCTCTCTGTTCGTAGTGACAAGGGCCTGTACATCGCGGACACAGGGAACAATCGGATACGGAGGGTGGACTTGAACAACGGCGCCATCACCACTGTAGCTGGCAATGGAAAAACCGGCTATTCCGGGGATGGTGGCGCTGCGGTAAACGCAAGCCTCAACGGCCCGATGGGAACAACGGTAGATGCGAAGGGAAATCTATATATAGCAGACACAGGGAACAACTGTATCCGCAGAGTGGAAACCGGAACCGGAAGAATTTCGACGTGGGCGACTGATCGTGATCTGGAGTCGCCCTCTTCAGGTGATCAGGAGAAAGGAAGACCGTAGTCAGGGTCTCATCGGCAAAGATGGCTACCGGGCGCCGTCTCAGTCCGTGGGCAGCAAACTTCGCAATGAAACCCTACATCTCTCTTCCCTCGGAAGGTGGTGCTAGTACTGTGACCCCGTGATTGCGTATGACCATATGACGAACTGGGTGCCCCAGGTCTCGCTTTTGAGACCTGGGTATGTACTTCACCACACGGTCACGGCACTAGGCCGTAAACGTCCCGTCTGTCCCTCCTCAGGTCGTCCCTCCTCAGGTCGTCTGTCCCTCCTCAGGTCGATGGGAGTGAGTTTTTCTGTTGTCATCGCTCGAATCGTGTGCTAAAGCCATAGAGTCACCTTAAAGGTTAATTGTCACTCGCCTGCAGGGAGATTCAATGGCGCATCGAGTTCCCGGACCGACCGATGTACATAGGCACGTGTCTCTACCAAAGCGGGCAACCCTTGGTGTGAATGCGGCCGGTTCTATCCCCCGTCGTCCTGACCCCATCGTCGCAACACCACCCCGACAGGCTCGTCAGCACGCGATGTTTCACCCTCCAACTAGCCCCGGGATCAATGTGCGGTATCTCTTTACGCACGATGGTGACCCGGTCTGCGAAGCCTGGATGAATCGAAACATAGTCTGTCCGCCGCCGAGGTTGCTCAAGCGCAAAGATCCCGCAAAGTCGGACTCGTTTCTCCGCGTAGGCGACACCATCTTTGCCGGCTCTACTAGCAAGGACCAGCTGTACGCCCTCGGGTTTCGCGATGCCGAATCGAGCGTCTTCACTGCTCTGCTGTTTTTCCTTCTAGATATTGGCTCCGACGACGAGTACAGCATCATCTGGGTGTTCAACAGGATCGAGCCGGATTTGTCGGACCAGTGGTATGGACGCGTGAGCTTCAGCCGGTTTCTCATGGCAGGGAGTACGATCATTCCGCTCCCCAACCAGGATGTCGACCAGCGGGAGGATCTCAAGGACAAATTGCTTCTGCTGCAGTCGTGCGACATGCTCGCTGCGTTTCAGAAGCTGATGACACTCTATATCGAGGAGCTGGTCAACATCGCGTGGGCTCTGACGGGCGGTCTGGAAGTAAAAGTAGCGGCCGAAGTTGCGGAGAAGTACGTAGCCAAAGAGGTATGCCGGCAGGCAATGAAGTACATGCGGCCGAAATTTGCAGCCGTTGTGAAGGCGTACGTCTTGGCCTTCGCGAAGGAATCGATCAAGCAGATCTTTCGGCGTTTCTTTTTATCTCTTCGCGTGTACGCGGCAGACAAGCTGTTGAGGACCCAGCCGCAGGGCGCAACCATTACCATCGATCAGATCGGGATGATGAAGTCCTCGCAGGACCTGCTCAAGCTGACCGAGCAGTCTTCGATAGATTGGAGCAAATGCCACGCCGAAGGGATGACGGAGGCACTGCCGGCGTTCTGGAAGCTTTTCGCCGACTCCAAGATAGCGACCGGCCCACTGCGGCGTATCTTGCAGAGCTGCTTCAAGGCAATGGAAAAGTTTTTCTTCGATATCGGGCTACGGCGCCAAGTTGAAAAGTACGAGGGATCGATTGGAAAAGCCATCCGGACGCAGATCAACAAGCACCTCGCGGAGATCAGCGCGGAATCGCTGAAGGAACTTGCCAGATCCCCGAACGGGCTGACAGAGGAAGAATCGCAAAAGAAGGTGGGCGAGATCTCGGCGAAGATGCTGATGGATGGCACAGTGGGCGCACTTGGAATCAAGTACGTGGTCGACAACTGGGAAACACTCGCCGAAAAGGTTGTCGATTGGGCCAAGGAAAAGTTGAAGGAAGCGGTCACGAGCGCATATAAAGAAAAGGCCGCCGAATAGGCTGAACGGGGAGTTTCGAAACCTGGTGACATCCATGATAGGGAGGCAAAGATGGCTACCGGGCGCCGTCTCAGTCCGTGGGCAGCAAACTTCGCAATGAAACCCTACATCTCTCTTCCCTCGGAAGGTGGTGCTAGACCGGCACCTTCGACACCACGTTGCCCGCGACGCCGGTTAGGCGGAAGCAGCGGCCCCTGGAATTTGTATTACTTTTTCCTTTTATGTACTTTCGCTGGAGTGCCCGCAGGCGCTTTCCTCTTCAATTTGATCTGATTGTAATCAACGGCGGCACGGACGAGATTTTTTAGAGCACGGTCATTCATCTTGTCGCCCTCAAAAAGATCGATCGCTCGCCAGGCGTTGCCTCCGAGGCCAGCGTTGAAGAGCTTGTCAGGATCCGGGAGGCTGGCCCCGTGGGAAAAGGTAAGCTTCACCTTATCTTTGTGGGCGTTGCCGACCGCGATGATTCCGTCGCGAGACCACACTGGGCTGCCCATCCACTTCCATTCCTCGATGATCTCCCGGTCGGCCTCAAGGATACTCTTACGGATGCCGGCGAGCGTTTTGCCACGCCAGTCTGTGAGTCCTGCGATCAGATGGTCAATACGTTCCGATGGATTCATTGGATCTTTATGCCTCCAATTCTCGTCCCGTTTTCATGCCAGTAGTTTTATTGGGCGATCTCTTCGAAACAAGTCGCCGCAGGACATGGCCTTTCCACATCCAAATTCCAGAGAGGATAAGTACAGGAACGAAGACAAACCGAGTAATGGGGGCGTAGTTTGGAATTTGGTCAAACGGACTATAGATATAACCGAGTATCGGAATGCTAAAGACGATGTGAATCCAGCGAAAAATTAAACGTATGGCGCCTTGGTTCATGATGTTTCCACCTCGATTTATGGTTTTTGAGCCGCCTGAGGCGGCTTGTTGGGTGTTTCAATACCGAACTGCTTTGCGTACTCCGCGTTCAGCCGCTGCCAGCCGCTGAACTTCATGGCCTCGGCGCCCACCATGCGTCCAATCGGATCACCCGCCAGGAGCCGCTCAAGGACCTCGAAGCAAATGTGCCAGCCCGCGGCGCCCCACGCGATGAAGCGGCGATCGATGTTGTGCCACAACGTCAGGCGCGTGCCGCCGGCAAAGGCTTCGAGTTCCCACCGAGTATCGTTGTACTCAAGCACCTTGGGAGCGTCGGCTCGCGTCACTCTTGTTTCCAGCGGCGTGGGCGTTCCCACCCACGTGAGCTTCACCGTTCCAACCGTACCCAGGCTCCCCTCGGCGTCGAAGGGCGCCCACTCGCGCAGATGCGCTGGGTCGGTAAGCGCCTGCCAGACCTTTTCCGGCGAGTGGTGCAGCTCTCTGGCCAGAATGAGCGTCCACTTTTCTCCGTCCTTTCGTACCTGCGCCCCGCGGGCCGGACCCGGTGTGTACCGCTCGCGATCGATCATCTTCTTCTCCTTACGTCAGCCTGGATCATCCGCTCACCGTCCGCCCTACCAGCGCTTCAGCTGCGTCACCTGAATGAGGTTGCCGCAGGTGTCCTTGAGCATGGCGATCTTCGAGGCCGTCACATCCGTTGGTGGCATGGTGAACTCGGCGCCGCGCCCCTTCATACGCTCGTATTCGGCCTGCACGTCGTCGGAGAAGAACATGGCCGCGGGCTGGCTTTGTTGAAACAGCGCCTGCTGATACGCTTTGGCTGCCGGGTTGTTGTTCAGCGCCAGCTGCAACTCCGTGCCCTCCGGCTCCTCGGGCGAGGCCACGGTCAGCCAGCGATATGGCCCCTGCGAAAAGTCCGTCTTCTTTGTAAACCCGAGCACCTCCGTATAGAAGCGCAGGGCCTTCTCCTGGTCGTCCACGTATACGCTAGTCACTTTGATTTTCATTTCGTTTCTCCTTGGTCACGTTCGCGGTTGGGGCCGCGTCCTCTTTTCCTTGTCTTCCTTTTCGTTGCTGTTGGCTCTTCCATGCGGTCGAGGAGGCGTTCGAGAGCATCTACGTGATCGGACCAGAACCGGCGGAACTGATCCAGCCAGGCATCGACCTCCTGAAATGGTTCAGGTTTCAACCGGTAGAGACGGCGTTGTGCGTCCACCGTGGATTCCACGAAACCGGCCTCGCGCAGCACGCGCAGGTGCTTTGACACGGTCGGCTGCGGCATACGAAGTTGACGCTCGATCTCTCCCACCGACTGTTGTGACGAGACCNNCGCGCGGCGGTTCGGCTCCGCAATGATTTCGAACACCGATTCCATGCTCTTGGTATACTCCACGGAGTATATACGTGTCAAGGCATATTAAGGGCCGGCCAAAAGGCAAACGGTTTTGAAATCTGGGTGGAACGAAGCGCCGACCGCAACTTCATATTGCGTGATCGTCTCATCGGTTAACCGCCATCGCGATGCGTAATCGTTTCCAGGACGTGAAAAATCGCGATCACTCCCTCCATGAGTGATTTCTGAATTGGCATTGCCTACCGTTTCGCGCGTCTGATACACATGGTGGGTCCGTTTTTGGGATGTTTGGAGGCCTCTCATGCAATCGTTCGCCAATTTTCTTCGCGACGGAAAGATAAGAGCTCAATGCAAAGCCGTCTTTCTGTTCACTTTGTTCCTGTCCCTGGCGTCAGGAACGCTCCATTCCCAAGCCATCGGTGGTGGCCAAATTCAAGGTACGGTAACCGACGAGACAGGATCCGCGGTCTCCGGGGCGACCGTAGAAGCCGTGCAGACGGAATCCGGACTCCACCGCACCGTGACCAGCGGCGCTGACGGTGGTTACAACTTGCCCAGTCTGCCGGTAGGACCCTACACCCTCAAGGTGACGGCCACTGGCTTCAGCACCTACGACCAATCTGGAATCGTGATCCAGGTAGGCAACGAGCTGCGCGTTGACGTGAAATTGCAAGTCGGCGGCGTCTCTCAGACGGTGCAGGTACAAGCCGCCGCCTCGATGGTGCAGACCGAAGATCAATCGATATCTCAGGTCGTCGACCGGCAGCGCACGGTCGATCTGCCGTTGAATGGCCGTCAAGCCACGCAGTTGATCCTGCTGACGCCCGGAACGGCCAATGCGCCTGCAACCGACCTGGCCTCGAGCAAAAACTATCCCAGCGCCGTAACCCTCTCGGTTGCCGGCGCCCAAGCCACCAACATCAACTACCTGATGGACGCCGCGGACAACAACGACGCGTTCACCAACGTCAATCTGCCCTTTCCGTTCCCTGACGCCATTCAGGAATTCAGCGTCCAGACTTCAGGTTTATCGCCGCAGTACGGCATTCACCCTGGCGCCGTCGTGAACATCGTGACTCGTGCAGGCAGCAACTCCTTCCACGGAACACTCTTCGAGTTCTTCCGCAACGGCGACATGAATGCGCGCAACCACTTCTCCACCAAGCAGGACACGCTCAAGCGCAACCAGTACGGCGGCGTTGTCGGTGGACCGATCCGCAAAGACAAGTTGTTTTTCTTCGGTGGCTATCAGGGCACGCGCACCCGGCAGCAAACCAACGCAGTCACCAGTTTTGTCCCCACTCAGGCCATGTTCAACGGTGACTTCAGCGCTTATGCCAGCGCTGCTTGCCAAAGCGGCGGCGTGGCCAAGCAGTTGATCAACCCCGCAACCGGCACGGCCTACCCCAATAACCAGATTCCGACGTCACAGTTCAACTCTTCGGCGCTCGCGCTCTTCAAATACATCCCGGCGACGGCCAGCCCTTGCGGCAAACTGGTGTACGGCCTTCCGCTGCCGCAGAATGAAGATCAATACATCGGCCGCATTGATTGGACGGCGACCACCAAGCAGACCGTTTTCGGCCGCTACTACCTCACCCACTTCACGCAGCCACCTAGCTTCGCCGGCAATTTGTTGAATACGCAGAATCCGGCGCTCGATGACCGGGTCCAATCCTTCACCCTGGGCCACACCTACACCCTCACTTCGAGTCTCGTCAGCTCTTTTCACCTGGGGTGGACGAGAAACATCGTCAGCCGCAACGTCGCTCCTGACAGCATCAACCCCAACACGCTGGGCATCCAAAGCTACGCGCCCATCAAGAACTACCTCTACATGAACATCTCGAACGCGTTCACCGTGGCTTGCGGCACCTGCGAAAGCCTCCTGAACAGCACCAACGGTTACAACGTGCTCGAAGACATGTTCTGGACCAAGGGTATGCATCACTTTTCGTTCGGCGTCAATTACCTGCGCAACACGCTCGTTTCTGACGGCGTCAACAACGCCAACGGCCAGTTCAACTTCACTGGGCAGTACACGAAGGATGGCTTGGTCGACTTCATGCTCGGCCGGATTCAATCGCTCTACCAGGGCAACAACAGCGCCGTCGACTACCGCAAGAACTATGCCGGTCTGTATTTCCAGGACAGCATTCAGTTCAGCCCGCGGTTGACGTTGAACGCAGGTCTGCGTTGGGCCACCGGGCTGCCGGCGATTGAAACCACTGGCCGCGGCGCCAGCTTCTCACTGGCGGACTACACCTCTGGGACCAGATCCGTTGTATATCCCACAGCTCCCGCTGGAGTGCTCTTCTATGGCGACCCGGGGATTCCGCACGGCTACTACCACGGCAAATGGAACCGGCTGGAACCCCGCTTAGGCATCGTGTTCGATCCGCGCGGCCAGGGAAAAGAAAGTATTCGCGCTTCCTACAGTCTTGGTTTCCAGGAGCCGCCGCTCTACTACAACTCCCGCTACGCAGCCATGCCGCCGTGGGGCGACTCCGTTACTCTGACGCCTCCACCCGGCAACCTCACTACTCCTTACGCGGGCTATCCTGGCGGCAACCCTTACCCCAAGCCATTTCCGCCCACAGCCACCAACGCGTTTTTCCCGGCCTCTGGAACCTACTTTGTGCTGCCCCCGAACCTGCAGCAGGCTTACTCGCAGAACTGGAACTTGAGCGTGCAAAAACAGTTTCTTAACGACTGGGCGCTCACCGCTACCTATCTCGGCACGCGGGTACTGCATAACTCCTACGGTAACGAGCTGAACCCGGCGGTCTACTACCCCGGAAAATCGACCGGCGTCGCCGGCTCCTGCGGAACGCTCTCGCCGGTGCCTGCGGCTGGAACAGCCTGCTCCTCGACCGGAAACACCAATGCCCGCCGCGTGCTGGGCGGCATCGATGCCGCCCAGGGGGCCTATTTCACCCAGGTCACCCAGGCTTATACCGGGATGGGATCGAGCTTTAATGGCCTCCTGGTCACCGTGCAGCATCGCTTTTCCAACTACTTCACGCTGCTCACCAACTACACCTATTCGCGCTGCCTCTCCGGTCCTCCAGAAAACGGAGACAATGCCGGAGACCAATTTCAGGACCCCGCTCACCCCAACCGCGATTACAGCAACTGCGGCTCTGACCTGCGTCACAACCTGGTGACTTCGGCCATCATCCGCAGCTCCGCGGGTGGAACCTATGCACGCCAGCTCCTGCTGAGCGGCTGGCAGCTTGCGCCCATCGTCACCGCGACGACCGGCGTTCCCTTTACGGTAACTACCGGCACCGACGCCTCCCTGACCGGCGTAGGCAATGACCGGCCTACCCTGGTCGGGAGTCCCCGCGCCCAGAACACCCGCATCACCACATGGCTGAACCGTGCATCCTTTGCCCCAAACACGGCTGGAACGTATGGTCTCACCCGGCCCTATGAGTTCTACGGGCCGCACTACACCGACGTGGACACGGCTCTCAGCAAATTCATCCCTTTGCATGAGGCTTTGCAGCTCGAAGCCCGTGCCGAGTGCTTCAACTGCTTCAACCACACCAATTACGCCAACCCGGGCGGCGCCATCAACAGCAACGGCACCGGCGTCACCGACCCCGGCACGGCTCTAAGCGCCAACACCTTCGGAACCATCACTGCTGCGAATCCTCCCCGAATCCTGCAGCTCAGCCTCAAGATGGACTTCTAAGACACTACTCACATCTCTGCATGCCCCCTCTCTGAGGGGGCATGCAGGCTAACCCACCGACACCTTCCGTCAGCGGCATAATTCCTTCCCCAAAGAATCGCCTTGCCGGCTTCGGAGCCGCTGCTGGCCTCGTTCGTCTCCCTGCCGGCAGTGGGATGATTTCGAGTGGTCTGGATTCCTTACGAATCGGATCAGAAGAGAATCGTCGCGGTCTAACGCATTGATATTCGATTTGTCGGCAACCCGGAAGTGACAGCCGGATTGGTAATGTGAAGTCAGCTTCTCAGTAGCGTTCCGTTGCTGACCCAACACCTGCTTTTTCCCTCTGTTGCTCCTCGTCATGAGAGATCAAAGCACGGCGTTCGAGCCTGGCTACGCCTTTGTGAATCCGAATTGCTTCGCGAGCTCGGCGTCAACCATCCTCGTGGGAAGAAGTCTGGGCAAGGTCCAGTTCTTGAAGCGTTGCGGAACAACCGCATAGCGCGCCTTCGGTTTCGCCGTGCTGAGTGCCACGTAGACGGCTTTGCCCAGACGCTCAGGAGATAAGCCCTTACGTCCTTCGGCGACAATGAACTTCTGGAAGTTCTGCACCGCGTCCCAATACGCAGTCTGCTTGAACTCACTCAGATCTTCTTTTTCGCCCTTGTCGTACATCGCCGTGTTCACGGTGCCCGGTTCAATGATCACGAGGTCGATGCCAAATAACATCAATTCTCGCCGCAGCGCGTCCGACATTCCTTCAAGACCAAATTTGGAGGAACTATAAGCACCGAGAAGCGGGATAGCAACTTTCGCGCCGGTAGAGCTGATGTTCACGATGCGGCCCGTGGGACCCTGCCTCTTCTTATCCGTTCCCAAAAAAGGAGCGAAGGCTTGGATTACGACAAGCGGGGAGATCAAGTTGACATCCAACTGCCGCCTGAACTCACTGGGCCTCAGATAGAGCAGCGGCCCACTCACCACAATTCCTGCGTTGTTCACCAAGCCGACCAGATTCCTGTCGCCTATCATGGAGCCGACCTGATGGGCAGCCTGATGTATAGCGTCGATGTCCGTAATATCCATAATGAGAGGCACGACGCCGTCACCGAACTCTCTTTGCAAACGATCGGCGTCAGCCTGCTTGCGTACAGAACCGAACACGCGGAATCCCTTTGAAACAAGAACCTTTGTGGTTGCCCAACCGATTCCGGTTGAAACCCCGGTGACCACGACGTCTTTGCTGTTTGCCATCGCATTCTCCTAAGATGAACACTGTTCAGGGGAGATAAAGGTACAGCATACCTATT
>PLZN01000075.1 GCA_003152195.1 Acidobacteriaceae bacterium
AACCCACCAGTTTCCTGATCACCGCCCCATTCTTTTGCTCAATCCAGGCCTGATCGTAGCGTCGAGAGGATCGAGGCCATGCTGGAAGCCGACCATGCCGTTGCGGTTCGCGATGTGCAGGTGACTGCGGTTGATCTGAGAGTTTTCGACCAGTTGTTTACTGAGAAGGAGGTGCTGCAATGAGCGCGGCAGCTCAGATCAGAACTGCGTTGATGGAGAACCTGAAAGAACTGCATCTGCCAGCAATGCGCGAGTGCTTTGAGCAAGCTGCGCAGCAGGCAGAGAAAGAGACGCTCAGTTACGAGCAATACCTGCTGCAGTTGACGCAGCGAGAGTGCGAGTCCCGGCGGCGAAACCGCATCGCGACGCTGTTGCGTGAGTCGGGACTGCCGAGAGAAAAGACGATGGCTAACTTCGAGTTGAAGCGTTTACCCCTGAAGGCCGGACGGCATGGCGGCCTCTCGCTCTCTCTGCTTCCCGCTTCATAAGCTGCTGGAATACATGGCCGCGTATGAATGCCGAGCCATTTGCAGAGGTAGTTGTGAAAGTCTTGGTCCCCGGTGTGTTATCCCGCATTCGTCCTTCAGCCAACGCCGACATTCACCAGGCAACAAGGGAATACGAGCGATGGATGCGCGGTCGTACGCGCGCGATCACAGGCGATCTCCACTCCAAACGCGCACAGATGCGGGCAGATCTTTTTTTATTCCTGCGAGGCTCGTTTTATCGCTGGGCACAGTTGTGGCCTGACGTTTGTGGTGATCTATGCCACGCACCGGAAGTTCTGAGCGTCGGTGATCTGCACGTGAACAGCTCAGTGACATGGCGTGATGCTGAGGGCCGGACGTGCTGGGGAGTGGATGATTTCGATGAAGCGTATCCGTTGCCGTATACCAATGATCTTGTGCGCCTGGCGGCCAGCCTCAAAATTGTCATCGACAGCGGAACTCTGAGTCTGACGTTGAGAGATGGCTGCGCTGCCGTTCTCGATGGTTACGAGAAGACACTGAAGATGGGTGGATGCCCGTTTGTTTTGGCCGAAGATGAACCGCAGCTGGAAAAGCTCGGAATGGAGTCCATCAAGCCTCCTCAAGGTTTTTGGAAGAAGATGAATGAGCTGCCAGCATCGCGCGGCTCTCTTCCGCGGGACGCCAAGCGCGCGCTTGGAAAAAGTCTTCCTGATCTTGATTGCGAATACAAAGTGGTTCGAAGGTCAGCCGGCCATGGCAGCCTGGGACGGGAGCGGTACGTTGCGATTGCGAAGTGGCAGGACGGCGGCATTGCACGGGAGGCGAAGGCGATGCTTCCCTCAGCGTGCGCCTGGCTGGAAGGAAAGTTGGGCGATCGTGAATCCCATTACCAGGAAGCGATAGATTCCGCGGTTCGTTCGCATGACCCTTATCAATTCATCACCGAGCGCCTGGCTCATCCGCCCGTCTGTCGCCCGATTCGAGTCCAATTGACATCCTTAACCTGCCTCAGAGGAGGCGCGAAGAGATGCTTCTGCATGCGATGGGGAGCAAAGCCGCCCATGTGCATCTTGGATCCAGGCGCACAGTGAAAGCCCTATTGAGTGACCTTCGGCATAGGAAGGTGGCATGGCTGCGGAACGCCGCTCGGAGATGGCCAAAGCCGTCGAGAAGGAATGGAATGAATACAGAAAGGCCTGAGAAATAGAAGTGAGAACGAACAAGAGATGACGCCATTGAAAGAGCTTCTAATTCGGTTTCTCTGGTCGGAGGCGCCTTCGTCACTCTGTTTGCGGTTGCAGGCAATCTCTTTCGCCCCAGAAGTTTCGCGGGGCTCTTTGGGGCGGCTCCATCGATCGCGATAGCGACACTAGGGCTCACCATTGCGAACAGCGGAAAATCGTATACTGCGATGGAAGCGCGGTCGGCCCGAGTTCGCGAAGCTAACCTGGGTCTTTGCGGTCTTGCCCCGCCCCCGCGATTTCCCCACGTGGGCTGAGGCCGTCGCTTTGGACGATGATGTCCTTGCCAGCCTCATCCTGCCGTTGNNAGCCCCGCCGCCTCATCCGCAATTCTGTCCAGCCTCTTGCTCTCCGTTTTCTCCTCGATAGGCTCGTCCGTGTCTGGATGCGACGGCCGCTCGCGATCTTTATCATTCACGATGGTCTGCATTGAGCACCTCCACACGGATAGATGGCATCCCCGCATAACGAGTTGTCTTTAGAAGTGGGCGCCAGTGGGCGCCAGCGGGCGCCCGCCGGCGTTCGCACGGCTTTGCTACCATGAAGAGTCTCTCTCATGGCTGCGTTGACTTCTTCCCATGAAATTTCCACAAAGGGTAGTGCAACCCCGCCATCCGATTGATAACCAGGGCCTGCGCGACCAGGAGAAACACCGCAATTTCAATAATGACGAGTTCCTTAGGTTTGGAAATGATGCCCAGAAAAACGATTAGAGTGGTCGCACCCGCGGGCGGATGGCTGGCCCGCAGCAGGACCATGAATGCACCCGTAGTCGAGAGCGAAAGCGCGGCGGCGAGGATTCTTGGCCAGTAGACGCCTGGGTGCATGCCGAATGGCAAGTTCGAGGCGCCAGTGATGGAGAATGCAGCATAGCCGCAGATGAGTCCAATCGCGTGACCCAAGACGGTATTACGCGGGCTGGAGGTCTCCGCAAGAGGCGAAATGAATAGGAGGTAAGCCGTTGGTCCAAGCGATGGGAAAACGAACGGGTTTTCTGTGACCAGCGCGAGTATTGCCAGTAGGGCGATCGTGATGAAGCCGTTGACAAGAATATAGAGCGACCATACCAAGCGCGGCGAGAAGCGGCGGAGTAGCCACTCCAGCTTCAAATGCGCGAGCAGCACCGCAACGTGCTCAAACTCTCCATTGTTATTGGCCGCAGCTTGCTGTCGCAATGTATATCCTGGACTGCGCTAGATATTGGGCAGAAGATCAAAGTATTCGTCGTCTTCGTTCGCTCCGCCTTCTCCCTTACCCAGCTGCTTCTCGGACTCGATGAATTCGATCCGTTCGATCCACTTAACCATCTTATAGCCGAGTTGATTCTCGACTCGCAGCCTTAGTGGCGCGCCCACTACTGTCCAAATTAGCTGAG
>PLZN01000151.1 GCA_003152195.1 Acidobacteriaceae bacterium
CTGGTCAGCGCATCGGGAGCCATGCGCCAGGTCCAGTTATTCTCCGGCGTGGAGGGCGTGTTCATGCGTCCTTCCGAACCCAGTACCAGGATGTCCTGCACGGGAAAAAGGCAAGCATCGGCCACCGAGGTAGACGCCGCGCGGATCAAGCCCCACACCACATCGTTCGGCGCCGGGTTGAGATAGGCGTAGACCGCGTTCCGCTCAATCTCCGTTGTGCCGTGTTGCCACCAACCCAGCGTCGTATCGTTATCGTGTGTGCCCGTATAGACGACGGTGTTGGTTACATAACGGTGGGGTAGATAGTTGTGCGCGCCCCGGCCGCTGAAGGCAAATTGCAGCACCCGCATGCCCGGCAGATCGAATTGCTCGCGCAGCGAATCCACCTCACGGGTGATCAGTCCGAGATCCTCGGCGATCAACGGCAGCTCGCCGAGCTGTTCGCGCAGCGCGGTAAAGAGCGCCGCACCCGGCGCCTTGACCCATTCGCCATGAATGGCGGTCTCATCCTCAGCCGGGATTGCCCAGAACGCTTCAAAGCCACGAAAGTGATCGAGCCGGATGATGTCGTAGAGTGTACGCGCCCGGCGCATGCGGTCTACCCACCAGTCAAAGCCCCGGCTTTGCAGCACATCCCACTTGTAGAGCGGATTGCCCCACCGCTGGCCGGTCTCGCTGAAATAGTCGGGCGGCACACCCGCGACGCGAATGGGAGAGAGGTCTTCGAACAGCTCGAAAATTTCCGGGTGGGTCCACACATCGGCGCTGTCGTAATTGACAAAAATAGCCACATCCCCAATGAAGCGTATGCCGCGCTCCGCGCAGTAGGCGCGTAAGGCCTTCCACTGCTCATCGAAAGCGAATTGAATCGCCTGCTCGATTTCGAGCTCGTCCCTGCTCTCCCGCTGCAATTGGCGTAGCGCCTCGGCATCCCGCCGCGCAAAATCCCTGGGCCAGGTTAACCAGGCGGCCGAAAGATATTTCTGGCACAACACGCTATAGCGGGCGTAATCGTTGAGCCAGAAGGCATTCTCTTCACAGAAGCGCTGAAAGCGAACCCATTGCTGAT
Source organism: Acidobacteriaceae bacterium (assembly GCA_003152195.1). Taxonomy (GTDB): domain Bacteria; phylum Acidobacteriota; class Terriglobia; order Terriglobales; family Acidobacteriaceae; genus PALSA-350. The sequence goes on from PLZN01000151.1 coordinate 1,070, forward strand.
CGTCGTGCTGGGCCAGAAAGTGGCGTGCGGCCTCCACCAGGAGCGGCCTCTTCTTCTGCTCAACTTCCTCAAAGTGCACGTTTCCGGCATGACCCGGCAGCCCGGCAATTCGCTCACCGGAGATCCATCCGGCTTCTACCAGTTTTTCCAGGCTGATCAGCGAGGGATTGCCCGCAAAGGCGGAAAGGGCGGCGTAGGGTGAATTCCCATAACCGGTGGGGCTCAACGGCAGCACTTGCCATAACCGCTGTTTGGCAGCCGCCAGAAAATCGGCAAAGGCGTAGGCGGCAGGGCCGAAATCGCCAATGCCACCGTAGGAAGGTAAAGAGGAGATGTGTAGGAGTAGTCCCGACGATCGTTCGAGGGCCATTCAGTACCTGCGTGGGGGGCGAGACAACAATGGCCTTCCGTGAGGAAGATTCCAAAGCAGCGGCTCCGGTTGCCTTAAAGCATTATCAGAGTTACTGGCTGCGGTTGCTCACCTTACACCAACTCCGATAATGCTTGCGCCGCTGTTTTCCGCAACTAAGCGGGAACACTCTAGCTTTGCATTCCCTGGGGCAGACCCGTCTGCGCACGCTTGTTCATGCGGATGCCTCCCTGCTTTTCATAGCGATCGGTTAGGGCGGTTACGAAGACGGCAAATATCTGCTCCCGGCGCTCGTTGAGAAGTTGCTCGCGTGTGGCGTCGAAGTTTTTCGCAGTCTCGTCCGGGCTCGGCTCCTGCTTCTCAACAATCTTCGCCACAATGCCGCTGTGCCCGGTGTTGATCGGCTTGCTGATCTGCCCGACATTCAAGCTGAAGAGATCGGGCGCCGCGGTGGCCAACTCGCCAATATCCGGTACCTGTGCGCTGTGGATTACCAGGTCGCTGGTCTTTACCGTGGCGCCGAGTTCCTTGGCAGCCTGGGCCAGATTGTTTTCCGCGCGTGCCTTGTCTGCCAGCTCATTGGTCTTGCGCGCCAGCAGCTGCGGCAACTGCTGTTCGCGGAAATCGTCCAGCAGACGCGACTTGTATTGTTCGAATACCGGTGCGTGCGCAGCCTTGACGTCTTCCACCTGAAAGACAGCGAAGCCATCCCCGGTCGAGACTACCTGCGGGGCCGATCCCGGCTTGGCACTGAAGGCTTGGGTCAGCAATTTGGATCCATCGGGTAGTCCGTTGAGCACTGCGTTCTGCTCCACGTAGTCGGTTGTCACCACCTGCAGATGGTGCGCCTCGGCAGTCTTTGCTAAACCCGTCTTGGCCGCTTCCGTGGCCAGCTGCTGTGCGTAGCTGGCTTCTTGCTCTGCTTCCTGCTGTCGCGTCAGTGTGGCTACAATCTGGGCCTTCACTTCGTCCAGCGGTTTCAGATGCGCCGTCTGCTTCGCTTCCACCTGCAGGATGTGATAGCCGAACTGCGTCTTGATCACGTCGGAGAACTGACCCGGCTGCAATCCGAAGGCCGCGTTTTCAAACTCCTTCACCGTTACCCCGCGCTGGATCATTCCCAGCTCGCCGCCCTGCTCCTTGCTGCCCGGGTCATCGGAATTGGCCTTCGCCAGCTGGGCAAAATCGGCGCCGCCCTTAATCTGCTTCAGCAGGTCCTCGGCTTTCTGCCGCGCGGCCGCGTCGATCTTTGGATCGGCATTGGGCGCCACCTTGATCAGGATATGCCGTACCTTTACTTCGTCGGGCACCTGATAATCCTTCTGGTGCTGCTGGTAGTACTGCTCCACCTGCTGATTGGTCACCGGGGACACGGAGCCCGGCACCTGGGCCTGACTCAGGCCGATGTATGCCAGCTTGCGCGCCTCAGGAACCGCGTCCTTGTAGCGGGCCGCGTTCTGCTTGAAAAATGTCTGCAGCTCGGCATCCGTCGGATTGATCTGCTTGCGCAAGTCTTCGGAGTTGATCACCGCGTAGTCAAACTTGATTTTGGTTCCCTGCTGCCGATAGGCGTCGCGAACATCCTGGCCGGAAACCGTGATCCCACCGGTCACCATGGCTTCCATCCGGTTGATCTCGATCTCTTTCTTGACCTGGGATTCGAAGTCCTGGATCGAGGTGTGGAAGTAGTTCGACACGAAGTCCGCGTAACGGTCCTCACCGATGAATTGTCCATTGGGGAAGAGCGCCTGGGCGAAAGGCCCGGTTTGCATGGCCCGGCGCAGATCCACATCGCCCACCTGGAGGCCGAGACGGTTTGCTTCCTGCAGCAGCACCTCGCGTTGAATCAGCGCCTGCGCCGCCCGCGGCATGATGTAGGGCAGCACCATATCCGGGAGCTTCTGTTGCGTCAGCATCCTTTCGGCAACCTGCTGCACCTCGGGGGTGGTGATCGCGGTGGTGGTGCCGAAGTACCGCCCCAGCAAGCCTCCGCTGTGCACCGTTGCGTAGGTATCGGAAGAGGTATTCTCGTCGGCAAATATCCCAGGCACGAGCGTGATCACCATGGTGACCACAGCGACCGCAATGATAACGACGAAGATGATCTTGACGACGCGATTGTCTTTTTGCAGGAAACGAATCATGAGCTGATGGCGACCTTGTTAGAGAATCTTTGCCCTGCGCTCTCAGAACCGCGCGAACTCCCGGAAGAGCGCATGCAGAGGCTTCTCTGGCTTTGACGGACATCCCAAGTATAGATCACCAGGGATCTCGGCCTCCGCGGCCTGTTGTTTTGCGGTTGTGGGAAATCACGTCCCAAAAGCCAGAACGGCCAAGGGTTGAAACTGAGGGTCATGCGGGGAATCCACGCTGCCGGCATCTGTCCATTTCTGACGCAACGCGCGCGTCAGAAATGGACAGGGCCGCGGCAGCAGGCCGCCTTATCTCCAGCGGCGGTAGTAGTAATAGGGATAGGGGCGGCCGTAAGCGTAGGCATAAGGATAAGCGTACGGATAGCCGTAAGCGTACGGGTAGGGTGCATAGCCCGGAGGCGGCGCCGCATAGCCATAGCCCTGTGGAGGCCCATAGCCGTAGCCCTGCGGCAGATAGCGCCGAGCCGGCGGCCCGGATTCCGCTTCCAGCCGGTAAGCCTCTTGGGATGACACGGGTTGCACGGTCGCGGGACTCGTCAAATGAAAGCTGAGCAGGGCTTCGGGAGGAACGACGCTGCGCGGACCCGGAGTAGCTGCCGAAGCGCCTAGTCCCACACCTGTCCCGGCGACAGCGCCGATAGCAGCACCCGGTCCACCCCCGGCAACGGCTCCGATGACCGCGCCAAGAGCGGCGGTGCCGACCGTGTTTGCAGCCGTGTAGCCACCCTTGCCTGGACCGCCGGTGTTAAAGGTATCGGTTGCCAGGGAATAGCTATTGCCGCCCAGATTAAGAGTGGTAAGTTGCAGGGCCAAGCTTGCGCCCCCCTTTAACTCACCCGGCTTTTTGACGTCTACCACGCGGCCGGTAACCCCTACGCCGCGCGGAATCGCGAGCACGTTGCCGACATAGACGCTCTGGGCCAACGTCCCTTGAAAATAGTCTCCAGGCTTCACCTTCTTGGAATCGAGTGGCTCGCTGGTGCGAATCTGCAGCACCATTCCGGCATTGAGGGTGACCGGGCCGGACGGCGGAGCAGCCTGCTGTGGTCCTTGGGGACCCTGATACCCGTTCGACGGCTGGTTGGGCTGGTAGGCCGGGCGGGCTGGAGTTCCGTAGCCCACTCCGGGCGCACCCGCGGGGGCGCCTGGCCCCTGGTTCGGATACTGGCTCGGTCCTTGGTTCG
>PLZN01000390.1:0-25519 GCA_003152195.1 Acidobacteriaceae bacterium
AGCCTGTGAAGGAGACACACGGCCGGTTTGCTTCCTACTGGAACGCACTCCACCACTCGACGGGCATGTTTGGCAGGGCCGGTACTATTGCTGTCCTCTGGATGAACCCCATCTGTGGGAAGCCTTGCGCTACACGGAGCTGAATCCGGTACGCGCCTCCCTGGTGGCTGCGTCGGACGAAAGCCGGCGGACAGACGGAACGTATACCGCATGCTGGTGTCCTGAGTTGTTGATTCGTACATATATTTTGTTCACCCGCCTGCCCCGGCTTGCCGTGGGGCGTGCCGTGGGACCGGAGCGGACCCGGATTCTACTGCTGGCTCGTCGGTGATCTCGCACAATCGAACAATTGTTGGGGATGGGGACTTCGTCATCGTGCATGGCCGGTTTTCTGGGTTCGGCGCACCGGTTAACTGGATCGCGGCCGACATTCTTCGCATTGAAGATGGCATTCTCGTGGAGCACTGGGACGTAATCCAGGACGAAGCCACCGAGGCGCGATCCAAAAGCAAGGCTCCGATGTTCGGCAGCACCTTCCCGAAGTATCTGTGAGCTGGTCACCTGGGCCGTGACATCAAGCGCGGCGAAATGTTTCCCGGCTTGATCACTTGACGAACACTTGCTTTCGAACAGCAGTTTCCAGAGTGTTTGTCAAAAGAACGTTCCTGCAGGAGGTTTGTTTCAAAGGAGTCCCTCATGCGTGACCTCTGTCTTCGCTTCAACCGCCGGTCCTCGCGGACACACAGGGCAAGACTCCGGTTTATCCCGGCGCTCCCTGTCCCCGCATTCCCGCTTTAAGGACACTGTCACTGTCTCTATTCAGCAGCACTTCGTTTCTGTTTGCCCAAGCGCATATTGATGCCAACCATTGGACCGTAGACGTTTATTCCAAAATCCTCATACCTAGGTTGAGACAAGTAAGCATTTGATACGTGCATGTAAGCTAGGCCGGCCGCAACGCTATACCGAGGATTGAAGTTGTATCGCGCTCCGCTGCCCAGCATGAGCGTGAATGTCAGATCCTGTCCCTGGGCATAGAGTACTCCATCAGGTCCTTTAGCGTTTATATCCCCAACGCCGCCACGCATCTCAAAGTAGGGAACAATTCTCCATCTACGCTGGATAAAGTTACGCCGCACACCAAAGTCGAAAGCCGCATACCGGGTCTCAGGACCTCTTGGGATCACAGTGAAAGAGCCGCTGAATGTAAGGTCCGTATTGCCGCGGAGAAGTGAAGGCCCCGCGATACCGCTTATGTGCCATCGGAGAGAGGCAATGTTTGGTGCCAGAGTGTAATGAAGCGGCCATGTCGTATAGGGACTGCCTACGAGAAAGTCAAATACAAGGGGAATATTGTTGGGAAGCCACCCCGATTCCAAGGAAAATTCGAGCTTGTTTCTGTAATAAATATCCTTGTTGAAATCAACGGATTCGGAGTTCCGTGAGGTCTCCTGCACAGACCGGCTTTTAGAGTAACCCGCGGCATTGGACCAGGTTTGTCCGTACTCAGAGCCGGGAACCACGTCCCCGGAGCGGCAGTCGATGGTCTGGCCAGTCAGGGGACAAGCAGCCAAGGTAAGCAGGAAAGTCATGGTCACGAGAGAAGGCCGGATGGCTGAGAATGCTGGCAAGTCGGACTCTCCTTTACTTCTCTTAAATTGCGGTCAATCGCTTTCCCTCTTGCTCGAAAACACCGCCAAAGAACGATCCACCAACCGCTCCCTCAGAGTGGAGCGGCGAAGCAATACGAAATGGACCGCGCTGCCGTATCCGCCGCATTGATTGCGACATGGATCATGAGATGCTCAAACTGTATCGCAAATGACTCCGTAATCAGCATTCCGGTGTTCGCCTGCGCATCGTGCAAACGCCAGAGCGGGCCCTTCTCTGTGATCCGGGCACGCCTGGTAACCCGCGGCCGGCCTAAAGCGAGAGATGGGAACTGCAGTCGCTCCACTACGCTACGCTCCGGCCGGGATGACAAATCTTATCTCGGTTTAGTACCCTTCGCTTTGTCTGGCGACAGGAACCCATCCGCTTGGAACGCGATACCCACTGGGGCGATGGGCTTAGGTAGATTCGTGAGCGGATTTCGATGATCTAGCTAGACTGGTCAGGCGCGAAGAAGGAAGCGGAAGCGCATATCTTCGCCGAACCACATGATGTAGTTGGTTCCCCAGGCGTTATTGAAGAGATTGCAATGAACGCCCCCGGAGAGATCGGGTTGTTCTTTGGAAAAATTCAGCGGCGATTTTTCTCCGAACGCAATCACCGGCGCATCCAGCGTCTCCACAAAGATGGACTGCTTTTCCTCTCGATAGCCGAAACCCGTAGCAACGGCGTGCATATGGCGATTGCCCGACGAAACGACGTCGAACGGCGATACCTGCTCGCCCGATTTGTCCATCATCCAGCCCTGCTGATCGGAGACGATCGGATGGAAGCTCAGCCAAAGTGCTTCGGGAAGACGCATGGCGGGCTTCTGAAACCAGTAGAAATTCAGGTGGATTACGGGTTCTGCCTTGAGCAGCAACAGTTCCAGATACATTTTTTCCGGAAAGGATGCTCGTCCGGATTGCAGCGCCTCCGCGTCACGAATCTCCAGGCGCGCAAGCAGGCGATGGCCTTCTGCATCTTCCTCGCTGTGGAGCTCCGCCAACGTTGGCAACCAGTCACGGTGCTGCGCCCCAAAACGCTCGATGTTCGGCTTTCCGAAATCCTTGGCCGCCCAATCCTCAGTGCTGATCACATAATTGGACAGGAATCGCGAGTAATCCTGCGCGGAAAGGGTCTGGTAGGAAAAGAGCGCCAGAGGATGATCGGCGGAGGCCCATTCCCGCCCGGATCGTTTGCTGCGCAGACGAGTAATCGCTCCCGTGCCCGGATCCAGCGCGAGGATGAAATGCGCCGTCTCTATTTCCTCGCCGCCCGGGTGGCTGGACGGATGCGACAACTGCGGCGGCTTGGCTTCGAGCTGGAGCAAGGCGGCCAGCGCCTGATCACGCAACGGCGCAGGCAGCGTGGCAACCCCATCGAAGAGATCCTGGCGCTTCTCCTTCCAACTGGATTGCACCACCTCATAGTTTTTTGTGTGCAGCATCCCGGCCAGATCGTGCGCGGTGTAGTGGTCGAAATCGAGCCAGGTTTTGGTATCGGTGCCCCAGGTGTGCTCGGGCTCAAGAAGGATGTGGCGCAGCAGAGCCACATCGGTAGTGTCGCCGGCATGAAATTTCTCTTGCGCGAGCCAGGCCTGGCGAAGCCGCGCAACCTCACGGTACCGGGCAAGCTTAAGAGGATCACTCGCAACACCGTAGATCCACGTATCCCCAATCTCCTGCTTCACGCGTGGCAAGTTGCCCCGGTAAGGCTCGACGGCATTCGCGATCTCACTGAGGTTGGTGGGGATAATCCGGGCATTGGGGAATTGGCGGTGCAAATCGTTGCAGATCTCAAGGATCTCTGCCGGCTTGTGGGGGCCGCTGTTGTCCCCTCGCACCACGATCGCGATGGCCAGATCCGAGCCTGGCACACGCGCCACCGCGCCATACTCGTGATGGTACATAACCACCAGGGACGCCCCTTGCAGATCTCTCCACACAAACAGGGAGGGCACCTCAGCCGGCGTGCTGGCGCCATTCACCCCGATATCAAGAAACTTCACGCCCTGAGCGGCCAGCGGACCAATGAGTCCCCGGGTGTGACCGGGCACATCGGTCATCTTGGCTCCGGTCGTGGTTCGGCCGAATCGCCGGTCCAGGGTCTTGGACAAGGCGATGCTCCCGGAAATCATCGACCCTTCCATCAGCTCGGTTTGCCAGCTGAAGGGAAGAGCATGCCAGGCAATGTCGCCGGCGGAGATGGCATGCTCCATGCGCCGGCGATCCTCCGCGTTCGCCTGCTCCAGATACTCGTAGAGCAACCAAGAACCGGTCGTCCAGACGTAGCGGCACCCACCAGACTGGCGCATTTGCTCCGCTACCCGGATCGCCTCAGGAAAGAACTCGGTGAAGTAGCGGCGAACCACCGCGGCCTGCGTGTCAATGAAGCCGGCATCGAAATGACACTTGAACATGACCAGGACACGCTGGACCTCCCCATCCGGCGCCGCTGGAACAGCGGGCGCTTGCAGCGAGAAGGCGCTGCCCTGGCCGGCGGCCAGCCCGCCTCCCAGTGCAATCACGGACTTGATAAATTCACGACGCTGCATAGTTGGCCCACGGCGGAGCGGCTTCAGGGATGCTTTTTGTACACCCTGGTCGCAACCACGCTGGCTTGCGGCGAATCCGACCCGAAGCTCCTGGTCTCAATCAGAATCTCGAATGAGTTGAGAGAACCGTCCGCATTCCTGAACTGCCCGAGAAGCGGCCGCATCACACCCCGGTTGAAGAGAGTGTCCACCGCCGCTTGAGTTCCGGCCATGGTTAGTCCTTCTACCAGCAGAACCCATCCTGTGCTGTTGAGGTTGGGAACAAATCCGATGAGCGCAAAGGTGCGATGAGAAGGCCCGGCCGCATCATTCTCGTAGACCGGGAGCTCTCCGGCCTGAGGGTGCCGGTTCACGATGAGCGAGGCATTCGGATGGGGCTGATAGCTGAACTCGAAATTGAGGGTTTTCTCAAAGAGCTCGGCCCAGGGGTTGGAAAAACTTGATCCCAGAAGAATGACGTTCGCGTTTTTGAGATCTTCCATGTGCAGGTCGCGTGAATACCGCACAACGAGCTGATCGGCGTTGGCCTCGGGAAGGCGCGAGAACCTCATCACCGCGTTCAGATCTGTAACATTGGTGTAACGCTGAGCGTCCAGATCTTTCATGTTCTGCGCATCGATGTTGTAGGGGTTCTTGAGAGATAAGTAATCGCGATTGATGTATTCCGACAATGGAACCAGCTGCCCGGTCAGATTCTGAATCATGACAATTCCATCGTCGGAGGGCACAATCAGCGTCTGGCGGCTCTTATCGAAGAGGCGCGCCCACAAGGGATACGACGGATCCGCACGATACGCGGAAACGCGGTGCGCGATCGGCCAGGCAATCGCCAGACCGGCCAGCAACACCAAAGTTCCCAAACTAAGGACAAGCCAGGGAGGGCGCCGCGGGGGCTGCGCAGATACCGCAGCGGGTGTAACAGGTACCAGGGTTTCCAAAACTCCGCCGCTATCCGTTTCGTGCTCCGGTAGGACCAGCAACGGCCAAGCCTGAAAGTGATTGGGGGAATAGACGGGAACGTATTTGCCGCGAGGAATGCTGACCCGAAGCTTCTCCTCTCTGCCTTCCTCCAGGAAATATTGGTCCAGACGATGGCGGAGCTGACGGGCATAGTTCCTTACGATATTGTCTTCTCCGGCGTTGTAGCCCGGGCGCCGGCCAAAGACCTGAACACCAATCTGGTGTTCGCTGATCTCGGCGGTCTTTCCTGTAATCTCGCGCTCGCACACGTAGAGAAGAAAGCGGGACAGTAAAGCAGACTTTGCAAAGCTCCGGCTGGCTACGATGCGCTGAGCCAACTGCCAGCGCGGATCGGCAGCCAGATTGAAGACAGATTTCCACGGGGAAGTGCCGGGCACATTGGGGCTGACGGCGGGATCTTTCGGGGCCGCCTCGAAGTCCGGTAGAGAGACGTCGCTTTGGTTCATAGCGTCCACGCACGGAAGGGTAACAGATCTAGGAGAACAAACGGTAAAAGTTACTAAGTTGTTCTCCTGATGAGAGTTATTTTGGATCTACGGAATTTTCCAGCGGCGCTACACATTCCGGGAGAAGTGGGGGCCGCTTCCATCATCCGCAGAAACTCCCAGGTGTAAACACAGGGTAGACCCCTTCCAAATCGCGTTGCAAAAGCGCCAACATTGGCCCCACTGAAGTCTTTTGAGAGGCCTGTCATGTCAGCGATTCGAATCCTTCCAGGTATAGATGCGCGCGGTCCGGCGGCGTCACGGTATATTCATTCGGTAACCCGCATTGTCAGGAGGCCGTGCGCGCCGAGAGCAAGCGTCTCCTTCCTCTGTGCCGCGGTAATGATTTTCATTTCTGTCGCCGCCTTTGCCCAGTCCGACGTGGGTACCATCGTCGGATTTGTCAAAGATCAGTCTGGCGCGGTGGTGCCCAACGCGAAGGTGACCATCCAAAACGAGGGAACGGGCGAGTTGCACACCGTTTCCACGGATGCGGAGGGACATTACACGGCCCCCAGCCTGCCGCCGGCCTACTACAGCATGACGGTCGAGGCCAAAGGGTTTGAGAAATTTACCAGCAGCCATAACAAACTGGACTCCAACAGCACGATCTCCATCGACGCCAATGTCTCGGTCGGCGCGGAGACGCAAACCGTGGAAGTGACGGCGACTGCATCGGTGTTACAGACCCAATCGGGCGCGGTGCAGAGCGAGATAACCGGGCAGCAGATTCAAAACCAGGAGCTCAACGGCCGCAATCCCCTCTACATGGCGCAGCTTCTTCCCGGGACGCGCAGCGGCGCCACTCTCGGCGACTTCAACTTCGCGGTCGGCGGCGGGCAGCCTTTCCAGATCAACGGAGCCCGCCAGCAAGACACCCTGGTTACGTTTGACAGCGCCCCGGCGGTGCGCACGCGCGCCAACGGCTCGATCATCGGCGTGGCCAGCGTCGACGCCACGCAGGAACTGCAGGTGCTTACGGCGAATTACTCGCCAGAATACGGCAGCGCCGCAGGCGGCCAGATCCGGGTTGTAACCAAGAGCGGAACCGCGCAGTTCCACGGCACCTTGTACGAGTACTTCCGCAATTCGGCCATGAATGCCAATACCTGGACGCGCAACCTGACCCCCTCGACCAGGTTCCCTGCCTTCTTTGTCTATAACAATTTCGGATTTGCCGTAGGCGGGCCGGTTTGGATTCCCAAGCTGGCGTTCACAGACCCGCTAAGGCGGAAATTTTTTTGGTTCGTGAACGAAGATTGGACCCGGTACCGCTTCGCCGACACCGTGCAACAGGCCGTACCGACGGCGCTGATGCGCCAAGGCAACTTCAGCGAACTGCTGAGTCCCACTAACCCATGGTATGCCAGCAAGAAAATCTACAACCCCGCCACCTGCCCGACGTCGGGCGGCGCAGGCTGCGTGCCGTACCCGAACAACGTTATTCCGGCAAGCCAACTGAGCCCGAATGGCCTGGCGATCCTGAACGCCTATCCCACACCCACCATCCCGGGGATTTCAACAAATTCCCTTAATTGGATTGCCCAAGCGGAGCACCCGATCAACCAGCGCAAGGAAGTCATCAACGTAGACTACCTGCCCAACGAGAACCACCATATCGAGTTCCGGCGCTCGGATGCGACCTATTTCGAATATCAACCGTTCGATCAAGGATCGGGGCTGACGGGCAAGTATTTCAATCGCCCCAACCAGACCAACGCCCTGGGTTGGACTTGGACCATCAGTCAATCGCTGATCAACGAAGCCCGGGCGAGCATCAGCATCGATGACGTCTATATCCCGGTAAACACGGTGCTCGCAGGCTTCAATCGCCAGACGCTGGGGATCGACTTTCCCTACATCATTCCTGGCGGTAAAGCCGCGCCGAACAAGATTCCCACCGTCAACGTTCCAACCTTTTATAGTCTGGCCGGCGGTCCTTACCCGTCGCACTCTTCCGGCATGATTTACACTGCCTCGGACAGCCTGACCAAGGTGTGGAGAAATCACACCATCAAGGGTGGCTTTTTCTTTGAGTATTCCGGCGAGAACGACAACGACCAGATCAACGTCGCCACAGTTCCCGGCGGCGCCAGCAACCAGAACGGCACCTTCCAACTTAGCGACACGCGAAGCGGGCTGGGGGGCACCTCGGGCGTGGGCTTGGCCAACCTCGCGCTCGGCTTGGCTGACAACTACATCGAGATCGGTCCCAAATCCTACACCGCGTGGCGCGGCCAGATGTATGAGGAGTTCCTGCAGGATGCATGGCAGGTCAATGCGAAGCTGCACCTCGATTATGGTTTCCGTATAACCTCCACCGTTCCTTATTACCCGCTGTGGGGCAACTCGGACTACTTCGATCCCGGCTCCTACAATCCCGCGCAGGCTCCGTTCGTCAACCCAACGACCGGCAACGTGACCCTGGGAACGGGTAACCCCTACAACGGCATGGTGATTCCGGGTATCAGCAAATTTCCCAGTTCCGCCAATGGCCGTGTTCCGGCTGCGAACCCGGCCAACAACGCCTGCGCGGGCCAACCATGTACCGGTCTGTTCGCACCGCAACTGTCGAAATCGTACGTGGCTGTAACCAACCAGTTTCAGCCGCGTCTCGGCCTCGCGTACCAGGTGGACCCGAAAACCGTGGTGCGCGCCGCGGGCGGCGAGTTCGTAACCCGAATGGGGTTGTTGGACAATATTTTCCCCGGCGGCAATTCTCCCTTCCAGCCTTTTGTCACCGTGAGCAACGTGTCGGTCGACAATCCGGGCGCCTCCTTAACGCCGAACATAGACCCCGCGCTCACGGTCACCACCCTGAGCAAAAACCTGTCACCCCCCACCAGGTGGAACTGGAACTTCACCATCGAGCGGGAGCTTCCGCTGAGTTCGGTATTGTCCGTCGCCTTTGTGGGAGCTCGCGGGCTGCACAATTTCAGGACGTTTGACATCAACCAGCCCGTCGCCGGCGCTCTGCTGGCGAATCCGGGCAAGAATGTGAACTATCTCCGCCCCTATAAAGGCTACGCCGCAATTCAGCAAGAGCAGAGCAATGGGAGCGCCTTGTACAGTTCACTGCAGGTTTCGTGGAACCGGCGCTTCACGGCCGGCTCGCTGCTCGGCGTCAGCTACACCTTCGCCAAGAGCCTCGACAACAGCTCGAATTATCGGGACATCATGCCTGACACCTACTACACCAACAATCTCTGGGGTCCTTCCGAGTACGACACCAAACACATCCTGCTGGTGAACTATCTCTACGATCTGCCGTTCTTCAAATCGCAGTCGACGCTCACCGGCAAGCTGCTTGGCGGCTTTGAGCTGAGCGGCAGCTCTCAGTTCCAAACCGGCCAGCCCTGCGGAGTGGGAGACAGCAACGACTATGCCGGAGTAGGAGAAGCCGGTAGCTTCGGCTGCGGAACGAATACGTCCGAGGGGCAGTTCTGGGCGAGGAACGGAACGCCTACGGTTCTTAAGCACTTCAACCCCAACGGCACAGGCTCGGCCAAGTATATTTCCACCACGAACGGAGATGGATCTCAGATCTTTACCAAGCCGGCCGCGGGCACGTTCAATCTGCAGTCCGGGATTCGCGACGAGATCTACGGCCCCGGTTTCCAGAATTGGAATCTTTCGATGCGCAAACAGTTCAACATCAATGGAGAGACCGGATTCGAGTTTCGCGCCGAAGCCTACAACTTTATCAATCATTCCAACTGGTCCCAGATCGGGCAGGCAGGAGGCCTGCAACTCAACCCGAATTCATCCCAGTTCGGCGAAGTGACGCAGAAGTCGACCACCAATCCGCGAACGCTCCAGCTCTCGCTGCGGTACCTTTTCTAGAGGTGGTGAGCCGGAAGTTCGCAGTATCATTCAAAGACCGGGGAGGCAGGGTAGATTGCTGAACCCGCAAGTCCCTCCACTGCGCTACCNNACCGCAGGTCCCTCCACTGCGCTCCCCCGGATTTCCTGTTGAATTCAATGGGTTCCGCGAGCTTGATGCGGCTTTCTTTACGGAAAGCCGCACACGAGGTCATTGTCGGTGCCGCGTAGCAGAAAATCCGGCTACGCTCCGGCCGGGATGACAAATTTGTCATGCGAATTAACAACTCACTACACTAAGTGAAAATGCTCCAGCGGCGGAGTAGAGAAAATATGCAATCTGCACGCGATCAACGTTTGTTCCGCGCCATATTCAATTTCGGCCGGCGCCGGGTTCGACCCAGCCGGCTTCTGCCCGGACTAACGGCCCTTATATTGTGCAGCTCAGTTCATGGCCAAACCATGAAGGCGCCGGACATCACCAGGGACCCCACACTGTATGTTGTGCCGTACGCTCACCTCGACACGCAATGGCGATGGGAAATGCCGCAAACTATCAGCGAATATCTGCTGAAGACGATGCGCGTGAACTTCGACTACATCGACAAGTATCCTCACTACGTCTTCAACTGGACCGGCTCCAACCGATACCGCCTGATGAAAGAGTATTTCCCGGATGATTACGCCAGGCTGACGCAGTATGTCAGCGCGGGCCGCTGGTTTCCGGCCGGCTCGTCGGTCGAGGAAGGCGATGTCAATCTGCCCAGCGCCGAAGGAATATTTCGCCAGATCCTTTACGGCAACGATTACTACCGCAAGGATTTTGGCAAGGCGAGCACGGAGTTCATGCTGCCGGACTGCTTTGGATTCCCCGCCTCTTTGCCCAGCATCCTCGCTCATGCGGGCCTGAAGGGATTCTCCACCCAGAAGCTCAGCGCGGCCTGGCAGCCGGCGCCGAAAATCGGCGGCCCTGATTCGCCCGAGCAGACCCCGGAAGGAATCCCGTTCAACGTTGGCCTATGGATTGGCCCTGACGGAAAAAGTGTGATCGCGGCTTTGAACCCTGGCGGATACGGGAGCAGCGTCTACACCGATCTTAGCCAGGAACCCGGACCGCCGCCGCCGCCGCCCCAATTGACCAGCGAGCAGAAGGCGCGGCTCACGCCCGCGCAGCTACGCTCCCTGGAACGGCCGAGAGAGTGGGAACAGGATTGGGTCAAGCGTATCCATCTGGATGGCGAAGTCACCGGCGTCTTCGCCGACTACCATTACGTGGGCACGGGCGACATTGGGGGCGCCGCCCGGGAATCGACGGCGAAACTGTTGGAAGCGACCGTCGATAAGAGCGAGACGGTACTGCCTGCTCCTGGCGGATTCGGTCAGCAGGATCAGCCAGGCTCTGAACCGCGGGGGCCAGAAGTGCGAGTCGGCGAAGGCCCGGTCCACGTGGTCGAGTCGACAGCGGATCAAATGTTCAACGACATCAAGCCCGATATGACCTCGCGCATGCCACAGTACAAGGGCGATCTCGAGTTGATCAATCACTCCGCCGGATCGCTGACCTCTCAGGCCTACCACAAGCGCATGATCCTCAAGAATGAACTCCTCGCCGACGCTGCAGAAAAAGCCTCGGTGGCGGCCGCATGGATGGGCGGACGGCCTTATCCCCAGCAACCGTTGAATGATGCCTGGACGCTGGAACTGGCTGGACATTTTCACGACCTTGCCGCGGGCACCGCGACTCCGCGCGCCTATCAGTACGCCTGGAATGACGACAATATCGCGGCCAACCAGTTTGGCGGCGTGCTGACCAGCGCAACCGAGGCGATCGCTTCCGGGATGGACACGCAGGGCAAGGGAACGTCCATCGTGGTGTATAACCCGCTCAATATCGCTCGGGAAGATGTGGTCGAAGCGCACATCGCATTTCCCGGCGGGAATCCAAAAGCGGTCAGGGTCTATGGTCCCGACGGCAAGGAGGCGCCGTCCCAACTCGAAGACGGGGAGGTGGTGTTCCTGGCCCAGGCGCCGTCTGTGGGATATGCCGTCTATCATGTGCTGCCGGCGGCCCACTCCGCTGCTAACGAAACAGTCAAAGTGACGGAATCATCGCTGGAAAATGCGCGCTATCGCGTGCAGGTCAACCAGGATGGCGATGTCTCCAGCATCTACGACAAAAGCCTGAGCAAGGAGCTGCTCTCGGCTCCCATCCGCCTGGCGATCTCTACGGATGTGCCCAAGCAGTATCCGGCGTGGAACATGGATTTCGATCAGGAGCAGGCGGCTCCTCGCGCCTATGTTAGCGGCCCGGCGCAGATTCGCGTCCTAGAGCGCGGCCCGGTTCGCGTGTCGCTGGAAGTGACGCGGCAGACGGAAAACTCTAAATTCGTGCAGACGATTCGACTTTCAGCAGGCGATGCGGGCAACCGGGTGGAGTTCGGCAACGCAATTGATTGGCAAACCCTGGCTGCCAATCTCAAAGTAGCTTTTCCTCTCAGCCCGTCGAATGAAGATGCCACTTACAACTGGGACGTGGGCACCATCGAGCGGCCCAATGCGCAAGAGCGCCAGTTCGAAGTCGCCTCCCATCGCTGGATCGATCTCACGGACAAGAGCGGCAGCTTCGGAGCGACCATCCTGACCGAGTACAAGAACGGCTCCGACAAACCGAATGACAACACGATCCGGTTGACGCTTCTACGCTCGCCCGGCATGCCGCCTCCAACCAATGGCCGTCCGCAAGGCTACAGCGACCAGGCAAACCAGGACTGGGGTCATCACGAATTCGTATTCGGCTTGGCGGGACACACGGGCGGTTGGGAACAAGCGCAAACGGATTGGCAGGCCTACCGTCTCAGCGATCCGCTGATCGCCTTCCAAACCACAGAGCATCCCGGGCGGCTGGGCAAGATATTTTCTCTGCTTCACCTCAACAATTCCAGAATTCGCGTGCTCGCTCTCAAGAGAGCGGAAGCGGATGACGAGATCATTCTCCGCATGGTCGAGCTCGACGGTCATCCGGCGCAAGATGTGCTCGTCTCCTTCGCCGGGCCTATCGCCGCTGCTCGCGAAGTTAATGCACAGGAGATGCCTATTGGACCGGCGAAGCTGAGCAGCGGAGCGCTGGCCACGTCCTTCACCGCGTATCAACCGCGCACCTATGCCTTGCGCCTCGGTCCGCCGGCGGCAAAGCTGGCCGCCATTCGTTCGCAGCCGGTTGCGCTCGAGTACGACCTTGCCGCAGCCAGCAATGATGACACCAAGACTGAAGGCGGTGGCTTCGACGGCCAGGGCAACGCGATAGCGGCGGAAATGCTGCCTGCTGCAATCGCTTATCACGGCGTCGAGTTCAACCTGGCGCCCGCAAAAACAGGAATGCCCGATGCAGTGGTGGCCAAAGGACAAGCGATTCCTCTGCCTTCCGGAAACTACAACCGCGTCTACATTCTGGCTGCTTCCGCGGATCGAGACCAGACGGCGGCGTTCCGGGTGGGTGACAAGACGGCGGATCTGCATATCGAGGATTGGAGCGGATTCATCGGCCAGTGGGATACACGCATCTTTAAGAACCAGGACGAGCGCAATTGGGCTATCTCAGCGCATCACGCGCCGTGGCCTCCCGCCGATGAGCAGCAGCGGGAGCAACGGGTCCCGTCGCCTCGCTATCCCGAGGACTACGTGCGTCTCGAGCCGGGCTACGTTAAGCCAGCCGGCCTCGCTTGGTACGCGTCCCACCATCACACAGCCGATGGGCTCAATCAGCCGTATCAGTACTCTTACCTCTTCGCATACGCTATCCAGATGCCCCAGGACACACGGACGCTCACTTTGCCCGACAACGACAAGATCCGCATTCTCGCTGTCTCGGTGGCAGAAGAGAATCCGGAGCTGAACCCGGTGCAACCGCTGTACGACACGCTGAATCGCACCGAACCGCCCACCGCGGCTTCCTCGGTTGCTTCTTCAAGATAGGCTGTGTACAGCTGTTCCGCCGGAGCCTCAAAGATGCGGCTGTCCTTACTTTCAACCTTCATCGGCTTCGCGTGCCTACTTGGTGGGCCTCCTCTGCGCGCCGCCCCGGCGCCTGTGCCCAGCGAGCTGGTGTTACAAGGAACGGTGATCGGTTCGCAAAATCATACTTATATTCAAGTGCCCTTTGCGGTGCCGCCAGGCGCTGAGCGGGTGACGATTACGTTTTCCTACACCGGCAAGGAGCAACATACCGCGCTCGATCTGGGATTGCTGGATCCTGAGCGCCTCCGCTGCTGGAGCGGCGGGAACAAATCTCTGCTCACGGCCGGGCTTTCCGATGCCACGCCATCCTGCCTGCCCGGTCCTATTCCGTCAGGCGATTGGAATGTATTGATCGGTGTACCCAATATTCGCCCCCAAGTGACATCGCACTACACCGTCCACGTGTTCTTCACCTCGAGCGGATTGGTGGCAAGGGAGCCCGCCGAACTGCGGACAGGGCTCGCCGTTGGGCCGGCTTGGTATCGCGGCGATCTTCACCTGCACACTGCGCACAGCGACGGTCAGTGCCCCAGCCAGACGGGCAAGATGGTTCCTTGCCCGGTGTTTTTTACGGTAGATGCCGCGGCTCGCCGCAATCTTGACTTCATCGCCATTACTGACCACAACACGACCTCGCACTATGACGCTATGCGCGAGCTGCAACCCTACTTTGACAAGGTGCTGCTGATCCCAGGGCGTGAAATCACGACCTTCCAGGGACATTTGAACCTGTTGGGAACAACGGCTTTTCTTAACTTCCGGCTCGGCGGCGCAAAGGTTCCAAACGTAAACGTCCTGTTGCGAAACGCAGAGCGGCNNAATGGCGGCAGCGAACAGCACGGATTCTCTGGCATTCCCTTTTGGAACAAACAACTGGATAACGGCTACCGCTTAACTGGCATTGGAGGAAGTGACAATCACCGGGCGATGCAGCCGCTCGATCAAGCCGGCTCGGTGGGCAGCCCAACTACGGTGGTGTATGCCGCCGAACTCTCGGTTCCCGGCATTCTTGATGGAATCCGCGCCGGCCACGTCTTTATTGACCTGACGGGATCGCATGACCGTCTGCTAGAGGCAAGCGCGCAGAGTGAGGATCTGGCCGCTCACATGGGGGATCTCTTGCTCGCGGGGAAAGGCCACGCAGTGGGTTTCGATCTGCATGTAGCCGGCGTGGAAAAAGGAAAAATCATGTTGCTCGAAGATGGGCAAGAGATGCCCTTGCCGACCCGTTCGGATATTACTGCGCCGGACCAAACTTTTCATTTGGTGTGGACGAGCGACGGCAGACGCCATTGGTTTCGCGCGCAAGTGGGCGGCCCGGACGCAAAGCTTTGGCTGCTGGGCAACCCGATCTACGTCAATTGGGACGCGGCGGCCAGCGACGCAACGCTTCGCGGCAAGGAGGAGCATCGGAACGGGGAAAATGCGGCGAGCGAGCAGGTCAAGTGATCACCAGCGAAGTGCGGCAGGCGCATTTTGTGTAGGCTGGATCTGGCGATAAAATCTGTCCGGCTTTCGTTCCGGCTCGGTTTCCCGTAGTCACCAAAGGAGAAAAGCATGCCTCTCGTTCGAATCGATCTTCTTGAAGGCAAAGCGCCGGAATATGGAGTACAGGTTGGCCAAATCGTCTACCAGGCGCTGTGCGATGTTCTGAACGCCCCGAAGGACGACCTCTTTCAAGTCATCACCGAACATCCCAAAGCCGGCTTGCAGTTTGACCGCAATTATCTGGGCGTCCATCGATCGAACGACTGCATTTTTGTGCAGATCACGCTCAACAGCGGTCGAACGATTGAGATGAAGCAGCGCTTCTACAAAGCGGTAGCCGGCGGCCTGCACGAAAGCCTGAAGCTACGCCGGGAGGACGTCTTCATCAACCTGGTGGAGGTGCCAAAGGAAAACTGGTCCTTCGGCAATGGCGAAGCCCAGTACGCACCGGCCACGCCCTAAGCGCATACTCGAACGCGGCCATTCCGCCGAAGAACGGCCGGCAATCTCACCACATCACATAAGAGTAAAAATGCTAAAACATGCACGTCGTCCTACGCTCAAGCAACTCCTGCCGGCCGCCCCCGAGTGCCGGTTCGAGATTTCTACATCCGAGCGCGGTCGGCTTCGTCGCCGTTCGTGATGTTCGGCTTGAGCGTTCAACTAAGAAACCGCAGGTCCCTCCACTGCGCTACCCCGGATTTCCTGCCGGACTTGGTGGCGTTGGCGAACTTTATGCGGCTTTCTCTAAGGAAAGCCGCACCCGCGGCTCTTGTTAGTGCCACCCAGTAGGAAATCCGGGTACGCTTCGGTCGGGATGACAAATCTTAGCTTGATTCAGGACCTTAAGGTTGAATCTTGCTTGACTCCCGGAATGGTGCAGACAAATCTCCGCGCGACGCGATAGTGGACTTAGTTTTCTTGTTGTCCTGCGATGCGGTCTCAGTTAGTAATGGCGAATGACTCCTAAACCTTCCCGTCGTATCTCAACATTCGGGACGTTTTGTTTGTTGGCCGTGCTTGCGAACGCATCGCTGATTCTGGCGCAGACCACGGCCGCCGCTCCAGCCAAGCTGGTGTTGAAGAACGCCGTTATCCTGACCATGGCGGCGGGCCAGCGCGAGCCGGTGAAGGGGTACCTGGTGGTGGGAGAGGATGGGCGACTGCTAGCGGCCGCGGCGGGCGATCCTCCCGCCGGACTGCAGGCGAAGCAGATCTGGGATGCCGGCGGGCATTGGGTTATCCCTGGCTTTATCTCCGCCCACAGCCACCTATGGCAGAGCGCCTTTCGCGGGCTGGGGGCTGACCAGACCCTCATGGGGTGGATCAACGCGCTCTACACGCCCGCGGGCAAAGCCACGCCGGAGGACTTGTACTGGTTCACGCTGGAGGGCGCCCTCGACCATCTGCAGCATGGCATCACTGCCGCTTATAACTTCAACTTCGAAGGACGGACCAGAAGCCGAACAGGCATCAAGCCTACCGACACCACTTTTGACCAGAATGGGTTTCGTGCGGAGACGGACTCCGGGATCCGGTTTGTCCACGGCATTCAAGTGGGCCGGGCGACCGCTTTGAATGTAGAGCCCAGCTATGGCGTTGCCCAGGCGCGTGTGCCGTTGAAGGCCTTTCTGGACTGGACCAGCGAGCAGCCGAAGTCGAGCGCCTTCCTGTCCGTGATGATCAGCGGAGGCACGGCGTTCAACGATACTTATCAACAGACGCTGATGGAAAAGGCGCTGGGGGACGAGTTCCATCTGGGCAATCAAAGCCACTACCTGGAGCCGCCGGAGACGCAGTATGAACAGCAGAGCAAGTTTCGCTGGTTCATGGACAGCGGGTTGCTCTCGAAACAGCTGATCTTCGGGCACTTCATTCACACCAATAGCTTCATTCTGGCGGAGAGCGCGAAGGCGGGTGTGGCGATGAGTTGGAATCCGCTGTCGAATGGGCGGCTGGCATCTGGAGTGGCGGATATTCCCGCCTACCTGAAGGCCGGCATCAGAGTGGGCATGGGCGTCGATGGCGAGGCCAGCGCCGACCTGGCGGACCCATTCGGAAATATGCGCACTGGGCTTTATGCAGTCCGCGACAAATATGAGAATGCGACGATCATGAGCCCATATGACGTGCTGCGGTTGCACACGATGGGGAGCGCGGACGTGCTAGGCGTGGCGGACCGGATAGGCAGCCTGGAGCCAGGCAAGTTCGCCGACTTTCTGGTCATCGATCCGTCAAGCTTCGGGGTTATCTTCGATCCTTATGCTTCCCTGGTGTTTGTTACCGGGGAGCGCGACCTGGAGCGCGTCTACGTGGGCGGGGATTTGCTGGTGCAGAATGGAGCGCTCCTGAAACAGGATATGGTGAAGGTGAAAAACGAAGTGAACAAGCGGGTCGCTGCTTTGCGCTGAGTTTAGAAAACGTAGGTGTGATCGGATCGGTGCCGCGGCGGAACCTACTGCTTCTTGCGGCGCCCAGGCCAGAACCAAAACGTGTAGAACCCTCCAATCAACAATAGGAGGATGCCTGCAAAAAGGGCAGGATGATATTGCGCGAGCACGACCTCAGGCGGGTGAGATAACTCTCCCAGAGCTGTGACCAAAATGATGACTCCGTAAATTGTGAGCAGCACTCCGATGAAAAACCACACAGGCAACATGGGCGCTTCCCTACTCATGGAGTTCCCCCAGCTTTGTTCTCAGACGCAGTAGCTACCAAAACACCCATTGCAAGATGATGAAGAAGATCGCCACACCAGCGCCCCAGAATACCGGCCGCTTGTAGAGTGGCAATCCTCCGTCATCCGGAAACTTGGTGTATCCATACACCAGGCCGGTCAGCTCTTCAACCGGCTTTGGGGTGGTGAACAAACTGACAATCACCGTCACCAGGACACAGATGATCCAGGACCAAAGTGCACGGTAGAGGTTTTCAGCCATGTCCTTTGCGTCCGGCGAGAGCGCAATGACGGCAAGATAAGCAGGGTTGGCCTTCACCAACGCATACATCGCGATCGACGAGACGGTTCCGGCAAGCAGACCCCAGAATCCAGCCTTGGGGGTGGCACGCCTCCAAATCATCCCCAGGATTACTGTTCCGAAGAGCGGAGCAATAAAGAAACTCACCAGAGCCTGCATGTAATCCATGATGCTCTTGAATTGGGTCACAAAGTAGGCGGTGGCAATGCTCAGGATGACTCCCAGGATCGTGCACCACCGCCCTACCCGCACATAGTGGGCGTCTGATTCCGATTTGCGGATGTAAGGCTGGTAGATGTCATACGTCCACACCGTGGCAAAGGCGCTCACGTTGCCCGCCATGCCGGACATGAAGCCGGCGATCAACGCAGTCACGCCCAGGCCGAGAAGTCCGGGCCCAGCGTAGCGGGCGAGCATGAGGGGGAGCACTTCGTTATAGCTGTGCAGGCCTGGGCGCACGGCACTCTCCGGCACCAACCTGAAGGGGAGAAGGCCCAATGCCAGCAGGCCGGGAAGGATAACGATCAACGGGACGACCATCTTGAAATAGGCCGCGATGATGGGAGCAAGCTTCGCCGATCTCAAATCCTTGGCGGCCATGGCTCGCTGAACGACGAGGAAGTCGGTGGTCCAGTAACCGAAGGCAATGACACCTCCAAGTCCGAAAACGATGCCGGTCCAGTGCACGCCCATTGGGTTACCCGAAAAGGTTCCCAGCGTGCTCCAGAGATGCACATAATCGTTGCTGTGAACCCGCTGGTGAATCTTGACGACCAGACCGGACCATCCGCCTGCTTCCATCAATCCGAGGATGGGAACTACCAGAACACCTAGCCAAATGAGGAAGAACTGCAGCACCTCATTGAAGATCGCCGAGAACAGGCCACCGAGCGTGACGTAGGCAGCCACTGTCAGGGAAGAGACCCAGATGCTGAAGTGGATATTCCATCCCAGAACCACCTTCATTACGATGGCCATCGCATACATGTTGATACCGGACATCAGAACCGTCATGAAGGCGAACGAGATGCCGCTAAGAGCCCGGGTTGCTTCGCCGTAACGCAACCGAAGATAGCCAGGCACGGAATGGGTCTTGGAGATGTAGTAGAAGGGCATCATCACCAAACCCAGAAAGACCATGGACGGAAAAGCCGCGATCCAGTAGAAGTGAGCGGCGAGAATGCCGTATTGATAGGCGGCGGCGGCCCATCCCATCAGCTCAAGCGCGCCTAGATTGGCCGACAGAAAGCTAAGACCCGCAACCCATGCAGACATCTCACGTCCCGCCAGGAAAAAATCTTTTGAAGTCTTTGCATAGCGCCTGAGGTAAAACCCAATCCCCAGCACCGTAGCGAAATAAATGACAATGATCAGCAGATCTGCTGGAGAAAGCGAGATCAGTCTGTTCGCCCGGATTGCGGGGGCCATGAGAATTGTCAGAGCCATTGATCACTCCCAATCCTTCTGGCGGTACCGGGATCAGCGCCGGTGGGTTTGGTCACCCAACGTGCCTGAATACGCCGGGTTCGAACACGTTTCCACCAGTCCGGCCGTAATTTTTTGTCTGACCTCTCGCGTGCCCACCCTTGTCACCACAGCCGTACACGACAGGGGTGGGCAGACCGTCGGCGCTGCCCCGAAGAGCCTAGTCAGGGCGGGCGCTCCATTCCTGCAGAACCTTGTGTACTAAGTGAATTGCGATGGATCCTTCTCCAACCGCCGTCGCAACACGTTTAACATTGTCCGAACGGACATCACCCACAGCAAACACTCCGGGCAGACTCGTTTCCAGCAGGTGCGGTCTACGGGTTTCTGACCAGTACGGATCGGCCAATTCCGCCGGACTCAAGTCGGCGCCAGTTTTTATGAATCCCTTCCCGTCCAGCACGACACAACCCTCGAGCCACTTTGTGTTTGGGCTGGCTCCCGTCATCAGGAAGGCGTGCTGGATTTCGTGGTTCTCAACGGCACCTGTTTGGCTATTGCGCCATCGCACGCGATCGAGCCGGTCTGTTCCCTCTAATGCAATGATTTCGGTGTATGGATGCAAGGTGATTGCCTCGTTCTCTTCGATGCGGCGAATGAGATAGCGCGACATCGTGTCGGCCAATGACCCTGCTCGGATCAATATGTGAACCCGTTTCGCGGTTTGCGACAGAAACATCGCCGCTTGGCCTGCGGAATTGCCACCGCCGACGACGATGACCTCGCCGCTCCCACAGGATTGCGCCTCGATGAAGGTAGCACCGTAATAAACGCCTATGCCTTCAAAACGAGCCAGGTTCTCAATCGGGAGCTTGCGATATTGAGCCCCGGTGGCGATGATCACCGTGCGTGCCTGCAGCGCGGCACCACCCTCAATCTCGACGGAGTATGGCTTGCAGCCGCATCGAAGGCGCGTTCCGCCGCGCGCGATCATCAGCTTGGCGCCGAACTTTTGTGCCTGCAGGAACGCTCGGCCGGCCAGTTCCTGCCCAGAAATGCCCGTCGGAAAGCCCAGATAATTCTCAATCTTTGAACTTGAGCCGGCCTGCCCGCCGGGTGCGGTACTCTCCACGACCAGGACATCGAGCCCTTCCGAAGCTGCGTAAACCGCGGCCGCAAGCCCAGCCGGTCCGCCGCCTACGACGATTACATCGCGAACCTGGGTCAAATCAATCCCGTCGTTGAACCCGAGGCAATCGGCGACTTCCTGATTTGTCGGATGGCGAAGCACGCGCTGTCCCCGGCAGATCAGAACCGGCACCTCGCTGGGGCTCACGTGAAAGTGGTCCAGCGTTTCCTGGACACCCGGGTCGGTCTCAAGATCGGCGTAAGAGTAGGGATATGCGTTGCGAGTCAGAAACTCCTTGATGCGCAGCGTCCCCGATGAATTATTAGAACCGAGGAGAACCACGTCTCCCCACCCATGTCCGATCAGCTCCAGCCGGCGAAGGATGAAAGCACGCATGAGGATCTCACTCAGCTCACCGTCGGTCTGGATCACGTCCTGCAAATTCGAGCGATCCATCTCAATGACCTCACCTGCGTCACGCATACGCGCTCGTAGCAGGCTCCGCCGCCCGGACAACATACCGATATCGCCGCCGAATTGTCCTGCACGGAAGACGGCAATCACATTTTCCCCCTCGGCCGTTGGCCGCACGGCTTCCATCACACCTGAAACGACCAGGAAGAAGGGCACGTCCCGATCACCTTGCTCAACGAGTATTTGACCGGCGTGAACTTTACGTGACTTTCCGCGCGCAGCGAAACGAGCGATGTGAAGCGCTGTGAGAGTAGGGAAAATTTGCTCGGGGTGCTCGAATAGAGTGAGCTTGACGTTTGCGTCCATGAGTGGCCTGCGGCTTAAATGGCTAATGAATCTGTCTTACGTGGCCGCTCTTGCCAGAAGGCGGTGCATTGCCGCGGCAATCTCATCCACATGCGTTTCGAGGGCAAAATGTCCAGTGTCTAGGAATTCGACGGTGGCGATGCGCGGAATCAACTCGCGCAACATGCGGGAAGACGACGGGAACCCGCGCAGCAGCAGGAGAACCGGAGCGTCCACCGGACCTGCTTCGCGATAAAAGACGCGAACGCCGCCGGCTTCCATCGTGTGAAACGAAGTGCGTCCCACGGGAACTTCGCTAGAGATTGATTTGGAAGGATTGGACATAGTTCCCTCTTTGCTTGAATTCGAAAAAGGAGCTTCCTGTTTCAGATGTAGGATTGGCCTTTGGCGATCGCGCCATTGAGTTTGATTGCTCCCTCCCATCATCCCATGTCTTTCGATCGGACGAGAAGGCACCCCACACTCGTGAAGGCGAGCGAGCACCCTCGATGAGTATGCTACCCAACTCGTGATTTCGGCTTTCGCCCGACCCATGTAGTAGTCGTGTGATCAGGCCGAAGGGGCCGGGAGGTCACGGCCTGACGCCTGGCGGGACGGGGGGGCCCGCCCCGCGCAACCATCCCGATGTCGCTGTCCGGGAGCTTTTAATATAGACTCCCACTGTTCGTCAAGCGCGCCGGTTCGGCTCGCGGACGAATCACACCGCATCTATTCAGGGAGGCCTTGACGCGCTTACCCGTCACTGCCATCGACCGATATGAGAGCCGACATCCTGCAAAGCAAGAATTCCGCTGAGACACGCTCCTACGTTAACAAGAAGTTCAACCGCTTTAACAGCTGGACCTACTGGGCCGTGCGGCAGGAAATCCGGGGGGATGGGGCACCCGCCGTTTTGCCGCGCTAACTATTGTGCCCAACAAAACGCTGTAGCTCCTCTCCTTAACGCTGGGTAGAAATGCCGGCTAGAGCCTGCGGGGCATGCTGGGATGAAGTTGGCATGGGCCAGGCCGCCGGCCAAGCCTAGCCGTCTATCTCCACCACGACTTTCCCGACTGTCTTACCCGATTCAACAGCGACGTGGGCTTCAAGAGCGGTCTCAAATGTGAAGCGTTCCGGGTTGAGCAAAGGCTTCAGTTTGCCTGCTTCGGCCAGCTTCGTAGCTTCGCGCAGAATGTCTCCATGATGAGCTCTTCCTCTGCCTGTAAGGATCGGCAGCAGAGTGAAGACGCCGGAATAGGTAGCGCCGCGAAACGACGGCGGCGCCAGCTTATGAGTGCCCCAGCCCAGGCAACTGACAACATGCCCGGTGTAGATCTTCGCGGCGAGAAAGGAATCGCCGAGGGTCGCTCCTCCTACGGTGTCATAGACGATGTCGAAGCCTTCCGAGCCAGTATGCTCAAGGACGTACGATTCGACCGTCTGCGTCTGATAGCCGATCGCCTTGGCTCCATAAGCTTCGGCGATCTTCGCCTTGTCCTTGGAGACCGTTGCGAATACCTGTGCCCCGCGTGCGTGCGCAAGCTGCACCGCGACGTGTCCGACACCACCTGCACCGGCGTGCACCAGCACCGTCTGGCCAGCATGGACTCGGGCGCGATCCACTAAACCTTCCCAAGCAGTGATGAAAACGAGCGGAAGGGCCGCAGCCTCTCGCATGGAAAGATTCGCCGGCTTCTTTGCCAGGAGATGCGCGTCGACGGCCATGAATGTGGCGAGAGAACCCTGCAGACCTCCGCTGCCTCCAGCCATCCCGTAGACTTCGTCTCCGGGTTTGAATGCGGTCACGTTTGGAGCGATGGTCTCGACGACGCCGGCCAAATCCATCCCCAGAATCGCCGGAAGCTCGACGCGCGCATGGGCTGCGTTGCCCGTCCGGATTTTGGTATCGAGCGGGTTTACGCCACTCGCCTTGACGCGAACAAGCACCTGGCCCTCGCCGACGGCGGGAAGCGGAACTTCCATCAAAGTGAATGGATCGTTGTGACGTTGCAGTACAAGAGCATGCATGGATCGTGAGGTTGGCATGTGCCGTCTATCCTTCGATCAATTTTGACATGCTGTTGAGTTCCGATGCAGAGCGATGAACCTGGAGGCCGGATTCACTGCCTCATCCCGGGTTGATAGGCCGCAGTCCTCAGATGGGCGCCGAATCCAGCCGAACCGTTGTTTGCTGCAGCCGTAGAGGTTACTTCTACATCCCACTTCTGCGTGAGCGGTTCGCACCATTTGGATCAGTTAAAGCAGACAGTTGTGCTCTGCGGTTACTGCCGCGTACTCGGGAGAGTAACGGTGGACGACATAAAGTGACATTGGCGGTGACGTTTAACGCCACGTAAAATGTCCTCGATACGGCGAAATCACAAAGCCGGTCTGGGGGTCTCTTTTGAAGCAATCTGCCTGCAGTCTCGTCAATATCGATCAGCTTCCAGTTGAAATGAAACAAGCTCTATTCAGGGAACTGGCCAGCGAGTTGGGATTCATCCTCCATCCCGTCACGCACACTTCCCCAGATTTCCAAAGACCGCTCATCTCACTCACTTTGGCAGATGTCCTAAGGTCGAACCAGCCAAGCGATGGCACTGAGCCCAGGAGATCAAGAAGCCGGCGTAAAGGCGAAGCGAAGCAGAATGGCATCGATTAGCCTTGAGAACCAGAGCCGGCTTAAGCACGTATCCGGGGGGAACCGTGTTGGGGTGCCGGTGCACCCGCGTCGAGCGCTTGTAACCATTCGCGAATGTCATTGCAGAGCAAGGTAACGGAAATACCTCCGAAGCACGCGGGATAACGCTCGAGCCGCCCCAGGGCGGCTTGCAATAACAGCGCAGTTCCCCGGGGATTATTACGTTGGAGGTGATGGAACGCCGCTGTCACCTGAATCAACCCTTGCAGGAACATCTTCTCCGGCTCCCGCGCCCCCAGCCACACGCTTTCCCATGCCTCATGAGCGGCAAAGAACTCCTCTGCATGATAGAGTCGCAGGCCTTCAGCAAGTGCGCCCTGGGTCCAATCGAATTTCATCCGCTGCGCCCCCACGCCACAAGCTAACATCGTATGGAAAGATGTTCCCGCTGACCGCTATGAGTCTAGTCCCCTGTTACGTGCCGATCATTGAACCGCCGCGAATTCAGATCGCCGCTGGCTGGTTCTCCATGGGGTCCGACGTTGGTCAGGCCGTGGAAGGGCCTGTTCATCGCATCTGGGTAGATTCCTTTGCCATGGCGGCAACTCAGGTCACCGTTGGTGAGTATGCGCGGTTTCTGGACGCCACCGCGAACATGCCGCCCCCATACTGGGGCGATGCCAACTTCTCTCATCCTCAGCAACCTGTGGTGGCAGTTTCGTGGTTCGACACCGTCGCCTATTGCGCGTGGCTTTCCGCAATGACCGGGCCGCACTATCGGCTACCCACAGAAGCCGAGTGGGAACGGGCCGCCCGAGGCGGCGCCGAGAATATGGTCTTCCCCTGGGGCAATGATCCTCCGATGTCACGTCCTGGCTACGACGCTCGCTGGAAGACCGGTCCTGAGCCGGTCGGACAATCACAGCCGAATGCTTACGGCTTATTTGAGATGTGCGAGAACGTACATGAGTGGTGTAGCGATTGGTTCGGGGCCGGCTACTATACGATTTCACCCGATCGGAATCCGCCGGGACCGGAAGAGGGCAACCGAAAAGCATCGCGCGGAGGTTCCTGGCGGCACCACATCAAGATCTCAAGATGTTCGGCACGTTCCAGCATTCCGCCGGAATTCAAATACGCTGATTATGGCTTTCGGGTGGTTCGCGACGGGGTTGGCTGAGCATAGCGGGCCGAGACGGTCCGGTGCGAAGTCTCTCTCTGCGTTAGATGCGATGCGGAAACTACAGCAGAGTGCATTTAGCCTAAGTTTCTGCGGCCGTAACGGTTGCTCTATAAGGCTGCCGCACGGCTACCGCGCGCATGTGCTGCGTTGCCCGTCCTGCCCGTCCGGATCATTCCTCTGTTTACACCAGAAGTGAAAATACTATAGGTAGATGCTTTTTGAAATAAGAGCCGCGGACGGGTCATATCAGATGTTTTCCTCCTCCGCGATTGTCTCGATCGGCATCCTGACTGACGCCTTTGTTTGCTGCTCTTCGTTTTAGATTTGACTAGACTGGCAAAGTAAAAGATGATCCACGATCGAAGGGCGACAGCATCCGTCGGCCGCCGCCGGCGGCGCGGGGGGAA
>PLZN01000390.1:25528-25760 GCA_003152195.1 Acidobacteriaceae bacterium
GGAAAGTTACTCCTGTACGGTAGCCTCAGCTTCGACCGGTGACCAAAGGGTCGCAGGGCGTCCCCGCCCAGGTGACGTGTGGCTGGTGGCGATGCCCAGCGAAGTGAGCTGCTCCAGCGGGAACCCTGCGAGGCGCGGGCATCGCGGGATCCGGATTGCGTCTCCTCTTCCGGCTGGTGTTGAGCCCGCCTGGCAAGCAGCTCTGCATGGCGGCGTTGTATGTCCGCGAGCG
>PLZN01000031.1 GCA_003152195.1 Acidobacteriaceae bacterium
TTTTCCGCAGCCTGTTCAGCCCGTATATAAAGGAAGCAACAACAATGGGCTTTAGCCCCTGAGGCATGCCCAAGAGTTCATCCCCAAGTAGAAGTGAACATGCTCTAGGACCGCGTTACAAAAGATGTTCAGTGCCCGAATCATCTATTGACTTAATCGTTAATAGCGGGCCAAACTAAAATCAACCAAAGCGTGAAGACAATCTTATGACTGCAAAGTCATCCTGAGAGAGGTATCGCTTGCAGGTTGTGGTCAAGGAGTACGGGGGCTTAGGGAACCAGCTGTTTCAGTATGCCGCTCTCCGCTACTACGCCAAGCGATACCGTGCGCAGATGAGAATCGCGGTCGATCCGGCGCGGAACGCTGTGTCCTTTGGTTATCCAAGGCCCTGCCTGCTTCAGCACTTCTCGATCCCTGCGCGTATGCAGGAACGTTCCCTCTCCGATCGCTTCATCTTTACAGATAAAGCCTGGCTCAAGACCGCCTCTGCCCCATTGAGAAGGAAACTTGGGATACAGGTGTTCAAAGAGCAACTTGAACATCGTTACCGTTTCCTGCGTGACCTGCCGCTGAAGCAGGGCGTCAAGGCGCTGTACATTGGGGGTTATTGGCAAAACCATCGCTTCGTCGAGGACGTTGCCGAGGATCTGCGGGTGGATTTGACCTTCAGGGTGCCTGCACAGGGGAAGAATCTGGAGGTTCTGGAACAGATCGCCCACAGCAGAAACCCGGTCTCACTGCACATCCGCCGGGGAGACTCCACGCTCGCCTCGGAAGGCAAGGTCGTCTTGCCCATGGAGTACTACTTCAACGCCATCTCACTTATCAGGGACCGGCTCGTCGATCCCACTTTTTTTGTTTTCTCCGATGACGTTCCCTTTGTCAAACAAAACTTGCCGCGCGATATCGGGATGGTGCTCGTCCAACACAATGATGATTTCGCCGCCCATGAGGATCTGCGCCTCATGTCGTCTTGCCACCATCACATCATGGCCAACAGTACGTTTTCCTGGTGGGGGGCGTGGCTGAACCCTCGGCCGGAAAAGATAGTCATCGCGCCCCGGCACTGGTTTCTCGGGATGGACGATCACTACCCCGGCCTTTTCCCGCATAATTGGATGCTCGCGGATCTTGCAGGCGTCGAAACATTAGCATGAGCCGGGAAGTAATTGTAACTGTGTCTGTGTCCTATGCATCTGCGTCCGCAGGTCATGAGGCGCTCGCGGTCCTTAACGGACGGGACGGAGGGTACCATTCTGCAGGCTGCATTGGCAATGTTGCACGAAAGGATACCCGTTACGAAAGATATCCAAATGTCCATTTTTTAGTTTGATCGGTGTGACTCTGTGGGCTAAGCTGATCCTCAGTTAGTTAGTTCCGCTTTATGTCCACGGCAAACTGCCCCGTCCGAAAAGCTCAGCCGCATGGTTTTAAATTGCGGCCTGTGTGGTTGGGTTTGCGCCTCCACTTCACGATTTAAGTCATAACATCGCGTTACACGGGCCACGGGCTATTAGTTAACCTTTTAGGTGCTAGCAAGATGGTTAGCCCCGAGCTAACTGAGAGTGCGAAGCTTGGCCGAAATAACCTGACCTGAGTTTTGCTCGATCCGTGTTCCGGCTGACTGACGAACGCGAAGCAATCAACGGCGGCCCGGCGATGTTTATTCAGGACCTATCCGTTGCCGCGGAACTGAATGACGGACCGTTGCCGTAGCGTTTTTGACCTGGAGGTGTTCAGTGCTGGTTATGCCCCCTGTTTCGGAGCGAGCCTTAGCGTGGCCGCCCATCGAGGCGTGTGATAGCCATCCTAGAGTTGCCAAGAAGGCCTGGTTCGCGGCCTATACCGCGCCTCGGCACGAAAAATTCGTCCAGGCTCAGCTGGCGGCCAAGCAGATTCAATCCTTCCTGCCTCTCTACACGGCCGTACGGCGATGGAAAAACGGCGTTCGACGGGAAATCCAGCATCCGCTCTTTCCGGGTTATGTTTTCGTCTGTCTCGGGGATGGCGAACGGCTTCCGGTGGTGCAGACGTCGGGCGTGGTCTACATTGTGGGCAACGGCTCGTCCCCGTTACCGCTGGATGATCACGAGATGCACGCTTTACGCCTCGGCGCCCAACGCGCATCGCTTATGCCCCGTCCGTTCCTGTGCGCGGGCGACACGGTTTGCATCACCCGCGGACCTTTCCGCGGAGTTAAAGGATATGTGGAAGGGGATGGGAGCGATCTAACCTTTGTTGTCACGATTCAACTGATCCAGAGATCTTTTGCCATCCGTGTGGATGTCAGCGACCTGGAATTAGCCGGCTAGTTACGGCTCACGACGGCGTCGCGGCTGGCTTCGGGCGCGGACAGCGCAGCCGCCCCACCTCCACCGCCCTCCGGGCACGCTCCAGCGCAGTTACTTTGGGCGGATACAGGTCTCAGTCACCGTTAGTACGGGGTTTGCGAGCACATGATGCAACCGGATCTATACCCAACAACTCGCCAGCAAAGTGGAAACTCCTTGAACTCCTACGAGGAACGGGAGCTGACCCTGCGCGATCTTCTTCAGATGTTTCGCCGCAGGCGCGTAATCGTGTACGCGGCCACCGCTATCATTTTCGCGCTGGGAGTTTTGTTATGCGTCTTAAGTACACGCCGCTATCAGGCAACGGGATCGATCCAGGTGCAAAAGGAAAGTTCCGACGGGCTCGATCTGGATACCCTGATGGGCGCCGGTGCAAATCCAGTAGATGCGTTGAATGCGGATATTAACATTCAAACGCAAGCCAGCATCCTGGGGTCGAACGAACTTGCTCTGCGCACCATTCGTACCCTCAACCTTGAAAATACGCAGGAGTTTCGGCCCAAGTCGAGGCCGTTGACTGCACTGCTTGCCATTTTCACGCCGAGCAGCTCTCCGGAGCCGGCTACTGGAGCACTGGAGAAATCGCCCCGGCGGCAAGCCAACGCT
Source organism: Acidobacteriaceae bacterium (assembly GCA_003152195.1). Taxonomy (GTDB): domain Bacteria; phylum Acidobacteriota; class Terriglobia; order Terriglobales; family Acidobacteriaceae; genus PALSA-350. Next base: position 2,958 of record PLZN01000031.1, read on the forward strand.
CTAAAGATCTTTCACAAGAATCTGAACGTCAAGCCGCTCGGTGGAACCCGCCTGATCGAGATTGATTACTTCAATCCTGATCCTAAGCTTGCAGCCGCTGTCGTGAATGAGCTGGTGCAGGAGTTGTCCGATTACACCTTTGAGAGCAGATACAAGGCGACTGAAGCAGCATCCGAATCGTTAAGCAAGCAGCTTGCCGATCTAAAAATTCGCAGTGAAAGCCTGCAGGCGCAGGTTGCGCAAATGCAACGCGAATCCGGCATCTACAGCATTGGGACAACCGACGCCCAAGGGCGGGAGCAGGCATATTCGGCAACCCTGGATCAATTCCAAAGGGCAGCTACGACGCTGAGCGATGCGGCACAGAATCGCATCCTGAAGTTAGCGATCTATCAGGCGGCGGCATCGGGAGACGCCGAGATGCTCTCCAGCCTGTCTGGAAACACACTCGGCGGCCCAGCATCCTCGGGGATCACGAACTCGCTGGTGACGATCCAGAACCTGCGCGGCCAGGAGGCTGGCCTTCAGGGGCAGTTGGATCAGATGAAGACCAAGTTCGGTTCTGGCTATCCAAAAATCGCCGAGATGCAGGCCAATATCGGCGGGATCCGGCACGCCATTCAGCAAGAGGTAGGCCGAATCGGCGAGAGGGCTAAGAATGACTACCATGTCGCTGATCAGACCTGGAAGGACGCGCAACAAAACTACAACGAGCAGAAGGTCAAGGCGGATGCCCTGAACAATAAGGCTATCCAATACATCATCACCCGCCAGGAGGCGGACGATAGCCGCACGCTGTATGAGGATTTACTAAAGCGGCTGAAAGAAGCGGGAATTCTGCAGGGCCTCAAATCCAACACCATTACCGTGGTGGATCAGGCTTTGATTCCCACCAAACCAGCAAAGCCGAACGTGCCCTTGTATTTGTCGGCAGCGCTGGCTTTCGGGCTCTTCCTCGGCGGCGCGGGTGTATTGGTTGCCGATACGCTGGATAACACGATTCAGGACGTCAGTGCGATCGAGCACATGGGTTTACCGCTGCTCGGCGTCCTGCCGAGATTTGGCAACAAGGGACGGGCCATCCAGGTTTTGGCTAATCCAAAGTCCAGGTACAGCGAGTCGGTTCGCAACCTGCGCTCCGTGTTGACCCGTGTAAAGAACGCGGCGCCCTCCAAGGTAATCCTGATAACCAGCGCCATCCCGGGCGAAGGCAAGACCACGCTTTCCATGAATCTGGCTGCCACCTTCGTGCAGCAGGGGAGGACGGTCTTGTTGCTCGAAGCAGACATGAGGCGGCCCGCCATACGCGCCAGCATGGGGCTGCCCGGCAGGAGTGGATTGAGCCGCATGCTTGCTGGGGAATCGTCGGAAAATGCGATCTTCGCTCACCCCCAAATGCCCGGCCTCTACTTGCTGCCGGAAGGGTCCATCCCAGCATTTCCCTCGGAGCTGTTGGAGTCCGACCGTATGCGCGAGCTCCTGATAGGCTTACGCGAAGAATTTGACGTGATTGTCATCGACGCACCGCCCGTGTTGCCGGTCGCCGACGCGCGCGTCCTGAGCGAGATGGCCGATGTGACGGTGCAGGTGGTGCGGCTCGGAGTGACCACCAAGACCGCTTTGCGGCGCGCCCACGATCTGTTGACCGCCTATGCCAAGAGGCCCGTCGGT
>PLZN01000066.1 GCA_003152195.1 Acidobacteriaceae bacterium
GCCGGGTTCGAGCGCGTGCAGCGCTCCGAGCCCGCACGCAATGAAGGCGGCAGTGAAGAGGAACCAGAGACTCATATGCCGGGTGGTGATCAGCTCAGTAAAAGCGCTGCGCGGGGTCGCCTGCTGGTTAGCCTGGAGATGCATAGGCTCAGCCGCGGTGACCGGGGACCGCAGCGCAGAGGGAGACGAGGGCAGTGGCGAAACTGCGGCGACACGATGGTTGGCGTGTGTACGCGCCGGGTGCGAGGATGCTGGCGCAGGTGTAACGGCCGCAACGGGCCGCGTGCCGAGCGCAACCGGATAGCGGAACTGAACGGCCGCGGACAAATCCTGCGGCGGACTGTTGAGCAGGTCGGTTGGATAGTTGGTCAGCCCGGCGCTACGGTCGGTCTGTGGCACTGAACTGCTGATGAGAGATGCAGCGGGCGCCGCCGTAACAATCTCTTTCCATCCGGCGTGACCGGGAAAATTATTGTCGGCATACTGCAGGCTGGCGGATGACTGATCCGCTGCGTGCGAATAGGCTGCCTGATAAACGAAGCCCATCTTCATGGTGGGAAGGCCGCCCGCGCCGGGAGGGAAAATCACCTGGCTGGACAGAAGACGCAGGGCCAGCGGCTTGCCGTCGAGCACCAGGCTGAGACCACGCCCCAGCTCCTGGCCGCGCGAGGCAACAAATGCCTTGACGGCCGGGTCCGCCGCGTTAGCTGAAATATCGCCCTGCTGCAACTCTTGATAGGTGGGGATCTCAGCCAAATCGATGATGTAGGAGACACGGACGCCATCGTTCTCCAGAGAAATTTTGGAGTAGTGATTGACGCTGAAGTTGCCCATGGGATGGGCAAAACTCCTGGGCGTGAGCAGCGGTGTGAGCAGGAGCCAGACCGCGAGCAATCGGAGAAGTCGCTTATGGAACACGATTCTGTCCTTGGCTCGCGGTTAGTCCAGCTTGCCCTTGCAGGATCTGCAGTTGTTGTCTGGCAGCGGCGGCGTAGATGACGTGAAACTGGGGATTGATGCCCAGCGCCTCTTGCAGCCTGGCTTTGGCTTGGGTTGTTTGTCCCAACCCGCTCGCGATCATGCCGGCGTGGAAGAACAAAAGAGCATCCCGGGTACCGGGGCGCAGCGCATTGTTGATGGCATCGCTCGCCTCCTGGTACTTGCCGTTCTTGTACAAGGCCCACGCGAGCGCATCCCAGGTATAAACATCGTGGCGTACTTCGAACTCCTTGTGAGCCAGGGCGAGTGACTCATCCAGCTTGATATCGTGGTCCGCGTAAAAGAGCGCGAGATCGCGATTGTGCAACACCTGGTTAATGTGGCCCAGCATTCCTATGTATTCCACCAGCTGGTACTGCTTCTTCGCTTCGGCGGGGTTGCCGGACCGGGTGTACAAGTCTCCCAGTTCGGCCACGTACATCGGCATGGGCACGACGGCGATAGCGCTCTGGTACAGCTTCATGGCTTCGGCGAAGCGGCCCTGGTTCCCCCGGAGCTTCCCCAGCCCGGCCAGAGCGCGATAGTCGCCGGGGTGGATGTTGAGGGCGTTGAGATAGGCATCGTCGGCTGCGGCCGCATCACCCGCCTGGAACTCGTACTCGCCCAGTTCGAAGTAGAGCCAGGCAAGATTTTCCGCGGGTAGCCGGGCTTCGGTCCCAGCCGCTACCGCGCTTTGCATCAAGCGAATGGCGCCTGGTGTATCGCCAGAAACAAATTTGAGATAGGAGGTGCGGCTGTCGCGCACATAAACATTGCGGGGCTCCGCGGCGGACTCGCCAGAAATGTCGAGGCGCGAATAAGCAACAGCGGCTCGTTCATATTCGCCCATATCCGCGTTGGCGTCGCCCACAATGGCAAACGAGGAGAGATCGCCGGAGCCCAGGGAGAGGGCCTTCTGCGCACAGGTGATGGCATCGTTGAAGCGATGCTCACCCATACACACCTCCGCCATGGTGGACAAAGCGGCATCGGCGGAGAAATCCGCGCTGACCAGATCCAGAGACTTGTTCAGCGATTGCTCCGCCAGTTGGAAGTCCTCGACGTCGCCGGTTTCCCTGGCCCGCTGGAAGAAGGCGGCGCCCAATGCGGAATAGGCAGCCGGGTCTTTGGGGTTGCTCTGTACACGGCTTTGCATGTTTCGGATGATGCGCTCGGTGCCAGTGGGCTGGGGGATGAGCAGCGCTGCCGGCACGGGCGAGAAGAGGGCAGCCGAGACCTTCGCAGGGGAAACCGTCTGGTGGGAGATCGGCTCCTGAAACTCCGGCTTTGGAGAAACCGGCTTCCGCGGCATAGGGCTAGTGGCGGCTTCTGTTGGATGACCGAGACTGACGCGCGCCCGGTTCTTAAGGGTCTCTGGATAACCGGGGAATATTTCGTCGGCACGTTGCAAAATCTGGCTTGCGGCATCCAACTTTCCCAGGTCGATCTCGATCGATGCGATCCGGTTCGCGATCGAGGCGAGCTCCCCGGTTTCGCCGGGAGAGGTTTCTCCATAAGCGCGATGGAGCAGATCCAACGCGCCTTCGGGATCACCATAGTGGTCGCGCAGGTCGGCGGCGATCAGCAAGCCGGGAACGTTGAAGGGTAGCAGGTTGAGCATCCATTGTGTCGCATCCTCGGCATCCTGGTAGTTGCCCAGACCAATCTCCGCCCGCGCCAGGTATCCATAGATCATCGGATCGTCAGGGTTGTGGAGATTCAGGTCTTTGGCCTCTTCCCTGGCCCGAGTCAATTCATGCTGTTCGAGGAGGAGAGCCACCTGCGTTTTGCGCAACTGAAAATCCTGTGGGGCGAGATGGAAGCCGGTGGCGATAGCCTCTGCTGCCTGGCGATCGTATTCAGCCGACGCGGTCTCCTGCGCTCGGCGGATAAAGGCCAACGCAAGATTGTTGTAGGCCTCAGCCTTCTTAGGATGGGCAGCGATCTGTTGCCTCGCGGCAGCGATTCGTTGCTGAGCTGGAGTAAGTTCCTGAGCACTATCCGAACTGGTGGGTGACGATGGTGATTTGAGTTGCTGGGCTCCGGCGTTGCCCAGGAGGACCACTCCGACGACAAGAAAGGAGAGCTTCATCACAGGCCTTTACGATGGAAAGCGAGGGCTCTGGGCACACCTAAGCGCGGTGTGCCCAGAGCCTTCGGCTGGTTGACTAAGTGAGTTACAGGACAGGGCAGGTGCTGCTGCCGCCCTGGTTTGCCGGTGGGGCATCGCCCGTATTGCTGCTTTCGGCCGTTGGCTGATCACCGCAACCCGTCTCACTGGGATCGATGTGACGGCTATCGCGGCCGCTATAGGCGAAGTGCACATAAGGAAAGGTCTCCTGCGTGGGCACATCGGTAGCGGCTACGCCATCGCCGATCAGGTTATTGGGAGCGACGTTGAACTTCGGGTTGAGTACGCCGCCGCCAACCACGCGAGCAGCGATGTCAACCACGTCGTCGGTCAGACGCCGTCCATTCGGAAAGCCGGCGCCATCGCCGGCGATCAGGCCCAGACGGCTGCGGTTGGCCGCCGGAGCAGGAGCTACGCCGGTGTTTAGCCGCAGCAGGTCGGCAATGGGGCCTGCCGGCGTGCCGGGGGCGGCGATCGGCGGGGCATAGGTGACCAGCGGAAGCAGATCCGTGCGCGGCGGTGGCGGAATGTTGATCCCGTAGATCGCATTGAAGAGACGAGCAAGCGTCGGATCCAGATCGAAGCTGGCGAATTGCGCATCGTTCGCGGGGTGCGACATGCTCCACTTATCCTTGACGCCGGTGCCGATGATCAGTTCGTTGATCAGCGGATTACCGAGACGCTGGACCTGGTAGTAGGATCCTTGGCTTTCGTCGGGAAGTGGGGAACGGCGAACGGTGAGCTGCGGCCGCGAGGTTGTTGCCCAGGCTCCAATCGTTGCCCGCACGTCGGTGGCGGGGTGCTGGTTCCCGTCGACGGTCAAGTAGGAGATCGGTACCTCAATGGCAATCGTATTGACGTTAAAGCCCGAGACGGCATTAGGAGCAAGGTTGAGGTGGTCGTCCTTATCCTGCGCCGCGGTCAGTACTCCGCCTCCCGCGCCGGCGCGGAAATTGAGGGAGTCGAAAGCAGCTCCCAAATCGATAAAGAAGGGATCAGCCACCGTACCGGCAAAAACGCGAATGTCCCCGCGATCTGCCTGCACCGTATAGATTCCCTGCATGGCCAATGCCTCGTAGTTGGGCATGGTCCGTGGGCCAATGTTGGTAGGAACGGCAAAAAGGCTCGCGCCAGTCACCGAGGTGAGAGGAATCTTCTTCGTGCCGCGAAACATCGTCACGGTATAGGTCTGGCGCAGGCTCAAGCCGGCTGAGCCTGGCCCGTCGAGTGAAGTAATAGCCGGGGGAACGATCGGGGTACCCGGCTTCACGGGCGCGGGCGAATTGGCCGGAGCATTGATTGCGTTACCGGCGCCTGCAAAGCCGGTAAAGAGCTGCGGTGCCCGAATCTGTGTCTGGAACTGGATGTTGAAGGTCACATCAGAGACAGCATCGTGAGTATTATCGACCCTGATCTGGTAGAGGACGTTGGGATCGAAGGGAAAGAAATTGGGGCCGTTGCTGGGTTCGAGGAAAGGATCCACATTCATGATGAATGTGACGCGATCGGGGTGGTCGTAACTGACAAATGCGTAGAAGTCTGTGATGTCTGCCGCGTGATCTAACGCGGTAATGGGCGCTTCACGATGACTGGATGCGAATACTCCGGGTGGGGTAATCAGCAGCAGGCTCAGCGCAAGCGAGACGAAGGATCTGCGTCTTGGCATGCATATCTCCCTGGATTAACTTGTGTTCCATTGGCGCAAAACCCGGTCAAATGTAGGAACGAGCCGCACCATCGGTACTAGGGTTACGCACGGGAGTTTGAGTTGGATGGCACCTGGCCGTGATTATTTGGTAGTCCAAGATCCTCTGTTTTCGGGAATTGGCAGAGTATGGGATTCCATCGACGTTAGGCAAGCATACAAAACGTTTCCGAGTAAGCTACTTCCACGAAGCACACTATTTTTTCATGACATTGATTGCGTCTGTAGGGTCGGGAAAAGAAACCTCCAACATCGTCGCCACTCAAGGGCATTTCTATTCATGCCGCAGCGCCGCCTGCGGCTCTAACGACGCTGCCCGCCGCGCCGGAATCAGCCCCGCTACGCAAGCCGCCAGCGCCAGGGTCAGGATCGCGCTCGCCAGCACAGCGGCATCCGCGCCGGTTATATCGTAGAGTTGCGCCTTCACAAAGCGCACGCAAAGCAGCGCCACCGGAATTCCAATCGCCAGCCCAAGCACGGTTTGAATGATCGCTCCCCGCATCACCATCACGATCACGCTCCCGCGCTCCGCCCCGAGCGCCATCCGGATGCCAATCTCTGAAGTCCGCCGCACGACGGTATAGGCGGTCACGCCGTAGAGTCCAATCGTCGCCAGCAGCAGCGCCAGAGCGCCAAACAGCATCGTCAACCGCGCAATCATCCGCTCGTCGGTGAAACGGCCGGCGATCTGCGCATCGAACGTCTGAAACTTCACCACCGTCAGGTTGGGATTGATGCTCGCAAGCATCGTCCGCGCCAGAGTTTCTATGTTGTTCATCGGCCGTGCCGTCTCCAGCGCGATCGCTCCGGCAAACAGCATCTCGTCCTTCTCGATCGGCTGCTTCGTGCTCAACGGCCTCTGCATCATCGGCACAAAGTACATCATGTGGTCCTTCCAACGCGCGCTGGTATAGGCCGTATCCTCGACTACGCCGGCGATCTCATAGTCTCCGGTCGAATTCGGGCCCCCGCCAAAGTGGTGACCGATGGGATTGTCGCCCGGCCTGAAGAGTTTCTTCACAAACGCCTGGTTCACCACCGCCACCGTCGGAGCGGTCGACGTGTCCTGCACGCCGATCCCGCGTCCCATCACCACATGCGTCCCCACCGAATCGAAGTACTCCGCATTCGCCTTTACATCCGAGGCATTCACATGCAAATCGGGCTGTCCCTGGACCTGCACGCTCCAGCCGTCGTTGTTGTCCTCCATCGGCGTATATGTGGCGATGCCCACCTTCATCACCCCCTGGCAGCGCATGGAACCTTTCCTCCATGGTCCGATAGAGCGCCTCCAGCTGCGTCTGCGAATACCCCGCCGCCTGCGGATTGATGTGTACGATATACCGGTTCTTCGACTCCAGCTTCAGGTCCGTACTTTGCAGCTTGTTCAGGCTCTGCGAGAACAATCCGGCGCCCACCAGCAGCACCAGCGACAGCGCCGCCTGCAACACCACCAGTCCGCGCTGCAGGAGAGAAACCCCCGCCGCCGTCGTCCGGGCTCCGCTCCGCAGCGCTTCCACCGGCTCCGCCTGCGCCGCGATCCACGCTGGCGCCACGCCAAACAACACCCCCGTCAGCAGCGACAGCCCGCACGCAAACCCCATCACCGCCAGTGACGGACTGGCATGGATCGGAACATTTTGCGCTCCGGGAAACGCCAGCATCAGCAGCATCCGCGTCCCTGCATAGGCAACAAAAAGTCCTGCGATGCCGCTCAACCCCGCCAGCATTAAGCTCTCCGTCAGCAGCTGCTGGATGATCCTTCCGCGCCTTGCGCCCAGCACCGTCCGTAGGGACATCTCCGCCTTCCGCCCCATCCCGCGCACCAGCAGCAGGTTGGCAATGTTTGCGCACGCAATCAGCAGCACCAGTCCAGAGACCCACATCAACAAGTACAGGTTCGACGCATACTGTTCCTGCATATCCTGAATGCCCGCGCCGCCCGGCGTCAGCACGATGTGCGCCTTTGCCAGCAGGACCTTGCCTTCTTTCGTCGAAAAATTTTTGCTCGGCGCAAAGATCTGCCGCAGCAGCGCACTCAGCTTCTGCTGGAGAAGAGCCGGCGCCACACCCGGCTTCACCCGGCCAACAATATAGAGCCAATCAGCATCCGGGTCGCGTACATAAGGAGCGTTTGCCAGCACCGGCATCGTCTCAATCGGCAGATAGAAATCCGGCGGCGTGCTCGACATCCGATCGCCAAAGAAACCCTCCGGCGCGATCCCGGCAATCGTCACCGCCTTGGTATTCACCCAGAACGTACCGCCAACGACGGAAGCATCGCCGGCATAATCGTTCTTCCACGTCTCGTAGCTCATCACTGCAACCATAGGCGCGCCGATAACGTCGTCCGCATCGGCGATGAGCCTTCCCGCCTGCGGCTGCAGACCGAAGGTGCAAAAGTAGTTGCCCGAGACAAACTCGCCCATCACCGACCGCGCACCCTCCTGGCTTCCATCGCGCCGTGCAATGATTGGCCGGAAGCGAAATCCCGCCTGCATCGCCGCCAGTTCCTCAAACTCCGGCGCGTTCTTCTTCAGTTGCTTATACGTGTCGGTAGAGAACAGCGCATAGTCGCCATTGTCGCGCGCCCCCCAACCCACGCAGCAGTCGTTGTTGTCGCCAAGCCGGAGCAGCGTCTTAGGATCTGTCACCGGCAGGTTCTTAAGCAGCACCGCATGGACCAGCGTAAAGATCGCAGCGTTCGCCCCAATGCCCAGCGCCAACGTCAGAACGGCGGTCACCGTGAATCCCGGGGTCTTCTTCAGCTGCCGCAACGAGTAGCGAAGATCCTGGATCAAATTCGCAATCATCATGACTCCGTTCACAGTACCCAAACTCGTAGCTGCACAAAGCAAGCCATTATTCCCCTCAATTGCTTCAATGACTTACAAGTTGCCTCTCCCGGGGAACTGTCCAATAATTTCCTCCGCTGTTCGCCACCGGACACTTCACAGGCGCTGGACCGAACGTGGGCTACCCCTGGCCGGTGGAATCAACTGCTGCAACTATCTCCCCAATTTCTAGAGCGAATTTGCAGCAAATGGATTGACTCGAACGGAGCAAACAGTTTAGTGTTTTATTAGACCCTAAATCGGCTACTGCATCTCGGGGCAACTGGCCCCTTCCTCAAAGCCGAACACTTAGTAACTTAGTAATACACCCGCGTTATCGCGTGGAGGAATAACAATGCCTGCAGAATATTGCAAACAGTGCGGTGGGCCGATGACAGAGCAACCGGCTGCATATGAAACGTTAGATCTTCCGGGCGTTCCTAAGCATTCCGCCCGGTTCTATGAACAGTGGTTCGTCTGTCGGAATGGCCACAAAAAGGGATACATTTCTGGGCATCGCACTGCCCCTGGAAGGTCCAAGGGTATTGCCAGTCAAATCGCTGTCGGGCAATAAGCTCCTCGGCATCTTGCAGCGAGATTCGGCAAAGAAAAATGCCCCTGGTTTTCCGGGGCATTTTCTGTTTCCGGTGCCTCAGCACAGCATGCACCAGTGTAAAGATGGCGGCGTTCGCCCCAGCGCCGGCGCCGAGCACTGCGGTCACCGTGAATCCCGGGGTCTTCCGCAACTGCCACAGCTAGTAGCGAACATCGCTGGATCAAATTAGCAACCATCATGAGTCCGTTCACAGATATTGATTGCGCCCGCTTTTCCCTTCAGCGTAACTCGGAGAACTTCAGGGCAATTTCTATTCATGCCGCAGCGCCACCCTGTGGCTCCATTTTGCAAGCCCCGGCATGGTCTCGATCGGCAGATAGAAATCCGGCGGCGTGCTCGCGAGCCGGTCACCGTAGAATCCCTCCGGCGCGATCCCGGCAATCGTCACCGCCTTGGTATTCACCCAGAACGTACTACCAACGACTGCGGGATCGCCGGCATAGTCGCGCTTCCACGTCTCGTAGCTCATCACTGCAACCATCGGCGCGCCCACAATATCGTCCGCATTGGCGATTAACCTTCCCACCTGCGGCCGCAGCCCAAAAGTGCGAAAGTAGTTGCCGGAGACGAACTCACCCATCACCGACCGCGCGCCCTCCCCGCTCCCATCGCGCCGCGCAATGATCGGCCGGTAGCCAAATTCCGCCTGCATCGCCGTGCGACTTACAAGTTGCTCCATGTAAGAAACTGTCCAATAATCTCCTCCAATGTCCGCCACCGAACCCCTCGCGGACGCTAGCCTGAACGGATCCGACTCTGTAGGGTAGAAAAAAGAAACCGCAGGTCCTTCCACTGCCCTCCGCTCGACGGGATGACAAATCGAACCTTGGCTCAGGACCTTGCGGTTTGTCACCGATCTAAACTTTATCATCCCGGCCGGAGGGTACCTGGATTTCCGTTACGCGCCACTATTAGCGGCCCCGTGTGCAGGGCATGAGCCAAAAGGAACGCCCCGCACAAGGAGGACGTTTCACCGTAATATCCAGCAAACTGCACTTTTTTGGTGGAATTTCGTGAGCGCTACACGAACCACAGGTTTTCGGGGTGAGGGGATGTGGGGCTAGAGAGTAGCCAGTCTCGCAGCGTGGCGTAGCTTCCACTGATCGGGTAGCCACGCCGAGAGTTCACTCATTTGCGCCGCCGGCAAGTTCATCAAGAGCTGGGTGAGATACAGTTGCGGGTCTACATCGTGCCTGCGGCGGGTGCTTGTCAGGCTGGCCAGTATTGCTGCCGTTCGACCGCCGTGTGCGTTGCCGACGAACAACGAGTTCTTGCGGTTCAGCACCACACGCTTCATTTCCCGCTCGCTGGCGTTGTTATCGATGGGCACCGCCCCATCCGAGCAGAAGGCGTTCAATTCCGCCCATTGGCCCAGTGCATAGTTCATAGTTCACTGCCTCGGCCATGGGGTGTTTGGGCAACAGCAGCTCCTTCCAGATAAGAAGCTTCTGCCGCAGCTGGTCCAACACCGGCGCAAAGTATGGGGAGGTTTTGTTGCTGACAGGCGGCAAAACTGAGGCATAAAACTCGAGAAAACAAGGCGAAATCGGTTATTATAGTGGCACCAACACGGTGAAACTCTGAGAAAGGAGGTCTGAACAATGAAAATGAAAACCTATAAACTCTTCAAAGCCGGTGAAAGCTACAACGTCATTGACGAATTTGTCGGCGATGACATGTCGCAAAGTGCCCAACAGGTGCACATCTTTCGAGAGACTAATCTAGTTGTTGCAATGAATCTGGAGCCGGGATATTACGTTGCTGAAGCAGGCTTGATGTCTCCTCTATAATTTGGACTCAGGCTGACCACACCGACCCTGCTACCGACCTTCAAGTGAATAATCCCCCCTGCGACACACACAATTGCTATGACAAGCAGTGTCAGGACTACACAGCTCGCACCCAATAGGGAATGATTTTTGCAGTTTTGCAAGTTGAACCGGCCATCGATTCGTCCCCCTGTACCTTCAGCTAAGGGCTGTTTTTTGCCTGCGGGACTGTCAAACAACTACCGGCAACCGCAAATGTGACCCGAAACGGTCGAACAGGTGCCGGTGCAATGCTTCGTTTGGAGTGATCGCCGCATATCGCTCAAATGACCCCGGCCATTCTTCCGCCACGCTTTCACTTGTTCAGCATTGCGAAAGCAGCCATCGGAACATTTAATTAAAGGTGTGGCATTGGCACGCATCGCATCAATTGCTCGAGCATCCGTTTATAACGTTTTACCGGGCTGATTTGCCCTGCACAAGGAGAACATGAGGCCAGCAACCCATTCCGTCATCACCGCTACCGCCGGAGCGATCTCGCTCAGCTCGAGCGCTGCACCGGCAGCCAGTGTGGGCTTCGGCCCCGGCAATCCGTTCTATGCGCCGAGCACTTTGCCTTTTCAAGCGCCTCCCTTCGACAAGATCCAGGACAGCGATTACCAGCCGGCGATCGAGGCCGGTATGGCGCAACAACTCCAGGAAGTACTGGCGATCGCAGATAGCCCCGATACGCCAGCCTTTGAGAACACCCTGGTCGAGCTGGAGAAGAGCGGCCGCCTGCTCGATCGTGTGTCGTCCGTGTTCGATGCGGTCACCGGCGCAAACACCAACCCGGTCCTGCAGAAGGTCCAGGAGACCGAAGCTCCCAAGCTGGCCGCGCACCACGACGCCATCTATCTTGACAGCAAGCTCTACCATCGGGTCGAAGCCATCTATAAGCAACGCGACGCGCTCAAACTGGACGCCGAATCGCTGCGACTGGTCGAGTACTATCACCAGCAGTTCCTGCATGCCGGCGCCAACCTCTCCGACCCGGACAAGACCCAACTGAAGAAGATGAATGAAGAGATATCCACCCTGCAGAACGCTTTCAAAAGCAAGCTGCTGGCCGCGACCCGAGACGCCGCCTACGCTACCTCGAATGCCGGTAAGCTGGCTGGGTTGAGCGCTGCACAGTTGACCGCAGCCGCGCAGGCTGCGAAGCAACGGACGCAAGAAGGCTGGGTATTGCCGCTGCAGAACACCACACAGCAGCCCGACCTCGCTGCGTTAAGCGACCGTGCGACACGCCAGGCGCTGTTTGAAAACTCCTGGAACCGCGCCCAACGCGGGGGCCCGAATGACACCCGCGAAACCATCACACGTTTGGCACAGCTTCGTGCCGGCAAAGCCAAATTGCTCGGCTACCCAAACTTCGCCGCATGGCAGCTGGAAGATCAGATGGCCAAGACACCGGAGGCCGCACTGAAGTTCATGAACGCGCTGGTTTCCCCAGCTACGGCGAACGCCGCCGCCGAAGCCAAAGAGATTCAGCACCTCCTGGACGCTGAGCAAAGCGAGGGTGCGGTACAGCCGTGGGACTGGGCTTATTACTCCGAACAAGTGCGCAAGGCGAAGTACAACATCGACCAGGTGCAGGTGAAGCCCTACTTCGAACTTAACCAGGTACTGCTGAACGGCGTGTTCTATGCCGCGAACCAGCTCTACGGATTAACGTTCACAGAGCGCACAGACATACCTGTCTATCACGCTGACGTGCAGGTCTTCGAGGTGAGGGATGCGGACGGCAAGCCACTGGCGTTGTTTTATTGCGACAACTTCAAGCGCGACAACAAGAACGGCGGCGCCTGGATGAGCAACCTGGTTGGGCAATCGAAACTGTTGGGTACCCTGCCGGTGATCTACAACGTGGCTAACTTCAGCAAACCAGCCGAGGGTGAGCCGGCTCTCATCAGCTTCAGCGATGTGACGACGATGTTTCACGAGTTCGGCCATGCCCTGCATGGTATGTTCTCGAACACCGAATACCCCAGCCTCTCCGGCACCTCAGTGGCGCGCGACTTTGTCGAGTTCCCTTCCCAGTTCAACGAACATTGGGCGACTTATCCGGCAGTCTTCAACAACTTCGCGAAGCACTATGAAACGGGCGAGCCGATGCCTCCCGAGTTAGTAGCCAGGATCAAGCAGGCGGAAACATTCAACCAGGGCTATGCGCTCACCGAAATCCTCGCAGCGGCAGAGCTGGATATGGAGTGGCACACGCTGAGCGCCGGCCCGCGGATCGAGAGCACGGATGCGTTTCAGAAAGAAGCGTTGGCGAAGACCCGTCTCTCGATCAGCTATGTGCCACCACGGTACCGTTCCAGCTATTTCTCCCATATCTGGACAGGCGACTACGCCGCGGGTTATTACGCCTACCTGTGGAGCGAGATGCTGGATGACGATGCGTACCAGTGGTTCCTGGACCACGGTGGCCTCACCCGGGCCAACGGCGACCGCTTGCGGCGGATGGTGCTTTCGCGCGGCAATACCGAGGACCCGGCCGCCATGTACATCGCATGGTGTGGCGCCGAGCCCAGAATTGAGCCGATGCTGAAAGAACGGGGTTTGAAGAACACCAGCAGTGGTGAGTAGGCGCTCCCTACCCTGCATACCGTGTAAGTGTTAGGAGATCATGTATGACCACGCACGGGCAGGGGCGCAAAGTGAAAAAGAGCTTCCGCATCTCGTTGGAATCCGGAGCATTCCTGAAGCGGATGCGTAAGGGAGCGCAAGGTCTCGTCCGAGTCCGAGACTCTGGATGTGCTTTTGCGTGAACTGATGGCGGCCCAGAAGCAGCGCGATATCGAGTCCGCCTACAAGGATTATTACGACTCACTCACAGACCAGGATGTTGCGGAGCAGCGTGCCCGGGGAACCTTTGCCGAGACTGAGTTCACCGCGACAATACGCTGAAATCTGCTGACAACCGCCGGCCCGTTTGTGGTGCTTCCTGCCGTGCCAAACACCAACCGCGGCTTCATCGAGAAATTGTTTCTTTTAGAAAGCCGGCTGTAGTGGTCATCTTCGACCGCGCCCGAAAACGCTGCCAGCCTACAGGAGCAATACCCTATTCGTGGTCCTTCAGTATCTCCTCGACCCGATCTTTTGAAACCGACAAGTGATCTTCGTTCTGCTTCAACCACGCCCGGTAATCGTCCTCGATGGCCGGCGTCCAGCGGGCGTCGATTTGTCCTGCCACCCGGCAAATGAGTCCGCGTAAGGGTTAGTTCTAGGCAACAAAAAAGTCTGACTAAATTATCTCTTAGCCATATCTTGCAGAAGTAAGAGGCGAGCGGTGGAACGGGCCATTTGCAACGCAGACTAAGTAGAGCATAAGCCAATCCTCAATCATCGAGCCTCGCGCCTGGAAACTTAGAAAAGACGCAAGGGGCGCAATCTGCTTGTTAACCAGGTGACAACATTCGCTTGACTATGTTTTTTCCAGCGTGATAGTGTGGGCGCCGAAATAAAACGGCCATTGCAGGATACGAAGCCCGATAGGCAAGTCCTTTTGCCACCGGGTGAGTTCCCTTGCAAATTGCCCGCCAAAGTAACGCCTTTTGAGCGTTTTGTGGTGGTTCGATTCGCCCTGAGGCGAACGAAGCCGAAGCGAAAGCGGAAGTTGATTGAACGGTTTACTGGAGGCAAGTCCGATGTTCAGGCGCATTTATGTAGTTCTAAGTCTTTCTTTGTTGGCGGTTTCCGCCGCTGTGGCGCAGACCAGCGGCACCATAATCAACAGAGGCTGCTCTGGGCAGAGGAGGTCACGGTCAATCATGCTGAACAAATTTGTCAGCGGTGCATCAGGAAGGTGGCGCGCTACGCCACGCGTGCATTCTAATTCCCCGCTCAAAGGCGAATCGTTCGGCGGTGTACAGATGGCTCCGGCGACCTTCCAGTTGCTCAGACGATGCAGTGCATCCATAACCTGCTGCATCTTTGCGTGTATTTTCGCGGCGGTATCGGCTGCCAGCCTCTCTGCGCAGAGCAGCGGTACCATCTTAGGACATGTCAGCGACACGACGGGGGCGGTGGTTCCCGGGGTCGCCATCACCCTGACCAGCACGGGCACGAACACCACCCGCACCACCGTTTCGACCAGCGACGGCGACTATACGTTCCCGGACGTTCCACCGGGAGCCTATAACGTTGAAGCCACCCATCCGGGCTTCAAGGCCGCAAGCGCTCAGAACGTGCAACTGCAGGTGCAGCAATCGTTGACCCAGAATTTCACGCTCCAGGTCGGTGCGGTGACGCAAACGGTATCGGTTTCGGCCGCAGCCGCCCTTCTCCAGACGCAGAACTCCTCCCTTGGCACCGTGGTTCCTACTCAGACCATGAACCAGATGCCGGTGAACAATAGAAACTACCTGAACCTGACGGCGGTCTCGGCGAACGCGAACGTCGTTTCACCGACCCAAGGCCAGGCCGGCGCGCGGGAGGGTGGCGCCCGCGCCAACCAGACCATCTCGGTGGGCGGCTCGCGCATCATGTTCAACCATTACACGCTCGATGGCATCAACAATTCCGACACCGACTTCAACAGCTATGTGGTGCAGCCCTCCATCGACGCCATCCAGGAAATGAAGGTGCAAATCGGCGTCTATCCCGCCCAATACGGCTACAACGCGACCCAGGTCAACGTGGTCACCAAGAGCGGCACCAACAATTATCACGGCTCCATGTTCTACTTCCTTCGCAACAACTACGCGGATGCACTCGGGTATAACTATTTCTATCCCACTCCTTCCCCCGCCGCGCTCCCCTATAAATATAACGACTACGGATTCGTGCTCGCCGGACCGATCAGCATTCCCCACGTCTTCAACGGCAAGAACCGCTTCTTCTTTATGGTCAACGACGAATGGTATTCCCGAATCAGTTTCTCGAATAACGGGTACACCCTGCCGACGCAGGCCGTCCTGGGCGGCGATTTCAGCCATTACATCACAAGCGCAAACGGATCCGTCGTTCCCATCTACGATCCCGCCACCGGGAACTCCAATGGCACGGGCAGGACACAGTTCCCGGGCAATGTCATTCCGGCGAGCCGCATCGATCCCATCTCACTAAAGTTCATCCAACTGTTCTACGCCCCAGCTCAGAACAACCTATTCCAAAACAATTACACATTCCTCAGCTCCGTGAGGGACACGCACGACGGCTTTAACGTGCGCGGCGATTTCTACCAGTCACCGAAGTCGCAGTTCGCCTTCCGCTTCAGCAATGGCCTGGAAACCAACCCCACCGCGACATTCAAGACAGCGGGCGGGACAACCGGCAGCAATATCATCACCAGCTACTACCAGTACATGGGCTCCCACACCTGGACCTTCTCTCCCACGATCGTCAACGTGGCCACGTTTGGCTGGACCAACTTCTACAATTCTCTCGGCCTGTACTCGCAGGGCGTCGATAACGCCGTGGGCAAGCTCGGGATTCCCGGCCTGCAACCCGGAATTTCTGCAACCTGGGGCATTCCCGCCGTAGGCTTTTCAGGGGATATCTACCAGGGGATTGGCGACAGCTCCGACGGTCCGTATGTGACCAAAGACCCCAATATCTCGATCAACGACAACATCACCTGGGTGCATGGCAAGCATTCCTTCGACTTCGGTTTCACCTACGAGCGGCAGACCTTTAATGAGCTGGGCAACCAGTTTTCCCGCGGCTCATTCACCACCCAGGCCAACGCCACCGCTGAGGCCAGCTCCCCTGGCAAACTGGTTAAGGGAACCGGCTCCGCGTTCGCCGACTTCCTGCTCGGCCAGCTTTACACATCGGCGTATGCGGTGCAGATCGCGCAGGCCGATTACAAGCGCAACGTCGAGGCCGCCTACATCGACGATAACTATAAGTTCACGCCCAAGCTCACCGTGTCGGCCGGCCTCCGCTATGAGCTGACTCCGCCCTGGTACAACACCCTGGGCCAGGAGTTCATCGTGGATTTGCAAACCAATAACTCGCCCATAACCCCCTTCGTTTCCGGGCCGGAGCCTCAGAGCCAGTGGCCCTTGTATAGACGCCAGGGTACCTGCAGTAACGCGTATCAGGGGGTTAACGTCCGCTGGGTCGACCCCAGTGGCAACCCTGTCAATCCGGGGCCGCAGTGCGCCAACGGCAATTTCCCCAATTCGCTCATGCAGACCCAATACGACAACTGGGCGCCTCGCCTGGGAATTGCCTACACGCCGACTAGTACATGGGTCATCCGCTCGGGCTTTGGCTTGTATTACGACAATGACACCGCCAACGCCCGCTTCGATGTGGCTCGTAACCTGGCCGGGCGTGTCACGACAACCTCGGGGGGCGGGACTGCCGGCCTGCCCACCATCAACTGGGGCAACGCGGTGGCCGGCGGCGGCGTCGTCAACATACCGCCGCCCTACGCCTTCTCCAATGCGTACCGTCACAAAACTACGTACAGCGAGGTCTGGCTGCTCGATGTTCAGAAGCAGCTCGGCCAGAATTGGCAGCTCGAGGCCGGATACCTGGGCTCGAAAACTGATCACCTGTATGGCTTCCGCAATGCCAATTATTCGGTTCCGTACGGGTTGCTCGGCGCCGCCGGGTACAATGCGGATGGTTCGCCTAAGAGCATCCTGCAGCGTACGCCCTACCCGAACTATGGCGTGATTCAGTTAGTGCACGACCTGGGCAACGCAAATTACAATGCCTTCACCTTCCAGGTGAACAGGCGCTTCAGCAACGGCTTCAACCTCATCAGCTCCTACACCTATGCGAAATCGCTGGACGACACCAGCGGGATCCGCACCCAGTCGTCGGAGCTCTTCCCGCAGAACGACATCTGCCTCAGCTGCGAATACGGGCCTTCGGACTTCGATGTTAAGCATCGCGTGGTTGCAGGGGTCATTTACGCCCTGCCTATCGGTCCAGGCATGCTGTACGCGCCTTCGTCGAAGATCGTGGATGCGGCGATCGGCGGCTGGCAACTCAACGTCCTCGGCACCCTCCAGACCGGCCAACCGTTTAACATGGGGTACAACGACAACAATGCCAGTACCAATACCATTTCCGGCGGCACAGCGGCGACCCGGCCGAATTACGTCCCCGGAGCCAGCTTTTTCCAGTCCAACAAAAAGGCCGGATCCAGCGGCCAATGGGTGAATCTCGCGGCCTTCCCGGAGCCGGCCCCGGGTTTCCTCGGAAGCACGAGCCGCAACATGCTATACGGCCCGGGCTACCAGGAATTCGATATGTCCCTCGCCAAGACTTTCAACATGCCCTACAACGAACACCACCAGTTACAAATCCGGTTTGACTCGTTCAACGCCCTCAACCACACCAATTTCGGCACACCGACCAAATATGTGAATGGGTCCAACGCGGGCAAAATCACGGGCTCAAATGCGCCTTCGGGAAGTGCAAATGGAGGTGGGCGGGAACTGGAGCTAGGCGCCAGGTACACGTTCTAGCGCATTTTTGCTAATACTGAGGTCCGGTTGGATCAGTTATGTGCGGCCATTCTTTGGCGGAATGGCCGCGTCGGGTTCAGTTTCCTGGTCTACACCATCAGCAAAAATGTTCCAGCGTCGTATCTCGGGAGTTCGCTCAACGATTGCGCTGTCATCCTTTGCTCCGTTTGGCCGGTCTTTGGGCCAAACGGAGCAAAGGATCCGCGGCTATTTTTCACAATCTTCGCGTCCCCGGGATATATATAGCGATGGATTGTTCGAAATCCGCTGGTGAAAACCGCGATGGGCTGTCCCGCAGCTCAGTGAAGCGGGCAGCCCCGAAGTGCGCGGGTAAATAAATTGGGAGCTCTTTGGACGCGCCGGACCCTTATTCGTGGTCCTTCAGTATCTCCTCCACCCGCTCCTTGGAAACCGACAGGTGATCTTCGTTCTCCTTCAACCACGCCCGGTAATCGTCCTCAATGGCCGGCGTCCAGCGGGCGTCGATTTGTCCTGCCGTGTACTTCTTTTCCTCCAGCCGCAGGTGGCCAAAGGTGTCGCGCAGATGCGTCGCTTCGGATACCTTAACGACCTTCTCGGCGAGCTGCGGCGGGATGAAGAGCACGCCGCCATTCCTGCCCAGCACCACGTCGCCCGGCATTGCCAATGCGTGGCCAATGCGTGTAGGACCATTGATGCTGACCATCGTCGAGTTCAAGAGCTTGCCCGAGCGCAACGATCCGTAATGATGGGACGGATCGTAATAGCGGACGAAGGAGACAAAGTTAGGCAGCTCGTCCAGTCCGTTGATGTCCCGCACCGCGCCATCGTAGACGATGCCATTTCCCGACTTAGCATAGATCGCATTGCCGACGTTGTCGCCGATGGAAGGACCATCGACCTTTAAACCGAAGTGGTCGGCTACATAGACATCGCGCGGCTGCAGCATATCCACAGGCCAGGCGTTCATCGCCCCGAGGCGATGGTCTTTCACGCCTTGCTCCTCAATCACTTTTTGAATGTCCGGACGTCCCGGCATCCAGACAGCTGTGAGCGCCCGGCCGACCAGCACTTTGTCGGGATGAATGGAAAGCCAGCCGTCTTCGTACTGGTGCATGAAGCTCGCATTCTGCAGCACTGCCCAGGCTTCTTCCAGGGTCACCGTCTTCATCCGGTCGAGGATAGCGTCCGGTACCTTGGGGCGGCCGTCGGGAAATCGCTCCCCTTGCCAATCGGGGGTGTATTTGATGACGTCTTCGCGGGTGAAAAACTCCTGCTGCGCCCAGGCGCCGGGGACAGCGCCCAGAATTGCCGCCGCACACACTATCCCTATTGCCGCCTGCCTTATTCTCCAGCTCATCATCTGTCTTCACTCCACTGAAGCATTTTCACTCTTGGTGTAACGGGAGCAATTGGGCTTGGCGCAGCCGTTCCATTTAGGAACGGCCGCACATAACCACCGTCTCCTGCTCACAGCAAAAGTGAAAATGCTTTATCCCTAAGTGTTATTTGGCTCGAACCAGGTGGTCCCTTTGATCTGCACTGTTTTTGCGACCTCTTCGTTCATCTCCACGCCGAACCCAGGCTTATCCGGAGGGGTGACATAACCGTTGATGATAATTTCGCCCTCCTTGACAAAGGTTTTCCAAACCTCCAAATGGTTGATCCAATGCCACTCGCAAACCAGGTAGTTGGGAATCGTGACGCAAACGTGGGCTGAAGCCATGGTGCCGATGGGAGATACAACGCAGTGCGGCGCAAACGGAACGTAGTATGCCTGGGCCATGTTGGCAATCTTGCGCGCCTCCGAAAGCCCACCTACTTTTTGAATATCCGGCATGATGATGTCGGCCGCGCGCTTCTGCAGCAGTTCGGTATAACCCCAACGCAAGTAGAGATTCTCGCCGCAGCATATCGGCGTGGTCGTCGAGTGGCGGATATCGGCCATCGCGTCGATATCTTCCGGAGGCACCGGTTCTTCCAGCCAAAGCAGCCGATAAGGTTCCAGCGCCACCGCTACCCGCTTGCCCGTGGTTGCGTCATAGCGGCCATGCATGTCGCATGCCAGGTCCATTTCCTTGGGTATCGATTCCCGCACATGCTTGACCCAACTGACCATGCGATCGATTTCCCCGTTGCTCGCTGTCCAGTTCACCTTATCGAAGCGGGCCGGATCGGTAGCATCGTCCAGATCGATCTTCATCGCCGTAAAACCCCGCTCTTTGATCCACGGAAGCTTGCGGTCCGACTCGGCTCCAACCGGGTTCTCCATGTCCGAATCACAGTACATGCGGATCTTATCCCGGAATTTCCCCCCCATCAGTTGATAAACCGGAAGGCCCAACGCTTTGCCCGCGAGATCCCACAGCGCGATCTCTACCCCCGTGAGCGCAGTAATGTACTGACCGCCCTGCGCGCCGGCAAAGATCCCCTGCACCCGGATCTTCTCCCAAAGCGCGTCCACGTTCAGCGGATCCTGGCCGATCAACATGCGGCGAAAGCCGTGGACCAACGACGCCGTTCCCACCGCGGCATCGGTCGATTCGCCCTGGCCGTAAATTCCCTGATCGGTATAAATCCGCACGTGTGTCTGCGGCCCATGGACCAGGACCTGGGCTGTACGGACGTCTGTGATCTTGACCTTGGGCCTCTGTTGCGGCGTGCTGGTTTCCTGTATCGCCCGCGCTAAGGAGGGGAGAGCAAATATTCCGGCCGCCGGTAGCGCGGCACCCTTTAGCAAAGACCTTCGTGAGTATCGATTCATTGCGGAGTTCCTCTTCCTCTATCCCTGAAGGTCATGGCTCCTCCGACGGGCTTAGAGCCTGTTATTGAATCCATCTTTAGTCCATCTGCGGAACTTATGCACGGGCTGATGCCCGTGCCCTACACTAAAGCCCGTACCCTCCTGGCCGTGCCCTCCAAAACCGCGGACAGAATCAGAAGAAAATGTCCGATCAACTTCCGCTCTGACTTCGACTTCGTTCGCCTCGGGCGAATCGAACCACCAAAAAACGCTCAAAAAGCGTTACGTTGGGGGAAAATTGCAAGGGGACTCATCCCGTGGCAAAAAAACCTTCCTATCGTGCTGCGCATCGTGCAATAGCCATTTTATTTCGGCGCCCACACTATCACTCTGCAAAAAACATAGTCAAGTGAACGTTGCCACCTGGTTAACACGCACAACTGCGCCTGCATCCTTTTTAAGTGTCTGCCGACGGGCTTGATGATCGGGGATTGACTCATCCTGAACTTAGTCTGCGCTACAAATCGCCCCTCGGCCACTCCCCTGCTTACCGCCGTAAGCTATGGCAAAAAGATAAGTTAGGCGGATTTTTTTGTGACCGAGAACTAACTCTTATCCGGCATCGAATTCCTCCGCTAACGGCCCCCGCTTAAGCGTCTGGTGCAGGCCACGCCCAGACTTGTCCAAATTAGCTTTTTGGAGCGGTCAATTTGGACAGCACCTGAAGCATTCACCGAGGACCAT
>PLZN01000421.1 GCA_003152195.1 Acidobacteriaceae bacterium
CGGCTTTCTTTACGGAAAGCCGCACACGCGGCCCTGTCTACGACGGCGCAGCAGGAAATCCGGGTACGCTCCGGTCGGGATGACAATTTCTTTTGCACAAATCAATGTCTTAGGCTAGCTAGGGCCGGTCTCACAAATCCCAGTTGCAAAGAGAACCGCCCGCAAGCGGGCCCTTGCCGTATCCGATGAAGGGACCCAAATATTGAGACTGGTTCTGGAGCGTTTTCACAATTGGCGGAAAGCAGGCCGCTCTAAGCGTTGATGATCCGCGCGCCGGAGGGACCGGCGACAATCGCCACCGAGGCCAGGCCGAGGAATAGCCCGTGCTCGACCACACCCGTCATGCTCTTGAGAGCCTGGGCTACGGCAGCGGGGTCCTGAATCTCTCCATAGTGGCAGTCGAAGATGTAGTTGCCTTCGTCGGTGATGTAGGGCGAGCCGCGCTGGCCGGAGCGCAGCACCGGGTGCGCCCCCATCTCCTCCAGCTGTTTCTTGACCGGCGAGGCGGCGAACGGAATCACCTCGACCGGAAGCGGGAAGCGGCCGAGCCGCTCGACCAGTTTGTGTTCATCGGCAACAATGACCAGGCACCGCGAAGCGGTAGCCACAATTTTTTCGTGCAACAGGGCGCCCCCGCCGCCCTTGATCAATGCCAGCCCGGGAGCAACCTCGTCGGCACCGTCGATGGTGACGTCGGTATACGCCACCTCGTCGAAGCTGGTGAGCGGAATCATCAGCGACCGCGCCAGCTCGGCACTGGCCCGTGACGTGGGGATCCCGCGAATCTTCAATCCCTCGCGGACCTTTTGCCCCAGGAAGTTGATGGCGAAGGTTGCGGTCGTACCGCTGCCGAGCCCGACCACCATTCCATCCTTGACGTATTCCAGGCTCTTGCGCGCAGCGTCAGCCTTTTCAGTATCTGTTAGCGTCATGACCGGTCACGTTACCTGCGGGTTAAAGCTACGGTGTGTTGGCCTTTACCGCCCGGGAGTACATGAGGCGAGTGAAGCCACTCATCAGAAGGTTAATGCCGACGATGGTGCCCAGTGCCCACACCGCGCTGGCGGGCCAGCTTTTCCAGATCAAGACGGCCAGCACCAGGGTCACGATACCGTCGAAGAGAATCCAACCGGAACCGGAAACACTCCGGAGTTGAAAATAGGTAATGAGGTGGAAAACGCCTTCCACAAGGAACAGAACAGCCAGGGCCAAGGTGAGCGAGACCAGGCTCAACTTGGGATGCATCAGCAGATAGACCCCGGCAACCAGGTAGGCGCATCCCACCAGCAGGCGCCAGAAGAAAGCTCCCGTCGTGCGTGCCGCCAGGGTACCCGCCAGATGGGCGATGCCGGCCAGAATGACCAGCACCGCCACAGCGATGGCGATCGCAATGCCCGCCTCGAAGGGCAGGGCTAACGCGAGAAACCCGACAATGACCAAGAGAATGGCCCACCCTACGGGGAACGTATTGCCTTTCCCTAATAAGCTGCCTGGCAACGATGTGGCCATGGACGTAGCTCCTTTGTGATTACAACGGTGTGGTGCGATGACGCTGGTAATGGTACATCGGTCCGACTACGTTTGGCCGTAGATGACGCCGCCACCAGCATATCTGGAATTCGAAGTGGAGGGCAGTCTTTCCGCGAGGAAAGACTGCATGATGCGTGTTGCCGCAGGAATGTTGTGTCTGGTGAGCCAAGACGCGCCGGTGCTTGTGCTCGACCATGAGCGCGTGATTGACGGCACTGGGAGCGTTCCATTTCGCCGGAGGCATTCTCGTATGCATCGTCAATGGGAGGCAGAAGGAGCGCGAGATCGGTTTTCACGCCCGGTACCGGAACAAAGGTAATGTGCCGCCGGTACCATGCATACCCTGTATAGCCGAAATGCCCTTGAGCTCCCCAGCTTCGATCGACGCCGATCGTTTCCCACGCGGCATCGTCCAACACCGGCGAGGCCCAGGACGGATCCACCCGCTCTCTCTTGTCAGAAACTGTCACTGTTTCTCAATCGTTCCCGCCCGACCCCTCAGGCCATCGCAATCGCCCGTCTTTTTCGTCCCACGTACCCCGGATTTCCTGACAAGGTTTGCAGCGTTGTCGAACTGCATGCGGCTTTCCTTAAAGAAAGCCNNGCTGGTGCGAACGTGGGGCACCCGTATGCTGACAACAAGACCGGTTTCTACGCGCCCAGCTTCCTTTTTCTTGGTCGCCGGCGAGGCTCGCGTTATCCTAGTTTGGATCTGCCACTTTACTGCTTGCGGCAAACCCGTATCTACCCCACTCTTAAGGAGATCCATGTCGAACGAATTGCGCAGTTTTCTGACGCTCCCCTATGACGAACTCGAAGAGTTGAACGTGAAAGCGAAAGAACAGCGGAAGAATCGCGTTCCCCAGCACCAGATCCAGGAAGAACGCCTCAAGTACCTTACCGACGAGAAAAGCATCAAGGCCGTCACCGTCCTCTTCAGCGATCTTGAGGGCCGGCTGCATATGCTGGATTATGACAAGAAATTCCTGGTCAAGAGCTGGGACAACC
>PLZN01000363.1:0-30949 GCA_003152195.1 Acidobacteriaceae bacterium
TATGAAAAGCAAAGCTTTGGGATTTGGACTGCCGCTCATGGTTTTGAGCGCATTGCTGACCACGAGTGGCTGCAGTAAAGATCATGTGGATGCAGCGGCGGAAGCACCGCCCTCCGCCAGTGTGTTCCAGGACTTCGATGTGGTCTCGTTCTCCGTAGATCACCCAGAGCAGTTCCCGCTGGCTAACGCAATCGAGCATCGAGCGCCCACAAAGCTGGCCGTCACCGGCGCGGTGAATCCCGATATTGCGCGCGCGGTCCCAGTCATTTCGCTTGCCTCCGGCCGTATCGTGGGCATCTACGGCCGGCTTGGGGACACGGTGAGGAAGGGCCAGCTTTTGCTGAAAATCCGAAGCGACGATATCTCCGGAGGCTTCGCCAACTACCAGATGGCGGTCGCCGACGAAGTGCTGGCGCGTGCCCAATACGAGCGCACCCAGGATCTCTACCAACATGGCGCGATGGCGCTGAATGATCTTCAAGTGGCGCAAGATGCCGAGGACAAGGCCAAGGTGGCCGTCGGCACAGCAGCCGAACACCTCCGGCTGCTGGGCAGCAGTGTCGATCATCCGACCGGAATCGTAGACGTCACGGCCCCCGTGTCCGGCGTGATCACCGACCAGGAAGTCACCAACGCGGCCGGCGTGCAGGCCCTGGGGACGAGCCCTTTTACCATCTCTGACCTTTCCTACGTATGGATCGTTTGCGATGTTTACGAGAACGATCTGGCTGACGTTCATATTGGCGACCCCGCGGAGATAACTCTGAACGCGTATCCGGGCCGCGTGCTTAAGGGCACGGTCAGCAATATCCTTCCGGTGCTTGATCCGAATATCCGCACCGGCAAGGTAAGGATTGAGGTGCCCAATCCAGGCTTGATGCGGCTGGGCATGTTTGTCACCGCGACCTTCCTAAGCCAGAAGGATCAAGTGAACACGGCCGTGCCTGCTTCGGCGATCCTGCATCTGCACGACCGCGACTATGTTTACGTCCCCGCGCCGGGGAAGAAATTCAAGCGGATCGAAGTGGTCATTGGAGACACGTTGCCCAACGATATGCAGGAGATATTGTCCGGGATTCATCCTGGCCAGCAGGTGGTCTCGAACGCGTTGGTGATGCAAAACACCGTGGAACAGTAGCTCGGCCTTCCACGCCAGACCCCCAACCCGGGGCCGAAGGAACCAGAATTGATTCGTAGGATTGTAGATCTCGCGCTTGACAACCGGCTCATCGTGCTGGCGATTGCGCTGCTGTTGATTGCCTGTGGCGTGGTCGCCTTTCACGAACTCCCGGTCGAGGCCTATCCGGACATCGCGGACAACTATGTAACCGTCATTACGCAGTGGCCGGGCCGGGCGGCGGAGGAGGTCGAACAACAGGTTACGATCCCGATCGAAATCCAAATGAACGGGATTTCCCACCTGTCACACATTCGTTCGGAATCGCTCTTCGGTCTGTCGTTTGTACTGATGATTTTCGACGATCAGTCCATCAACGATTGGAATCGGCAGAAGGTAATGGAGCGGCTCGCGGGCGTGACGCTGCCGCCGGGCCTGGAGCCGCAAATGGGCACCGACTGGAGCACGGTGGGCCAGATCTACTGGTACACGCTGCGAAGCACAAACCCTACCTACGACTTGATGGCCCTCCGCTCCATAGAAGACTGGACGCTCGAGAAGGAATTCAAGTCGGTTCCGAATGTTGTCGACGTATCCGACTTCGGCGGCACGGTGCGCGAATATCAGATACGCATGGACCCGAATAAGTTGATCTCTTATGGGCTGACGATCGGCCAGGTCGAGCAGCAACTGGCCAACAACAACGTGAATGCCGGCGGCGGTTTCATCGAGATTGGCCTGCAGCAAGAGAACGTCCGCGCTATCGGATTGTTCAAGAACGTACAGGATATCGAGCAGACCGTTCTGAAGACACAGACCGGGACCGCGATTCGCATGAAAGATATCGCGGCCGTAGCCCAGGGCGAGAAGGTCCGGCTGGGGCACATGGCAAGGGCGATTCACCGTGAGGACGGCACGATTCTCGACAACCCCGACGTCATCCAAGGGGTCGTGCTAATGCGCAAGGGCGCTGACGCGGGGCCGACTTTGGTCGGGATCCACAAGAAGGTCAAAGAGCTGAACGACCTCCTGCTGCCGCCCGGCGTGAAGATCGTTCCGATGCTCGACCGCAGCGACCTGTTGCACTTTACCTTGGCGACGGTGCTGCACAACCTTGCTGAAGGGATGATCCTGGTGACTATCATCCTGTTCTTCTTTATCGGAAATGTGCGGGCCGCGCTGATCGTTGCGCTCACGATTCCGTTTGCCCTGCTTTTTGCCTCCATTTGGCTCGACCTGAGCAGTATCCCGGCAAACCTTCTTTCTCTGGGCGCGCTGGATTTTGGCATGGTCGTCGATGGGTCGGTGGTCATGGTGGAAAACATTGTCCGGCGTATTGGTGAGCGTCAAAAATTGGTTAAGGAAGCCGGGTCCCAGGGCCCGCGGCCGGCCGTATTCAAGGGACCCAAAGAGGTCATCAAGGAAGCCGTGCATGAGGTGCAGCGCCCGGTCTTTTACGCCATCGCCATTATCATCACCGCCTACATGCCGATCTTCACGCTGCAGCGGGTAGAAGGCCGGCTCTTCAAGCCGATGGCCTGGACGGTGGCCTTCGCCCTGCTGGGCGCGCTGCTCTATTCGATGGTGATCGCGCCGGTGCTCTCCGGATACTTTTTCAGCAAAGGGATCAAGGAATGGCGCAACCCGGTGATGGAGTTCCTGACCCAGCGCTATCGCAGAGGAGTGCTCTGGGCGATCGAGCATCGCTGGGTGCCGGTGGGTGTGGGACTCGCGTGCCTGGCGTTCGCCCTCTTCCTCGCCTATGGCGGCGTCATCGGTTCGGAATTCCTGCCGCATCTGGATGAGGGTGCGATCTGGGCGCGCGGTTCCCTAGCCTCCAGCACAAGTCTCACCGAGGGGACGCGTTTCACTGCGCAGTGCCGGCTTATCTTTGCGTCGTTTCCTGAAGTTACCAACGTAGTGTCCCAGGCCGGACGGCCCGACGATGGCACCGACACCGGCGGCTTCGGCAACACCGAATATTTTGTCGACCTGAAGCCAAAGGACGAATGGCGGCCCGTCTTCCATAAGAACAAAGAAGAGCTAATCGCCGCCATGAACCGCGAAGTCACCAAGTTGCCGGGAGCGGTATGGAATTTTTCGCAGCCTATCGAGGATAACGTCGGTGAGACGGTCAGCGGCGTCAAGGGACAGCTCGCGGCCAAGGTTTTCGGGAACGACCTGAAGATGTTGGAACAGAAGGGCGAAGAAGTTACCGAGGTGATGGCGACTGTGCCGGGGGTCAAGGACCTTGGCCTGTTCCGCGTCTTTGGCCAGCCGAATCTGGACTTCACCGTCGACCGGAAGGCAGCCGCGCGGTTCGGGATTAACGTTGCCGACATCCAGGATGCGGTGCAAACGGCCGTTGGTGGAAACGCCGTGAGCCAGGTGCTGCAGGGCGAAGAACGGTACGACGTCGCCGTGCGATACCAGGCACCCTATCGCACAGTAAAAGAAGCAATCGCGAATATTCGACTCATGTCTCCTTCGGGAGAGCGGGTATCTCTGGACCAACTGACAAAGGTGGAAGTCAAAGACGGCGCGTATGACATCTTCCGCGAAGGCAATACGCGCTACGTCGGAGTGAGGTTCAGCGTGCGGGGCCGGGACCTGGGCGGCACAGTGGAAGAATGCATTGAAAAGATTCATCAGAGGGTCAAATTGCCGCCCGGTTATCACATCGAATGGGCTGGCGAGTACGAGAGCCAAAAGCGGTCGGAAGCACGGCTGCTGTTCATCTTGCCGCTCACGATCCTGATTATTTTCATCATTCTCTACAGTATGTTCCGCTCGGTGAAGTGGGCTCTTCTGATTCTTGCCACGGTCGCCATGGCGCCCATCGGCGGGTTGCTGGCGCTGCTGGTTACCGAGACGCATTTCAGTGTTTCTTCCGGGGTGGGATTCCTGGCGCTCTTTGGAGTTTCGGTACAGACCGGCGTCATCATGCTTGAATACATCAACCAACTGCGCGCCCGGGGGCACACGATCGTGGACTCCGCCGTCGAGGGCGCGGTGCTCCGGCTTCGACCCATCATGATGACCATGCTGGTTGCGACCTTCGGACTGGTGCCTGCGGCCATGTCGCACGCCATCGGCTCCGACTCCCAGCGTCCCTTTGCCATCGTCATCGTGGGAGGACTGGTTTCCGACCTGGTGCTTAGCATCTTCCTGTTGCCCACGTTGTATGTCTGGATCGCGCGCGAAGGGGACATGCTCCCGGACCCGGAGGCTGCCCTTGAACACTAAGCCGGGAAAAGTCTCTACCCGAAGCATTGGCAGTTTCCTCCTGGGCATAGCTTTGTTTGCAAACTGCGCGAGCAGCCAAACGGCCAAGAGCGCGGTAAGGATCTCACTCGACGACGCGGTCCAGATGGCCATCCAGCATAACCATGTCCTGCTGGCCGCCCGCAATACGGTCCAGCAGAGCGAGGCGGAGGAGGTCACCGCGAATTTGCGGCCCAACCCCGCCTTGACGGTGGACTGGGAGTACCTGCCTTTCTTTACGCCAAGCTCCTTCACCGCGGACTATCTCCATGATTCGTCTGAGGCCGACTTCGGCCTGAGCTACCTCTTTGAACGCGGCCATAAACGCCAACGCCGTCTGCAGGCAGCCAAGGACATTACCGCAGTCACCCGTTCTCAGGTCGCAGACAATGAACGCCAGCTTACCTTCCAGGTGGC
This sequence comes from Acidobacteriaceae bacterium, assembly GCA_003152195.1. Taxonomy (GTDB): domain Bacteria; phylum Acidobacteriota; class Terriglobia; order Terriglobales; family Acidobacteriaceae; genus PALSA-350. Next base: position 4,799 of record PLZN01000363.1, read on the forward strand.
CACGCTATTTTTCAATGCGCAACTGGCCGAGTCCACGCTCAGCCTTGCGCAGCAGGACCTGAAGAGTTTTCAGCAAACCGTCGATATCGGTGAACGCGAATTCAAAACAGGCGGTATCAGCGAAAATGACTACCTGAAGATCCAGCTCCAGTTGCTGCAATACCAAAGCGACCTGGAACAGGCACAGGCCGCACGGGAGCAGTCGCTTTCCGACCTGCGGCAATTGCTGGGTTATGAATCGGTCAGCGCGGACTACGATGTTGAGGCGTCCTTCGATTACCAGCCGATGAAGCTGGGGCTCGAAGAACTGCAGTTGAAAGCCCTACAGGACCGGCCCGACCTGCGCGCAGCGCAGCAGGGTGTGACCGCGGCGGGCAGCCAGTTCGCCCTGGCCAAGGCAGATGGGAAGCAGGACGTCACGGGCGCGTTCACCTACTCCCACGTCAATTCGATTAATACCGGCACTGTGCTGGTAAGTGTCCCACTCGCGTTCTTCAACCGGAACCAGGGGGAAATCGCCCGGACCAAGCTGGCCATCACTCAGGCGCAGGAGTTGCAATTTGCGGCAAACGGCCAGGTGTTGACTGACGTGAAAGATGCTTATGAAGGCTTCAGGTCGGACGATCGTGTCGTCCTGCTCTACCTGTCCAGGTACCTCGCGGTAGCACAGAAGAGCCGTGACATCAGCGAATACTCCTATCACCGTGGGGCAACCGCGTTGCTCGATTTCCTCGATTCCGAGCGTACTTACCGGTCTGTGCAATTGGCCTATCGCCAGTCGCTCGCTGCCTACCTGCTGGGACTCGAACAGGTACGGGAAGCTGTGGGAACCAGGACTTTGCCTTGATTCCTGACCCATCGCCGCCATCCAATCGGCAGGTCCGGCAGGTCCCATGATCTAATCCACAGGGACGCATCCAGCCAATCATCAGCGAAACCTAATATGGGCAGGTCAGCTCTATGGAAAGAAAAGAAGTTCGCGCTCGCATCGAGGAGATTGGCATTATCCCCGGTGTTCGTGTCTCCAGTCCGGAACTTGCGTTGTTTGCCGCGGAATCCGTGAACCAGGCGGGTATCCCGATCGCGGAGATCACAATGACCGTGCCCGGGGCGATCGACGTGATCGCTCAACTGGCGCGCAACGATGCGGAGTTTATCGTCGGCGCGGGAACCGTGCTCGATGCGGAGACGGCACGCCGCTGTCTCGATGCCGGCGCCCGCTTCCTCACCAGCCCTGGACTGGTTCCGGAGGTAGTGGAATTCGCGCTGAAGAACGATGTGGTTATCATCCCCGGCTCGCTGACGCCCAGCGAAGTGATCGCGGCGTGGAAGGCAGGAGTCGACTTTGTCAAAATATTTCCTTGTGCCCCGGTTGGCGGGGATCAATACATTCGGGCTTTGAAAGTGCCGCTACCCCAGGTGCCTCTCATCGCGTCCGGTGGCGTCAATCAACTGACCGCAGCCAATTTCATCTTCGCCGGCGCCACGGCACTGGGAATCGGATCAGAACTGCTCCCCAGAGAAGCGCTCCAGAAACGGCAGGAAAATTGGATCCATGAGCTGGCCCGCAGATTCACAGCTATCGTGCGCGACGCGCGCGCCAAGATGCGTGCCGGATAGGTATGTTCACCAGCGATGCCAGATGGGCAGAGAGATAGGGGCCGAATCCCGAACTCCCAGCGCCTTTGCCGGGAGATTTGGGATGGGAGGTATAGGGCTGGGATGCCTTTTACTTCGAATCCTTGGTCGATAGACCGGTGAGTGCAGCCTCGTGGTTTCCCACATGTCGCACAAAAAGACGGGCGAGCTATGGGGCACCCAAGGTCATTGGCGAAGGCAGCCTCTGAGTGGACGGATCTCTTCACAGCAGACCGGCGTATGTGGCACGAAAACGACGGTCCACATCCAGGCTAGCGTCGCCAGTGACGAAGCAACCATCCAAGGCTACCTGCATTATGGACGATCAAGATACCAAGCCCAATCAACACGACTGGTGCGAAGAAATGGGCGTAGCGCCGTATAGGCGCTCCTAATCTCGGGTGACTTACCATCCAGTGGGCAAGTACGCACCATAGGGCCGTCATTACGGCAAATACCAGGGCGATCACGGCGATCTCGTAACCTGCATGAACAGCAAATGAAGGTATATAAATACCGATGTTGTCGCCGCCATTCGCCATCGTCACGAGCGCAACTTCTGCTATGCGCCCATAGCTTCTGCCTACGCCCTGAAGCTGCGAGCTTTTGCCTGTTCTATCGCGGTCACGGCGTAATTCAATAAGTTTCTTTATGCCGACCAGGATCGGGACTATTCCCAGCAGCCCAAGATAGGAACGCGGAATCACCAGGGAGAGCAGAGAGCCGGCCACACTCACGACAAACAAAGCGGCGACGCCCGCATATTGGCCGGCCACAATATCGCGCGCGCGGAACCTCGGATCGGCGAAGAAGCCGACCAACACGACAAGATCGTCAACGTTGGTCGAGGCGAATAGAGTGAGGGCCAAGCCAAGCAGTGCAATTAGGGATTCCATTGATAGCAGGTCTTACCAGCTGAACCCCACGCCATAACCCGGCAGACATCGATAGGAAGTCCGCTCTACGCTTCGCAGAACCGGTACCCCACATAGGCGTCGGTCAGCAGATATTTTGGATTAGCCGGGTCGTCTTCGATTTTCTTACGGATCTGGCTCATGAACGTACGCAGATACTCGAGTTCGCCCTGATATTCATTGCCCCAGACAAATTTGAGCAGACGCTCATGGGGAACCGGCCTGCCCGAGTGACACATGAGGAATCGCAAGAGATCGAATTGTTTGGGAGTCAGATGGACAGGCTGGCCTGATTTCAGAACCAGCCGGCGGGTAGGATGAAGTTCAATGTCACCGATGGTAATTACCGCGTCCTGTTTCTCCTCCGGCATCTGGGCGCGCCGGACTGCTGCCCGTAATCGTGCCATGAGCTCCTTCACACTGAAGGGTTTGGTGATGTAATCATCGGCGCCGGCATCCAGAGCCTCCACTTTACCATCTTCAGAGTCGGTCACCGAAATGACGAGGATTGGGAGCCGGGGAGAAATTCGCCGGATTCTGCGGCAGGTCTCGACACCTCCGATTCCCGGCATGTTGAGGTCAAGCAGAACGGCATCGAAGCGCGATGTTCTCACCAGCGAGAGGGCTTCCTCACCCCGCGCGGCTTCGGCGCTCTCAAAGCCCAGGCCGTTCAGGGTGCTACGCAGTCCGCGCCGGATGGAGGCTTCGTCGTCGACGATCAGAATCTTATAAGTGGGCACGGTCAATAACCTCTCCTTTTGAGCCGAGAATGGAAAGAAAGAATGTGGTCCCCTCTTGTTCGTCGCTGATGACCCATACGTGACCGTTGTGGACTTCGGCGGCCTTCTTTGCGATCGAGAGTCCGATCCCTGTCCCTGGCGCCTGATGTTTTGTCTCCGGGCAGCGGTAAAAGCGTTCAAAGATGCGCTCACGGTCTTGTTGCCGGATGAGAGAGCCTTTGTTGTGGACCGCGATCAGGACCTCCGAAGCACTCTCTTGCGCGGAAATTTTGATGCTTGACCCGGGCGTCGAGTATTTTCCCGCATTGTCGACAAACTGCGTCACAATGGCTGCGAGCAGCTCGCGATCGCCGTGCGCGGCTAAGGACTTGTCGCTGATAGAGATCTGCAGGGGGTGATCTCCCAGCTTACCTGACTGCTCGGCGGCTACTTCCTCGATCAGATCGGCAATAGGTATCATTTGTTTCTTGAGACTGACTTGCCCAGCTTCAAGGCGCGCAGTCTGTAACAACCGGCTGGTCATCTTATTGAGCAAAACCGCCTGCTCGTCAATCAGCGCAGCAAGATCCGCGTGGGCCGGCTTCAAATCGCCCAGCTCTATAAGGCCCGAGCTGGCCGTACGAATCGCCGTTAATGGCGTCTTGAATGCATGCGCCAGTCCATCGAGAACCGTGGTACGAAGCTGCTCGTTCTGGTGCGCAGCCGCCGCCTTGGTTTCGCCGGCGAACGAGCGATATCGGTCAAAGGTAATGGAAACCAGCGAGGCGATGGCGTCGGCCGTCAGCGAATTTAATCTCCCACCGATCAACAGAGCACCTATCGGCGCCGTGCCCAGACGCAACACCCGTCGAGACAAATCTACATCGTCGTAGTCCTGGTTGACCTCGAAATAACAGGTGCTCCTTGCCATCTCGTTGGCGTCTAACGGGAAGGGCCCAAACACATCGATCGTGTCGAGGTCAGAATCAAAGATCGCGACTGCATCCACAGCAAAGATTTCTTTGACTAGGCGCAGGAGCTGCGGCCCCGGCGGCTGGTGCAAATCGAGCTGCAGGGTTCTCCGGCTCAGCTCGTAGAGCATCCCCATGCTTCGTCGCTGGGCGTCAGCGTCACCGGCGTTACTCTGCTCTCTTGCTGAGAGGCGGCTTACGAGGAGTGCACTGAACTCGAAAACGATGAGCGCTAAATAGCCTTGCTCGTCCGCGATGTCAAAGCTGTACGCCGGAGGAATAAAGAAGTAGCACTCACAGAGCACGGCAACCGCGGAAACCACAGTTGCTTGCCAGAATCCCCAGTAAAGAGCAACCAGAACAATCGACAGGAAATACAGAGGCCCGACGGTAGCAAGATTCAAATGTAGCAACAGAGCGCCAGCAGTCAGCGCCCCAAGCCCGAGAATTCCCAACGCACATCTCGCCAGGAAGCCAAGGAGGGGCGCAGTCGATTTCCGGTTGGGTGCCCCGGCCAAGGCCATAGTCGACACAAAGGGCGGCTGCTATCCGCCATTCCTCTCGCTAAAATCTCTTCTTTGTATGCCCAGGAGTGCATTGAGCGTAGCGCACAACAAATAAAGAAACCATAAAGAATTCTCACAATTATGTGTCTGGTATGCCCCGGGCCCCCGAGTTGATCTTTACGCCTTCTTTGTTAGTACCGATCTAGCATCCATGGCATGGGCTGGATGGTTGCGACGAATATTAAAGTTATCGCAGACCCCTGGACCAGATCCGGCCTACCTTATGAGGCCCTCGGTTTTCAGACCTTAGCCGGGCTTTCCCCGTACCGATGGACCATGGGTGCCTAATCCCTATCCGCGCGCACGGTCGGGGCGCTCCGACACCGAAATTATCAAGTTATTTAGATTCACGGCGGGAGCGTCGACAACATATGAGCCGTGTCAGGAGCAGCAGGAGCAGTCTTTTCGAACATGGCGTCCTTTTTTGTCAAACTCAGTCCGGAACACCGTTTACAATAAGCGATCCACAACTTGATTTCCAAAACGGAGGACAGCCATGAAGCGTATCGACGCGGTTATCAGGCCGGAGAGGCTTGACGCGGTGAAGGAGCGCCTTGCCAGTATCGGAGTTCAGGGAGCTACCGCAGCCGAAGTCAGAGGGTTTGGCAGACAACGGGGACATACCGAGATGTATAGAGGGACCGAGTACTCAGTTGATTTTCTTCCGAAAATTCTTCTAACAATCGTAACGTCTGATGAATTAGTAGATCGAATTGTCGACGCGATCATTGAAGGTGGCCGCACTGGAAAGTTCGGTGACGGGAAGATATTTGTTACCGCATTAGACGAGGTAATACGGATTCGGACCGGGGAACGGGGGGACGCCTCCCTTTGAATATGCCAATCCTAATGGGCTTCCGGCGCGGCCGATGAGTTCACCTGCAAAGCACTACAACCGAAAAGGAGAGAGCAACTATGAGAGAGTCAATCGGGCGGCCCAAGCTGCGTCTTTCGACAAGGGTAGGCGCGACCACACTTCTTCTGGCCACGGCGCTGTTCGCAGGATCATCAACGCTTTGTTACGCCGATGGGGGCCCGAAGCCGGATCCATCTGGTATCGCGACCGGAGACAGGACTAACGTTTTCGATGCCGCCGGTAATTCTCTTGTTCCCCCAACACCTGACCCGAGCGCTCCCGACTACGCGCAAAAAAAGAAAGACTATGACGAATACCAAGCACAATTGGCCAAGGAACCGCTTGCAGGGAAACTCGCGGATTCTCTTGGGCATGTCCGAATCGCCACCAACTTCTCCTGGACGCTACTAACTGGGTATCTAGTTCTATTCATGCAGGCAGGTTTTGCCCTCCTTACCTGCGGCCTCATACGCAAGAAGAATGCGGGACATCTTATGATGCTGAATTTTGCAGCCTATGTCTTTGCTTTTCTTGCGTACTATGCCGTTGGGTACGCCTTCCAGTTTGGGGCGGTTGCCATCAACGCCGCCCCCGCCAATCTGGGAGGGATTCCGACGCTCAACCATTTTCTTTTGGGAAGTGGTCAGTGGGGTTTCCTGGGCGGGAAGGGGTTCTTCCTGAGCGGACCCGGCTACGATTCCGCTAGCCTCTGCCTAACACTCTTCGAAGTCGTTTTCATGGAGACGGCGGGTTACATCATTGTGGGCGCAATCTGTGAGCGCATAAGCTTTTGGGCATTTCTGTTGTGCGAACTCTTCATCGGCTCAATCCTGTATCCCGTATTCGGTTGCTGGGTATGGGGCGGTGGATGGCTCTCGCAATTGGGATCAACGAAGAATCTTGCTCATGGCTATGTTGATTTTGCCGGATCCACTGTGGTACATGCCGTTGGTGGATTCTGCGCAATGGCCCTCGCGGTCATCTTGGGTCCGCGTCTCGGAAAATATGGCCGCGACGGTAAGCCGCGGGCCTTTCCAGCGCATAATATCGTGTTCGTGGTAACTGGCACCTTCATCCTCCTTTTCGGATGGATGGGATTCAATCCTGGTTCCACGCTGGGTGCTACGGACCTTCGCATCTCCGTCATCGCCGTGAATACCAACCTCGCGGCGGTTGCTGGTTCGGCAACGGCGCTGTTGCTCTGGTACTTGCTCTTCAAAAAACCTGACATCACGATGGCTTGCAATGGGATGCTAGCCGGACTGGTCGCGATCACGGCCCCCTGCGCTTTTGTATCCCCCAACTCGGCCGTTGTGATTGGAATTATTGCGGGCGTCTTGGTCTGCTTCGGTGTTCTATTCAACGAAAGGGTGATCAAGGTCGATGATCCCTGCGGGGCGATTTCGGTTCATGGCTACTGTGGCTGGCTGGGCGCTGTCTGTGTCGGCATCTTTGCCGACGGTACTTACGGTTCAGGGTGGAACGGGGTCGGCGCCTCGAGCTACCTTGGGCGCGCGGGCCAAGGAGTGACTGGTTTGCTGCACGGTGACGGCCGCCAGTTCATTTGTCAACTCATGGGAGCCACACTCTGTGCCATTTGGGCTTTTGGCGCGACCTATTGCGTTTTCTGGGCTGTGAACAAAGTTAAAGTCATGCGAGTCTCGGCTGAGGTAGAGTTGGAGGGCCTTGACGTGCCTGAATTCGGGATGCCAGCGTACCCGGAAGACGCCGTTATCACGATTGCCTGATAAATAAGGAACGCGCATGCAGACGTCCTCCTCGGCACTAAGACTGCTCACCCAAGGTGTTTGACAGCCGAGGAGGACGGCCAAGAGACTCTCCGCCGTTTACAGATTTTCAGGCCCTCGAATCTGTGCGCCGCGCAGTGTGGGTTGTGAACTAAGCTCACCGCAGCGATCATGTTGAAGTCACGATTCCAATCTTCCAGTTTCTTCGTCCCATCGTCTTCGCCCTCAACTATCGCTTGCACCGCCCGTCCGGCACAGTGGCCTACCGGTTCGATTTCACGTCCGGCGAGGCGTACACCTGCGAGCATCAGACGGCATCGACACCCGTAACCGGTGCCGACCGATACCATCGCGCGCGCGACGCCACGGAAGTGCCCCCTGGCTGCCGATCGCCCTACCTTGGCCGAAGGCGGTAGCCCCCGTCCATTTGCATCGCCGGTTGCGTTTGGCGCGACAGGAAGGGAGCATCCGTGAATGAATTCCAGCATGAACGCATCACTCTCTTCCTGGCCAGTCGCCGGCCCGAAAGGGGTCGAGGCCTCGGCGATCTTGCGCCAGGCTCTTCCCCCGCTGCCGTGACCATCATGGGCTCCATGGATTTCGGCCCCCTCCCGAGGGAGCAGCATCCTGTGAAGAACTTTCGGGATGGGCGGGAATCTTGTGTAAAGTAAGCGAACAGAGAAAAGAATGGGAACGATTTTCTGTGGAGCCTGACGGAGGGTGACGGATTGATGCGACGATTCGATCGGATAGGTGTGCTGCTTCGTGCCGTTGTGCTGGTAATGGCGTTGTGGGTCACGGGGAGTGTGGCCATGGCGCAGGCGCCGGGGTCTGCAGCTCCAGCAACGACGACGGATCGGCTGGCGGCGCTGGAAAAGAGCTCTGCGGACCAGGCGGCGGCGATTGCCGCGGCGCAGACGGCGGGCGATAACGCGTGGATGCTGGTGAGCTCGGCGCTGGTTCTGTTGATGAGCGGGCCCGGCCTGGCGTTGTTTTATGGCGGCCTGGTGCGCAAGAAGAACATCCTGGGGACGATGATGCAGACGTTCGCCATGATGACGGTGATCACGGTGCTGTGGGCAATGGTGACGTACTCGCTGGCGTTCGGGGAGGGCAGTGGGTTCATCGGCGGCCTGCATAATGTCTTTTTGCGTGGGGTTGGGCTGACGCCGGATCCGAAATATGCCGCTACCATACCGCTGCAGACGTTTATGGTCTTCCAGCTGATGTTTGCGATCATTACGCCGGCGCTGATTACCGGGGCGTTCGCGGAGCGGATGAAGTTCTCGGCGATGCTGGTATTCATGGTGCTGTGGGCGTTATTCGTGTACAGCCCGATGGCGCATATGGTGTGGGGCAAAGGAGGGTTCCTGAACGCTTCGCTTGGCGGACGGTTTCCGTGCCTGGATTTTGCCGGAGGGACCGTAGTGCATGTGACGTCGGGAGTGTCGGCGCTGGTGACCGCCTTATACTTGGGCAAGCGCTTGGGATATCCCCGGGAGCCGATGCCGCCGCACTCGGTGGTGCTGAGCTTTATTGGGGCCTGCCTTTTGTGGGTGGGATGGTTTGGATTCAATGCGGGCTCGGCCCTGAATGCGGGCACATTGGCGACGTCGGCGTTCATTGCGACACACTTCGGAGCAGCCGCGGCAGCCATTGGATGGAGCGCGGCGGAGTGGCTGCGGAATGGGCGGTGTACGGCGCTGGGAGCGATCTCCGGAGCGGTGGCAGGGCTGGTGGCGATTACCCCGGCTTCCGGCTTTGTGACTCCGATGTCGGCGTTGTGGATCGGCCTGATCGCCGGGGTATGCTGCTACCTCATGGTGGTTAAGGTTAAGGCAGTGTTTGGGTATGACGACTCGCTGGATGCATTCGGCGTCCATGGCGCCGGCGGGACGGTCGGGGCATTGCTGACGGGGGTTTTTGCCAGCAGTGCAATCAATCCGATCTTCGGGGCCGGGAAGGCTACGGGGCTGCTCGAAGGCAATCGGGGTCAGATACTGAACCAGGCGATGGGCGTCGCGGTGGCGTGGTCTTTGTCCATTGTGGGGACACTGGTGATCCTGTTCGTTGTGGATAAGCTGGTTGGGCTTAGGGTGAGCGAGGAAGACGAGCGCACTGGACTTGACTTGTCGCAGCACGGCGAAGAAGGATATGACTTCGCGAACTAAAGAAATGAGGAAGGACTGAGGGCGATGCAGAAGATAGAAGCAGTGATACAGCCGTCAAAGCTGGACGCTGTGAAGGATGCGCTGGTGGAGATTGGCATCTCTGGAATGACGATTACCGACGTGCGCGGACATGGCCGGCAAAAAGGCCACACGGAGCTTTACCGCGGGCGGGAGTATTCGGTGGATTTGCTGCCGAAGGTGAAGCTGGAGTTGGTGGTGCTAGACGACATGGTCGAGAAGGTGGTTCAGGCGATCGTTCAGGCGGCAAAGACAGGCAAGATCGGCGATGGAAAGATCTTTGTGACGCGGGTTGACGAGGCCGTCCGAATACGCAACGATCAGCGCGGGGAGATCGCGCTTTAGGAGCCTCCCTGGGTTTCTCGTGCTCCACGCGAAGTGCGGACAAATATGAGAGAACGAAAAGGCTAAACCGCAGGTCCCTCCACTACGCTGCGCTCCGGTCGGGATGACAAATTTATTTGTATCGATAACTTAGAAGAGGATGTGGTGAGCCGTTAATTAACATAATAAATTTGTCATCCCGACCGGAGCGTACCCGGATTTCCTGCTGCCGCGATCATCGCTCCAAAGCGATCACGCCCCATGGGCCTGTCCCGGCTTTAATCTTCTTGGTTACAGTGTTCGTGGCCAGATCGACAACCGACACATCATTCGAAGGCCCATTGGCCGAGTAGAGGGTTTTAGCGTCCGGTGACAGGGCTATGCCCCAGGGACGAGCCCCTACCTCGACAGATCCTGAGACCGTATTCGTGGCTGTGTCGATCGTGAAAACCTGATGTCCCCGCCCCGTGCTGACGTAGAGTTTGGTCCCATCCGGAGAGAGCAGAACAGCCATTGGCTTAATCATGCCTGGCTTGCCTAGCGGAATCGCTTTGATCATCCGATACTTCCTGGCGTCCGCCAACACGACGGTTCCGTCGTTTTCAGCGTTGATGTAGGCGCGTGAGCCGTCGGGCAGGAAGGCAACGGAACGAGGACGGTGCCCGACCTTGAACGTCGCGATGATCTTGCCCGCAACAGGATCAAGCACAGCAATGGTTCCGGTCTCCTCTGAAGTGATCCAGACGTGCTTCCCGTCTGGAGTTACCTTCACCCCTTCAGGCTGTGCACCCAACTTGAGAGACTTGATCACGTTGCCGGAGGCGATGTCCACAATACTGACGGCCTCGGCGTCTTCGTTGGAAATGTATAGCTGCGTGCCGTCTTTGCTGACGTCGAAGTTTTCCGGATCGGAGCCGCCGTGAATGATACGCAGAACCTTATTTCGCGTTACGTCGAAGACGCCTATTCCGTCCGCGGTCTTATCAGGCGGCGGAAGGGTGCTCTCATCCACGTCAGGACCGGCGATCGGCGACCCGCTCAACGCCACGTATATGGTCTTGTGGTCGGGACTCGGATGAATCCCTCTCGGCCGCTTGCCTAGCGGGATGGTAGAAATCACTTTATAGGTGGTGGCGCCGATCACGCTCAGATCGCCAGAGACCTCATTGGTTACATAAAGCCGAAACGGTGAGGTGTCTTCCGGTACCGTTTGCGGCGCTGTCTTCTCCGCAGTCTTGGAGGAGGTGCAGCCGGTTGAAAGCACAGTAAGGCCAAGGGCAAAAAGAACACATCCCAGCTTGCACATGGGTCATTTTCCTTTGAATGTGAAATTGGCCTCGGCCTTGCCGAGGGGGCCGACGGTTACTTGTTGCTCCTGCGTACCAAGTTTCTCTTGCCAGACCGCGATGGCGTATGTGCCCGGCGGCAGATTCTTAATCTCGAAGGTTCCATCGTCTCCCGAAACGGCGAAGTACGGGTAATCGAGAACGCCGATAAACGCGTGCATCCAGCTGTGAATGTTGCATTTCACCGGGATCATCACTTCGGGCTTGGTGAATTTGCGCGCCAGTGGAGGATCTCCGGCTCCCTGACTATGGTTCCATTCACGGTTGATCTGGGCCATCGGATGAATGTTGTGGGTCACCGGATCGGAGTTGACGACCTTCAGCACCTGGCCGACCTGAATGCCCATCACGCGGGGGCGGAACCAGCAGCCACTCTGATCGATGGTGACAGGAGTTGCAGGAATTTCGAAGGTCTTCCCTTGCAATCCGCTTTTGACATAGACGAAAGCGTTGGCCAGCGCGCCTTTCTTATTGACGACTAACGATTCGTCATAAGCTTTTCCGTGATGCGCCTCAACGCAGGCTGGTTCCTCGCTCATGTCTATCAACTTGAGCGCGGGCTTTTTCCCTTGATAACGTATGGTTCCAGTCACCACTGCAGCGGTGCCGGGGCCGACCTTGAAGTATAAAGGCGCCGGCGCGCTTTTCGCGGCGCCCGGCTGTTCTGTATTGACTTTTCCCGAGCAACCGGCGAGGAGTGTGATCGCAAGGCAGAGATTGAATAATGGAAAGGGTCTCATGTCCGGTATTTACCTTACTCTTTTCCGGGTGGTCCCGCATTTTTGGGCATCTCGCCGGTAAGTTCCTGGAGGAACTCGACCAAGTCCGCGCGGTCCTGGCCAGATAGGCTGATCGCTTTGATCTCTTTATCGAGATCAGGATTGGAGTCGCCGCCCCCGGCATAGAAAGCGACCACGTCTTTGAGCGTCTTGAGACTCCCGTCATGCATGTAAGGTCCGGTCAACGCGACATTGCGGAGGGTCGGCGTTTTGAAGGCGCCTCGATCTGCCTCCAATTTAGTTTGGCCGAAGCGGCCGAGGTCATTGAACTCGCCCTCGCCATTCACACCTTCCCCCGTGTTGTGAAAGCGTCCGTCAGTAAACAGGGCGTAGGCCGGATGGATGGTGTGACAGGCCGCGCAATTCCCTCTTTTCGGATCGACAAAAACAGCAAGACCACGAATCGCGCCGGGCGTGAGCGCTGTTTTTTCTCCGCCATATTCATATCGATCGAATGGTGAATTACCGCTGAGGAGTGTGCGTTCGAAGCTCGCCAACGACTTCTCAATCTTTTCGAGGGTTACGGGCCCGGGGCCAAATGCCTGCGCAAACTCAGCCTTGTAGGCCGGATTCCCGCTTATCTTGGAGACAGAAACCTTGTGCGTCTGATTCATCTCTATAGGATTGGCAATCGGATCCGCCGACTGCTCCTCCAGACTGGACGCGCGGCCATCCCAGAATTGAAGCGGGGAGTAAGCCGCGTTCAACAAAGTAGGAGCATTGCGGACACCGCTCATGCCACCCACTCCCAGGGAAAGACTCCGCCCATCCGTGAAGCCGAGGTTTGGATTGTGGCAGGAGGCGCACGCCAAAGTGTTGTCTTTGGATAGCCTCGTGTCATAGAACAGCTTGCGGCCCAACGCAATGGTCTGCGCTGTGGGAGGGTTATCCGCGGGAATAGGAACCAGTGGCAGCCCGAGCGGAGCTTTAATTTCTTCAACCGCACCAACGGGCCTTGCATTGCCAGAGGTTTTACATCCGACACAAAAAACCAAGAGCCCTACTATGGCAACGTTATGTACCGTGAGTACGCTCAATTTCACTCTTCGATAATTCTATAGCCTCCAACACTCAGGATCACGTTGCCGCCCGGACCTGCAGGGCGGGCACAAATTGCTGAAACTGCATTAAAAAGTGGTTGTGAGGCGAAGAGCAAAGCTTCGCGGCGAGCCTATAGCGTTACCTGAGAAAAGGCCGTTGAAGTCGATGACATCAAGGATGTTGTTGAGGTTTTGTCCGTCGACCTGGAGGCGCGTATCCAGGTGTTCCGACTTGTAGACGTCCGCACCCGCCGAGGCATTCAGCTGAAAAGTAGGATAGATACGGCCGCGATCAAAGTTGATGCGGTCCAACACTTGTTGGCCGTATTCTGCGAGCACCGTGCCGGGATCGCCGTCGAATTCGAATGGGAGCCCGGTGTCATATTGAATTCCGCCCGCAACCCAGATGCGTGTTTTGACCTGGTAGCGAACTCGTCCGCGAACGGTGTTGCGCTGATCCTGCGAATCCGGAAAATGCCCACTTAGCTGCGATTCCGCGCCGGCCGCGCCGGCCCCTAAAAACAGCCCACCCGTCACCGGAAACCAGGCATTGCCCACCGTATAGGAATAGCTCAAAAAGCCGGAAAAGCGATGCCAATCTGGAACCTCCAGTTTTCCTTCAGCACCGTAGATGATGGACTTCCGAAACGTAATCGGGAAGCTGATGGTGGTGTTTTCGATCTGATCGTCATCTGCATAGTTGTCCACGGACCGCCGGAAATAGTTGGCGTCCAACTTGAGTTTTCCGAAGAACGCCTTGGTTAAGCCGCCTTCATAGTAGTTCCCTTGCGACGGTTGCACCGGCAGGCGAAGGAAATTCGTTGGGTCCAGGGACTCAACTGCGGTCGAACTGGAAAGCAAGATGTTCTCGAAGGATGGGGTCTGAAAAACCCGGTCGTAGGAGAAATGCATGACGAGGTCCGCTGAGGGGAAATAGCGCGAAACCGAGAACCGCGGGTCCAGTGCTTGCTTGTTCACCAAAAGTTGATAGTGGTCCCAGCGGAGCCCAGCGCTTACGTTCCAATTTCCTAGACGGATCAGATCCTGCACAAAGGCAGATTGCTCCAGATCTGGACGAGTGCCGGCAAAGCTGAAGGTGCCGGGCGTGTCGGGATCAAATTGCGTTGGATCGGTAATGATGTAGTTAAAGTTTTCGTGCAAAAACGTATTGTCCGACTCGACCCCGAACTTCCATTCCTGCCGGCCACGATTGGTGGTTACGGTTCCTTTGAAATATCCTTCGCGAAACCGATTGTTCTGGAATACCTCGATCGGAGTCGATAGCTCGTTGGAGTTGAAATCGTTCGCGTTGTCGCGGACCATGGCGCGCAAATCAGCCAGAGTATGGGAGGAGAAAATGTGCTCGTAGGAGGCGATTCCCATCGTCTCAATGTTGTCCGCCGTTTGGCGTTGACCCGCGGCCTGCTGCACCTGTTCATTGGGAAGGTCATAGCGCGAGAGCTCGTGGCGAACCATGAGATTGATGCGGTCGTCTTGCGTCAGCTCGCGCTGGTAATGCGCAGTAAAGTCGCCCAGCGTGCCCGTGTTGGAATAGTTTTGCGGAACCACCGGGTTCAAATAATGGTCCGTCATGCTGCCGCTCGCGCTGCCGCCGAACGTATTCTTGCCCCAGACATACTGTGCCTGCGCGAAAGCACCAGCGGTGTCGAAGCTGCCTCCGGAAAGGACGGCCTGGCCGTGGAAGCCTGGATCTGAATCCTGGAGCGTATTTACCTCGACCACGCCGCCCATTTTTCGGCCATATTCCGCCGGGATCCCGGCGGTATACATGCTCATCGATTGAACATCGTCCGCTTCAATCTCCGGGCCGAAGCTGGGCGAGCGATTGTCGGTGAGAGGGATGCCATCCACCACGAACTGGGTTTGATATTCCGAGCCCCGCGGATGCAGGACGGCATCGCCTTCGTACAGCCAGCCGGGTTGCGAATTTATCAGATCCTGCAAGGAGCGGCCGGGAAGCGAACTGACCCGGTGTTGGATCTGGCCGGAGCCTATCTGCATCACGGAGCCAGCTTGATCGGGGTCGATCAAGGTGCTGGTTGCGTCCACCGTCACCAACTGATTCACCGTCGCCAGCTTTAGTTGAACGCTGTACTCGGTTGGAAGCGAGGAACGAATCACGACCGGCTCGGATATGGGGGCAAAGCCAGACTGCTCAATCTGGAGCTGATAGACGCCATAGGGCAGCCGCTGGACATCCAGGTTACCTTGCTCGCCGGTCTGCAGAGTGATTCGATACTGATTTGCCTCGCTTTGGATATGAACGGCTGTTTTCACGCCGTGGCCGGACGGATCGGTCACTTTTAAGCGCAATTCGCCGCTGTTGCTTTGAGAAAGAAGCGGCAACGCACAGAACAAAAGCAACGCGATTAATCTCTTCACCGAGAACCGGCCTCTTTGTGCTTATCGTGCTCCGGGCAGGAAAAATGATCTAATTCCACCGGAGTTGTGATCGCCCTTCTCATTAGCCCCTCGGTTTAATATTCCTTTTCCGGTTGTTTTGTTCAGCCCTTTTCGATGCCGGTGGAAGCGGCTCCAACCTCCGTTACCCTAGCGTCCCTGGCCGGAGCCTTGCCTCCCGCGGCTGTTACCATCGTGGTCACCATGGATTTTCAGTCCTTTTTGCGAGGGAGCAGTTTCCGGTGAAGAACTTTCTAGACACCGTCGTCGCACGTCCTGTGGGCGCCTTCTTCTTGTTGGCCATCGCTGCGTTTTTAGAGGCCTTCGGAGATTCTCTGTTTCAGAGCGGAATCTATCGCTCCGCAGGCGCGGAGCGCGGAGTTTTCTTCATCTCTGGCGCGGTTGTTCTCGCGCTTTATGGCTTTACCGTCAATATTCTCCACTGGGACTTTGGTAAGCTGCTTGGCGTCTATGTCGTGCTATTTTTCCTGGTGGCACAACTGCTGGCTAAGGTCCGATTCAACCAGGCGCCCACTACACCGATCTACGTGGGCGGGTCGATGATCGTCGCCGGCGGTATCGTCATCGCATTCTGGCAAGGATAGGCCGACTTATCGTAGTTTCACTATTACACTGGTGTGGGATGGAGCCCGGAAATACAGCTGGCTCGTTTCCAATAGCGAAAATGCTCTGCATAGCCACCCCGGCCCCCTACGCATCTTGATGGTTTCTTTACGCTCTTTGGGATACAACCAATCTGCCGGGAAGACAATTCCCTGAGGAGACACATGTCAGACGCCCTGCGCAATTTCATTGAGATTCCCTATGCCGAACTGGAGGATCGCAACCTCGCGGCAAAGGACCAACGCAAACGCCACGTCCCGGCGGAAACAATCCGCGAAGAGCGGCTGCAATACCTGGCCGACGAAAAGCGCATCAAGGCAGTCACCGTGGTCTTTAGCGACCTCGAAGGCCGGTTGCATATGCTGGACTACGACAAGAAATTCATCATCAAGAGCGACGACAATCTCACCTTCGATGGCAGCTCCATCCGCGGCTTTACTGCCCAGAGAGAGAGCGACCTCCGCCTCGGCATCGACTGGGGATCCTTTTATTGGGTGCCGTCCGACGTCTTCGGCGCGGGCAAAGTGCTGGTCTTCGGCGAGGTGATCGCGAAGGACGGGAAGGCGTACGATGCCGACATTCGCGGGGTGCTCAAGAACTACGCCAACGGACTATTCGACCAGAAGGGCTACACCCTGAACGCCGCCAACGAAATCGAGGGATTTCTTTTCAAGGGCGCCGATGCCGAGCGCCACTATCACGAGACCCATAGTTTCGAGTACGTCAACACGGGCGGCTACTACCACTCTCTCCCCGGCGACGCGCTGCGCACCTTCATCGATACCAGCGCCGAAGTACAACGAGCCATGGGCTTTGAAAACGAGAAGGACCACCCGGAGGTTGCTCCCTCCCAGTTCGAGATCAACTACGGCTACAGCGACGTCGTTACTGCTGCCGACCAGATCCAGCTCTACANNATGGGCTTCGAGAACGAGAAGGACCATCCCGAGGTGGCGCCGTCGCAATTCGAAATTAACTACGCCTATTCGGAAGTGGTGAATGCCGCCGACCAGATCCAGCTTTACAAGCTGATCTGCCGCCAGGTCGCAACCAAGATGGGTTTCACCGCGTCGTTCCTGCCCAAGCCGGTGGTCGGGGTGAACGGCAGCGGCATGCATACTAACGTCTCCATCAGCGAGAAAGGCAAGAACCTCTTTTGGGATGAAAGGGGAGAAGAGAAGCTCAGCAAGCTGGGCTGGGAATTTATTGATCGGATTCTCACCCACGGCAATGACATCTGCGTGCTGCTGAATGCGAGCGTCAACGCCTATCGCCGCCTCGNNATCGCGGCTCCATGGTGCGCATCCCCATCGGCAACGAGAAGAGTATGCGCGTGGAAGTCCGTTCCGTCAGCCCCGACGCCAACCCCTACCTGGTCCTCTATTCGGTCTTTAGAACCGGCATCGAGGGGCAAACCGCCAATATCGACAATCTTCGTAAGGCCAAGCGGTTCCTGCCCGATAACATCTATACCGCCCTGGAAAACTTTCACGCCGCCGAGTGGACTAGCACCCTGCTGGGAGCCGACGTCAAAGAGCGCTACGTTGAGCTCAAGAAAGCTTCAGCAGACCGCTGCCCTCGCCTGCTGGGCACGTTCGTGAAAGNNTACCACCACGACGTCTATAACCAGTACCTGTGGAACAAGTTTTAGATCTGTTACCGGGTGGATATTGGTGAACCGCAGGTCCCTCCACTGCGCTACGCTCCGGTCGGGATGACAAAGGTTAGATCAGCTGCCAAGCGCACGGATCAACCTGTGATCCACCACACTGCTGGATGGAACCACCTGTCCGCGTCACACCGATAAACACCTAACCGAATGTATGATTTGTGATCCCGACCGGAACGTAGCACAGTGGAGCGACCTACGGTTTCTTTTCTCCATAGCCAGGTGCAATGACGAAGATGCCCGACCGGGGCGGCCGGTCCAAGCTTAACTGGCCGCGGGGAGCTGGGGTTTCAGGTCGAGGCGCTTGATCTCGCCTACGATCGGGCCGTAGCTCACGATGGCGCAGAGCGCCGTCACGCCAACAAAGATGAGCACGTCATCAAAAGACCCGGTCTTCTTTACCAGATAGCCGATAACGATCGGCGTCGTAATACCGGCCAGGTTTCCGATCAGGTTGAATAGCGCTCCGTTGAGGCCGACCATGCCTTTGGGCGAGGTGTCGGATATCACCGTCCAACCCAAAGAGCCAAATCCTTTGCCAAAAAAGGACAGGGACATCAGGAACAGCATGACCGCCTGGGCGGGGGCATAGTTGCACCCGATCATGGTCACGGACAACAACATCCCAGCCATGATCGGCGCCTTACGGGCGAAGCTGAGCGAGTGCCCTGCGCGCAGCAGCCTATCGGAGACGACACCGCCGAGGATTCCACCCGTCCCTCCACAAAGAGCCGGCAGCGCCGCAGCAAAGCCGACTTTCATGATTGACAGGTGCCGCGCCTGGGAAAGATAGACGGGAAACCAAGTCAGGAAGAACCACGTCAAGGTCGTAATGCAGTACTGGCCGAGGTAGATGCCGACCAGCATGCGATGGCTCAGCAGCTCCTTAACCGCAGCCCAGGTAAGCACGCTTCCCTTCCCCTTGACCGTTCGGTCGGCGTTCACCAAACCGCCGCCCTGCTCAATGTAGTCAATCTCCGCCGCGGAGATGCGGGGATGATCCTTGACGTCGTAGATGCTCTTGACCCAGATCAAGGCAAAGACGAAGCCGAGCATCCCCATAAACCAAAAGCAGCTCTTCCAACCGGCCGAGTGGGTTATCCACCCCAGGATGGGGGCGAAGATCATCAGCGCGAAATACTGCGAAGAGTTGAAGATCGCGGAAGCACGTCCCCGCTCCGCGGCGGGAAACCACGAGGCAACGATCCGGCCATTTCCAGGAAAGACGGGCGCCTGCGCAAAGCCCGAGACCAAACGCAAGAGGAAGATGACCGTAAAGGCGGCAGCCGCGGCAAGATACCCGGCAAAGCCTGTGAACAAGGCGCAGACCGACCACACTACAATGCTGATGCCGTAGACCCGCTTCGATCCGAAACGGTCCAGCAAACCCCCTGATGGCAGCTGTCCCAGCACATAGGCCCAGCTGAACCCGGAGAAAAGATAGCCCATCTTTAGCGGGTCCAAAAGAATGTCTTTGGCCATCGCTGTTCCCGCGATGGAAAGCGCGACCCGGTCTCCATAGCTGAAACAGCTGACAGCAAAAAGAATGGAGATAATCAGGTACCGAACATGGGTTTTCCGGGCTTCCACCAGCGGAAGCTTTTCCAAGGTCAAGACCTGCCTGCGATGAGCTTGGTCAGCTCCTGCAGCTCGGCTTCGGTCAGGTCGATGAGTGGCGGCCGTACAGGGCCCGCCGGCCGGCCGACGGCTTTCATCCCTGCTTTGACCATGGAGACGGCGTATCCTCTGCGGCGGTTGCGGATTTGGATGAACGGCAGGACGAACTCCCGCAAGCCGGCGAAGACCACTGCATGATCGCGCCGGCGTACAGCGGCGTAGAACTCGAGCGCGAAGTTGGGCAGGAAGTTGAAGATGGCCGAGGAATACGTGGTGACGCCCATCTCCAGATACGGAAGGGCGAAGGTCTCCGCCGTCGGCAGGCCGCCGATATAGGTGAGGCGGTCCCCCAATCGGGCGCAAATCCGTGTCATGCGCTCGATGTCGCCCACGCCATCCTTGAAGCCGACCAGGTTTGGGCACCGATGACACAACCGTTCCAAGGTCACATCATCGAGGATTGCGTTGTCGCGGTTGTACATGATGACCCCGAGCTTGGTTGAGGCGCATACCGCCTCGACGTGGGCGGCCAAACCCAACTGCTCCGCAGCCATCAGGTAGGGGGGGAAAAGCAAAATTCCGTCCGCACCGGCCTGCTCCGCGGCGGCGGCGAACTCCCTGGCCATGGCGGTTCCGTAACCACAACCGGCGATGACAGGCACCAGCCGTGCCGTTTGGGCAACACCGGCATGAACCACGGCGCAAAACTCCGCGGGGGTAAGCGAGAAGAACTCGCCTGTACCGCCGGCAACGAACAAGCCGGCAGGCTTGTGGGAGAGCAGCCAGGCGATGTGCTCTTTGTAAGGCTTGGGTCTAAACTCCAGGTTCTCAGCAAAATGAGTGACGGGAAAGGAAAGCAGGCCTTCGCCAACCCTTTTTGCCATCTCCCTGGGCTCCATAGTCTTCATCGATGTTCCTCCTGCAGCGGGTGGTGCCCGCGCTGATAGCT
Source organism: Acidobacteriaceae bacterium (assembly GCA_003152195.1). Lineage (GTDB taxonomy): Bacteria > Acidobacteriota > Terriglobia > Terriglobales > Acidobacteriaceae > PALSA-350. The sequence continues at coordinate 25,169 of PLZN01000363.1, forward strand.
CTACTTCGTGGAACCCAGCGAGGCTTTCTGTAGAAAACCCTCAAGGAGTGTGTTGAACCTGTCTGCGTCATCGACGAAAAGACAATGGCCTGCATCCTCGAATACCTCCGCTTGCGAGCCGGGCACCATGGAGCGGACGAGTTCCGCCTGGGAGCGATTTGTTTCTGTCATGACGGCAAGGACCGGGATTTTGATTTTAGGCAACGCAGGCCGCAAATCATTCTTCACAGCGAGTTCGGCCAGCATGGCGACCGCTGAGTTGGCCGGTGTCTTTAGCGAAGCAGCAACCACGCTCGCGAGATATTCCTCCGAATGCGGCTTGTGGTACATGCCCCGGACGAAGGTCTTCGCGAATTGACTCCGGTCCGCCTGAAAATTGTGAAACATTTCGAAGCGGCTCTCACGTTCTTCAGGGGTCGATATGGTCTGAATGCTCATGTCCACTAAAACGAGCGCATTCAGCTTATACGTTCCGAACATCTGGACGTAGGTCAACGCTTCATGCACGCCGAGCGACCACCCGACAAGGACGACCGGCGCTCCGCCCAAGTGATCGATCAGCTCCTTGTAATCCTGTGCTCGCCGCCCTGGATAATTTCCCTCGGCTGGTTTATCAGATGCACCCTGCGAGCGCGGATCCAGGGCGATGACGTGGTATGCGAGACTGAAATGCTCGATCTGCGGCTGCCAGATTTCTGCCGGCATCGTCCATCCAGGCACGAAGACAATTGTGGGACCGGCGCCACTTTCCAGGTAGTGGAGCCTGACGCCGTCGCTGGTCTTAAAATAACCATCCTTCACCGAACTTGCTGCGTGAAGCGCGGGTTGAAGGAAAAGTATAGACAGAAGAAGCAAAGCGTAACGACTTGTCGGCACTGTTTATCTCCCAGCTCTCATTCGCTTCAACTCATGTAATCGACGGACTGGATCAGAGCGCGAATGTAGCCGTAGCAGTAGGCGAAGGACTGCAGACTGCCGGGGTCGTTGGGCGCCACTGGAACATGATCCGGCATCAGCATATAGGGATAACCGACCTCTTTGTACACCTGGATCGCTTTGACGAAATTTACATCACCCTCATCCGGGTAAACTTCGACGAAGTCATTGCGATGGCCACGAATGTTGCGGAAATGTACGTTGAATATCTTGTTCCGGGAGCCGAAATAGCGAATGACGTCGAAGATCTCCACGCCGGGATCATGGAGCATTTCAGAGACGGTGCCCTGGCAGAAATTCAGACCGTGGTAAGGGCTTTCCCGTATGGTCACGAATTTCTTCAGGCCATCGACCGTACCCAAAACCCGGTTCACGCCCTGATAGCCTTCGGGCGGCATACCGGGATCATGCGGGTGGCATGCCATGCGGATCTTGTACTCATTGGCAACGGGAATGACGCGATCGAGAAAGTAGGTGATACGCTCCCAGAACATATCGGCGTCCACGTGCCCGGCCTTAGTGAGCGGTGTTGCCGGATGAGCTTCGGAAAGCTTCCAGGTACTGTTTGTGGCGTCGCCACGTCCTGGCGTGCGTCCGCTGCGGACCACACCCAGAATACTCATGTTGTATTTAATCGACGGGACGCCCGCCCGGGCGCAATTTTTGATCATGGTTTGCAGGGCTTCAATGTCGCGGTCCCGTTCCGGACTCTGCGCCAACATGATCGCGGGATGCTTTTCCTTATCAATGTAACTCGACTCCAGAAATGGAGGAGCAGTACAGTCGATACTAATGCCACTTTTGCCGGCAAGGTCGACCATGCGGTTGAGTTCTTCCACGGTAGCGTAAATGCGGTCTCCTTCGATCTGCGGGTAGCCGCAGATGTTCCGCACACCATAGCGTGCCAGGTAATTCAGATGGGTCTCGTTGGTGGGAGCAGTCTGGTCTCCGAGCTTCATGAGTGCCCGCTTTGCAGGAGCTTTCGCGGACACGGTAGCACTGGATGGGAAGCCGCCGGCAGCCATGAGCCCCACTGCACCGGTAGACGCGATAAATTTTCTTCGATTCATGAGTGTTCCTCTCTGACCCCACTGCCACCGCATTTTACAGCCACTCTCAGGTTTTCGATCGGTTTGCGCTTGTGTTTGCGCATCGGCTAATGACTCGCCGCTCCAACCACCGCTCGAATCATGCCGTCGCTCTTGCTTAAGATGTACAGCTCGCCGTCCCTGTCCATGCAGAAGTGGATATCGGAGCGGCCTCCGGAGATAACGGCGCGACCCGGTAGACCAGCCTCCTTACCGCCGCGAGCATGGTAAGCCTCCTCGGTGATCGGCGCCATTGTGGTATACCGTTCATTTCCACCTCGCGGCCCGTCCCACACAATTTGGACTTCGTGCATCTTGGCCATGGTCTCGGGATTGCCGTCGTCTGCAGCCAGCATCTCGTCATAGTTGACGTACCAGATATGGCCCGTGGTGATATCGCCAAAGATATACTTTCCTCGCAGCAGGGCTATCTTTCCGCGATACACATAACCGCTGGTGATGGCATCGCCGCCGCTCTTCACGTGACCATACTGCACCACCGGGTAAGTTGGAGTTACCATTCCCACGGTTGTGGCGCCAACCAGCATTGGGATCTTATCTACATCGGGCAGCTTACTGGTTTCATTATTTGCATTGAGCTGTTCGTTCCCTTCACGTAAGGAATAGCCGTAGTTAGCGCCCTTATGAATAATGTCGATCGTCTCCCAGGTATGCAAGCCAACCACGGTGGCAAAGAGAGTGTTGTGGCCAGGATGCGCAGGATCGAAATACCAGGTCAGCCGATTCGGATTGCGCAACCCGTATGCCCAGATCTCTTTTTGCGCGCCAGGCAAGGAAACAAACGGATTGTCGTTTGGTATGCGATACCGGCCGTTCTCGCTGACAGTGCTGGCGTCGTTATGTTCGTCGAGGTCCGGAATGATGCGCAAGATCTTCCCCACCAAGGTGTCGAGCCGTTGCGGATTCTGCCGGATGGCGGGGTCGGCCGATTCACCCGACCTGCCGTCTCCGCACGCTATGTACAGAACTCGCCAATCCGGAGCGCCCGGCCTGGCGGTTGGGTTGAAGATCAGACCACCCATGGGATGCGCGTCGGTGTTGAGTTGAACTCGCATCAGTTCACGAGCTGTGCCTTCAAACGTCGGATTCGCTGTGTTGTTATCCGTCCATTCGATGACCACGGCTTCGCGTTGTACCAGGCCCGGCGTCTTGATCGCTGGGGTCACCGTGTAGCCTTCAACGTTCAGCCCACGAAAGTTTGTATTGTCGGGAAGCAAGGAACCTGGCAATTTAGGGTCCTCAATGTGAATCGTATAAAACTTTCCATTGTGCGCGTAGTCCGGGTCAAAGATGAAATTAACGAACCCATTCGCGTAACCTCGCTGCGTGGTCAGTTTGTGAAATAACCCGGGGTGGCCGCTGCTTCCGTTGAAATTCAGATAGGTAGTAAAACTCCTGCTTTTTCTGTCGAGGATGTACAAAGGGCCATTCAAGTCGTTGACGAAAAGCCTTCGCCTATTCACACCAGGCTCTTCCCGCAGGAAATTAACTCGTGAAAGATAAGGAGCGTTCGGGCTCTTGCTATCCGTTAGCCCGGTCACCGGCATCGCGGCGTAGTCCTTTATCCGGATTGTCATCTGCTGCGCCACCGCGTGTAGCGAGACCTGAAGAGCGACGATCAAGCAGAAAACCCGGAAATGATCCATGGCGTGTTCCATTCTGTGCTCAGACAAGGTGAATCATGATCCTTATGGGTTATTAGCTGATGTGAGGGTCAGGCGTGACCAGCAAGTGTCTCGGTTTGGCCTGAGAGTGAAATTCCAGAGCACCTTTATTTTTTACTATGATGTAATGACGGTGGTACTTGATATCCGGCTGAAATTCTAACAGGGCTTCCTATGATTTCTCGACGAGAGTGGATGGTGGGCGCCCTGGCGGTTGCCCATGGGTTGGTGGCAAGACCTCAAGGGATAAGGGGGATGGTAGGGAAACTGACCGCTGCCTCTGCGGAGCCTGCGCGACCTAAAGGAGTGCTGATCGAGTCGCATATTCACCTTTTCGCCGGCGACCCGGCTCGGTTCCCGTACAACAGCGCATCTTATACGCCTACTCGGGAACCAGTGGAAGAGTATGTCAAGTTCGTCCAGGAGGCCAGGATTGATCATGCGGTGATCGTTCACCCGGAGCCCTATCAGGATGATCATCGCTATCTGGAATATTGCCTGGCGCACGAACCTTCGCCGGGCTTTTTTAAAGCTACCTGTCTTTTCGATCCAATCGACCCGGAAACACCGAAACGAATGAAGGCGCTGGTGCAAAGAAATCCGGGCCGGATCGTGGCATTGAGAATCCATGAGGTCCACGCCGCAGGAACCCCTTCCACGAAAACCGGCCTGATCCGAGACCGCGATCTGAAAGATCCGCAGATGACGGTGACCTGGCGCGCGGCGCACGAATCAGGGCTGGCTATTCAGATACATTGCATTCCGCACTATGCTGCGCAGATCGCTGAACTGGCAACGCAATTTCGCCAGACGCCGATTATTCTGGATCACCTGGCTCGCCCCGGACAGGGAACGCCGCAGGAATATGACCAGGTTCTGAAACTAGCCGAGTTCCCGCTCGCCTACATGAAATTCTCCTCCACCGGTGTAGCGTCGGCGTCCAAACAACCCTTTCCCCATCTGGATGCTAAGCCGCTGGTTAAGCGAGTTTACGAGGCATTCGGCGCGGACAAGATGATTTGGGGAGAATTGGGGGGCAACGCGAAGGCGTTCGGACAGGCCGTGGAATTATTTGACGTGATGTTCGACTTCGTGCCGGAACCCGAACGAGCCAAGATACGCGGGCTCACGGCTCAAAAATTGTTCGCCTTTTCCTGAGACCCCGGGTCCGGAAACCCCACGGTCTTTTTTGCTGTGAAAGCAAGTACGGTTGCGCCCGTCTGGGAAAGCATTGGAAAGAAATCATTATCGTCCCAGGTACGCTGGTGCGAGGGGCACCCAGCGCTTCGCTTAGGATCAGATTTGGATAACGGCCGTGGATTTACGCTCCTGGTGAGAGATTCCGGTTAGCGTTGCCAGAGGATCTGCGCTGCTTCGAGAGGGACAGATGCATTCGGATGGTGGGGGATGACGCGCGGGGTGTAATCACTGGCAGGGCGCGTCGCGGCAACTTGCGCCGAATAGATTTGCGTGCCCGGAACACCCGCGGCGGGTTCGCCTGCCGTCATTGCCTGGAGCGCAGATTCGCTTCCGGGAAGCGGTTCCACATAAAGCTCAACTTGTACTTCATCGGGACGGAGGTCACCCACAAAGACCTGGACGCGGAAGAAATGAGAGCCGTCGTGCGTCTCCGTGTCTACCGTGCCGAAGCGCACCGTATTCCAGTGCAGGACGATGCGCTCGCGCCACGCAAGAAGATTCGCTCCCAGCGCACCCTCCCCTGCCGCACGCTCGCGGTATCCAGAAGCGGCTCCTAGATAGTGATCACGGGTGTAATGGCGAACCGCACGGCCGGCGGAATATTCCGGCGTGAGCAGCGCCATGCTCTTGCGGATGCGCTCCAGCCACCTCAAGGGCAGACCCTGTTCGTCCCGCTCATAAAACTCCACGGTTACTTCGCGCTCCAGCAAGGCATACAAGGCTTCGGCGTCGGCGATATCCCGTGCGGGATCTTCGCCATGTTCTTTGCCGTCACCGATGGCCCAGCCGACCTCGGGGGAATAGGCTTCTGCCCACCAGCCGTCCAGTTCGGAAAGGTTCAGGCCGCCGTTGACAAGCACCTTCATGCCGCT
>PLZN01000363.1:30987-38521 GCA_003152195.1 Acidobacteriaceae bacterium
GATCCTGTGGATGAGCTTTGCCGGCAAGAATCAACTGCAGCGGACGGTGGCGATCGGTAAGCAGACGCACCAGACGGTCAGGGTCGTGCAGGAGAAGATCGGGCCGCTTGTAGGTGGCAAAGCGGCGCGCGAAGCCCACGATGAGCACATTCTCATCGAAGGTACTGACCGCATCTGACGGGTTGCCGCCTTCGGCCGCAAGCTGGCGTGCGTACCGCTTGCGCACCCGGTCGATCAATGTCTTTCGCGCCGAGCTGCGCATTTGCCATAAATGCGCGCCGGTCAGTTGGTGAAATTTATCCAGGACCGGGCGTTCCCCGGCCCAAGGCTTACGGCCGCAAACAGAGGTCCACAGTGCATCTGCCTCGGCCGAATCCCAGGTTGGTACATGAACGCCGTTGGTCACTGAGCCTATCGGAATCTCATGCTCCGGCCAAAGAGGGAACAGCGGCTGGAAGATCTGCCGGCTCACTCGGCCATGGAGCTTGCTGACGCCGTTGATCTGGCCGCTGCCACGGACCGCAAGATAAGCCATGTTGAAGGATTCGGAGGTATTTGCCGGGTTCTGCCGTCCCATCGCAAGCAGATCGTCCAGGGAGATGGCGAGTTCCTCCTGCGCATAATGACTGAGATACTTACGGATGAGTTGCGGATCGAAGCGATCGAATCCGGCGGGGACCGCGGTATGGGTGGTAAAGAGATTTCCCGGCCGGGTGACCTGCAAGGCGAGAGCAAAGGGCTGGGCATGATCCTGCATATAGCAGCGCGCCCTCTCGAGCACGGCAAAGGCCGCGTGACCCTCGTTGAGATGGCATACATCGGGCCGCAAACCTAATTCCCGGAGCAGGCGCCACCCGCCGATACCCAGAACGATCTCCTGCTTGAGCCGTATCTCCGTGTCGCCGCCATAGAGCTGCCCGGTGATACAGCGATAGGCTGCGGTGTTGGCGAGATCGTTGGTATCGAGCAGGTATAGCTTGGTCCTTCCAACCGACACCTCCCAGCAGCGGAGCCAGATCTTGCCTCCAGGAAAGTTCATTTGTAACCGTAACCATTCTCCATTGGGACGGCGCAGCGGGCGAATGGGCAATTCGCCCGGATCATTGACTGGATAAAGGGCGTGCTGGCGGCCTTGCGTATCGAAGTCCTGGCGAAAATACCCCTGGCCGTAGAGCAAACCGACGCCCACGACCGGAACGCCCAGATTGCTGGCTGCCTTCATCTGATCGCCGGCTACATTGCCAAGTCCGCCGGAGTAGATAGGCAGCGCTTCACTCAACATGAACTCCATGCTGAAGTAGGCGACGCAAGTGAGCGCCGCAGCCCCGTACTTCTGCTGGAACCAAGCATCCGCGGCAAACGATTGGCGGTTCTTGCGAAGCCGCTCGTCGACATGCTCACGAAACTCCGGCTGGGCCAGGACGGCTTCGATTTTCTCCTTGGAGACGGTCTGCAGAATAGCCCAGGGGTTTTGCGTGGTCTCCCAGATTTCCGCGTCCAGGCTTCGCCATATTTCGTCCGCGGCGTGGTTCCATGACCAGTGCAGATTGAGCGCCAACTCGGCCAGGGCATCTACTCCGCTATTGCCTGACCGCCCACCCGGCAGCATTTGGATTCGTCTCTCTGCAATGCTCAATGTTTTGCCTCGACGCGCGGAGAGCCAGAGGCCGCCGTGGTAAATGCCTGGCCCACGATGGTCTGGGCGTCTGCCTCAATCTGTTGCAGGTGTTGTTCGCCGCGAAAGCTTTCGGCATAGATCTTGTAGATTTCTTCTGTGCCGGAGGGACGGGCCGCGAACCATCCGCTTTCCGCGATGACTTTGACACCACCGATCGGCTTGCCATCCCCGGGCGCGTGGGTGAGGATGGTCTGGATTTTCTCACCCGCCAAATTGGGGCTCTGGATGCTTTCTTTGTTCATCTTCTCGAGCATCGCCTTCTGCTGGCTGGTTGCGTGGGCATCGGTCCGATCATACAGAGGGTCACCAAATTCCTGCGTGAGTTCCTGGTAAATTTCGCCCGGGTCCCGGTGCATGGTGGCAGTGATCTCCGCGGCCAGCAGCGCAGCGATGATGCCGTCCTTGTCAGTGCTCCACACGGTACCGTCGCGACGCAGGAAGGAGGCGCCGGCGCTCTCCTCGCCGGCAAAGCCAAGTTGCCCTTGCAAAAGACCATCGACGAAATACTTAAAACCTACGGGCACTTCGTACAGCGTTCTGCCCAGCCCGGCAGTGACCCGATCGATCATGCTGCTGCTGACCACGGTCTTGCCCACCGCCACATGTTTGCCCCACTGGGGACGATGAGCGAACAGGTAGCGAATGCAAGCGGCCAGATAGTGATTGGGGGGTAACAATCCTTTGCCCCTGGTCACGATGCCGTGCCGGTCATGATCGGGGTCGCAGGCAAAAGCGACATCGAACTTATCCTTCAACACGATGAGGGACTGCATCGCGTACTTGGAGGAGGGATCCATGCGGATCCTGCCGTCCCAGTCGAGCGTCATGAAACGGAAAGCCGGATCGACAACATCATTCACCAGGGTGAGATTCAGCCCGTAGCGTGCGGCGATTGGTTCCCAGTAGTGCACTCCGGCGCCCCCCAGGGGATCGACACCGAAGTTGATTCCGGAGCCGCGGATAGCCTCCATATCGATGATGTTTCCCAGATCCTCGACATAGGCTGTCATGTAGTCGTGCTGGTGGGTGGCAGGGGACGACAGAGCTTTGGCGAGGGACACCCGCTTGACGCCGTTAAGATTGGCGACGAGGAACTCATTGGCCTTGGATTCGATCCAGGAGGTAACTTCCCCAGCCGCCGGGCCGCCATGCGTAGGGTTGTATTTGAAGCCACCGGATTCAGGAGGGTTATGTGACGGTGTGACGACAATGCCGTCGGCCAGACCGGCCGTACGGCCGTGGTTGTAGGTGAGGATGGCATGAGAGATGACTGGGGTCGGCGTGTAGCCATCCTTCTGCGCCAGCATGATATCGACAGCGTTGGCTGCGAGGACTTCCACCGCGCTGGCCAAGGCCGGCCGCGAGAGCGCGTGGGTGTCGATGCCCAGAAAGAGCGGTCCGTCGATTTTTTGCTGCCGGCGATACAAGCAAATCGCTTGCGTGATGGCCAGAATGTGCCATTCATTGAAGGAACTGTCGAATGAGGAACCCCGGTGACCCGAGGTGCCAAAGGCGACACGTTGCTCCGGTATATGTGGGTCCGGCCGGTTCTCATAGTAAGCGGTGATCAACTTCGGTACGTCAACGAGGTCAGTAGCGTTGGCCAGTTGCCCGGCTCTGGGATGGATCTTATTCAAGAGTTCACCTCTGGGGCCGATCTTCTATAGCGAAACATTTTAGAGCGACTTTTCGATGGAAAGGCTGCTCGTACCTCAGTGGCTTCGCGAGATACCGCTCCCGGCATCTCTTGATTGTCTCGCCCGCGCCGATTACCCGCCGGGCGCGAGTTCTTGTAATTCTTCCATAAGGTTTCCATCCTTCTCACAAGGATGCGGAACCTGCGTTGTAGTAGGGCGTGAAATGGGTTAAGCAAACGCCCAAATTGAGTTCCATCTTGCAACAAAGGGAAATGAGCATGGGCCGGCGATGGAATCTGGCCGTCGCGCTATGGTCCTATCATAAGCAAAACTGCACAGTTTGTTGGCTATTGTTCGTTCTGGCCGATGGTGTAGGCTGTTAGCACCCGTGAGCTGACGAAATCGGCTGAACGCAACCAGCATATTCGGCAAGGCAGCCCAGGTACCGAGTTCTTGGCGCCGGGAAGGAGCCGGATGAACGGAAAGGCCTCCGTAACCGATCATTCCGATAACCGAGCAAAACGCGCTCCATTTGACGTGGGCGCCTTTCTGGCGAACGCCGGGTTAGGTCGAAGGATCGTCCGATTGAAAGCGAAGGAGCCCTTCTTTTCGCAGGGGAACCCCGCTGATTGCGTTTTCTATATTCAAGCGGGACGGGCGAAACTTACCGTCGTTTCGAAAAGCGGGAAAGAAGCCACCATTACGCTGCTTTCCGCCGGCGACTTCGTTGGGGAGGAGTCGATCGCAGCGGTGGTTGGACTGCGGTTGGCGACGGCCACCGCCGTTTCCAATTGCACCGCGCTCAAAATAGAGAGGGCCGAAATGCTCCGCGTGATGCACGACGAACATTCCTTCTCCGACCTGTTTTTAGCGTTTCTGCTGGCCCGCAGTATGCGCACCCAGGCCGATCTTGTCGATCAGCTTTTTAACTCCAGCGAGAAGCGTTTGGCGAGAGTCCTCCTGTTGATGGCGGAATTCGGCAAGGTGGGGGATCCGGAAACGCTGATTCCGCAGATCACGCAGGAAACCCTGGCGGAGATGATCGGAACCACCCGGTCCCGCGTCAACTTCTTCATGAACCGGTTCCGCAAGCTGGGTTTTATTGAGTACAACGGCCAGATACGGGTTCACAAGTCCCTGCTCAACGTGATCTTGCACGACTAGTACCCACGCAAGGGTACCCGAATGAGAACCGCGGACCGCGGTCTTGTGCAAAATTGAACAGATTAAAGGTTAGCGCAGTGGGAAACTATCCTATCACTTCCCTTTTCGATGCTCTGGGAAAGGTGCAAGATGCCCAATGCGAAAGTAAATCTTCTTATCGTCGACGATGACGCGGCACTCCGCGTGTTGCTGTCGCAAATTTTTGCGGCATCTGGACATCATGTGCGCGCTGCGGCGGATGGCTTTTCAGCGTTGTCCGAGCTTCGGCTGGAGCTCCCCGACATCATTCTTTCCGATCTCAATATGCCTGGCATGTCTGGCTTTGAATTTCTTTCGGTGGTCCGTCGCCGGTTTCCCGCTATCCGTGTGATCGCGATGAGCAGTGCGTTTCCTGTCGACGGCTTACCGGCCGGGGTTNNTGCAGCGGACGCCTTCTATCAAAAAGGAAGCAACCTCGGGTCTTTGTTGCAGATCATGGAAGGCATGACCAGCCCGGAGCAGCCGTCGCGCAAACATGGCGGCGGGCCGGCACCTATCTGGGTTGAGGGAAATGGACATGACTCTTCCGGAGGGGCATACATTATGCTCACCTGCCCAGAGTGCCTCCGGACCTTTGCACAGGCTACCAACAAGGCCCTTAGCCCAGTGCACGAAACAGATTGCATCTACTGCACCCATCAGTTTCATTACGCAATCGTCGAGACGGTAGATCCATCGCCGCGGAAAGCATTAAGACCAAAGACGGCGATTCCCCGGCACATAGAACCTGTGCAGCGGGCCCAAGGAAGCATGTAGTGGTGAACCGGGGCCCCTCTAGCCTTTGTGAAATCACCTATCTGACGCGAAGAATTTGTCAGAGGTCCATTGAAGCCGTATAGATCGCTGAAACCGCAGGTCCCTCCACTGCGTTTCACTCCGGTCGGGATGACAATTCATCCGCAGATCCCACCTCTGCGCTACCCTGGTCGGGACAATTTATGTCACAGCGCCAGGGCTTCCTCGACGTCCTCGTCATGTAGCGTCAGGAAGGCCCTAAGCAAAACGCGCGGATCGTGTTCGCCTTTGTACACAGGGGGCGGTGTGCGGTTGAGCGAGAGCAACGAGTAGACAGCGGTTTGTGCAGAACGAATCGAATATTCCACAGTGAAGACGACGTCGTCCGGAAGTTCGCAGAATTGCCCGATGAAGGCGAGGTTTTTCGAACCTTTGGGGACCACCTGTGGACGATCACCCTTCGCCCGGCATAGAAACTGACTGGTGATAAACGGCATCATGCAAGGGATGCAGGTGCAAGTTTCGAGTATCCTGTTGGCCTCGGCCTCCATCCGCAGGTGGCCCATGATCTCGGTCATAATCTCCCGGCCGGTGCATGATGCCATCGGTTTCTTCACAAAGTCGCCGGACTTATCGACGAACAGGCCGTAACCCCAGAAGACGTCAACATCCGCCGGCTGCCCGATGAAATGGGGCTGGTGCGGTAATACGATCGAGGCTAACCACCGCGACTCGGGGAAGGTAATAAGGCCGCCCTCTCCCGGTACATTGCCTGTCAGGTCCCTGACGCGATGGAAGAACGTTGGGTCACGAAGAGTCGTGGTAAAGGAGACCCATCTCGATTGGGCGATATGGCCGGTGAAGTTGGCGGGACGGCCGAACTGCGGCTGGAAGGCGGAGATTGCCTCCCAAAGAGCCCAGGAACCGCCATCCGGTTGTCCTCTCAGGGGGGCCGCCGCGTCCATCGAGCCCAGGCTGGAGGCCTCGGTCATGGACCCCAAGGTAACAAATACCTTATCCTTGGCGTTTACCCTGATATCCTCCCCTCGTTCATCCTTTTCACAATGAATGCCCTGGACGGTGTAGCCATCCGCCTCATGATGAAGATCGAGAGCGGCAACGCGGGTATTGAGCATGAATTGAACGCCGTGCTCCTGTAGCCATTTCTGTAGCGGCCGTACCATCGAGTCATACTGGTTATAGACCGTTCGCATGATCCCGCTGAGCGTGTTGAAGCCGGAGACCATATGGGTGAAGCGCACCAGATAGCGCTTGAATTCGACCGCGCTGTGCCAGGGTTGAAAGGCAAAGGCCGTACACCACATGAGCCAGAAGCCGGTCGCGAAGAACGAAGGATGGAAGTGATCGGAGATGCTGCTTCGCCCGAGCATAGCCTCCGGCTCAAGCCCCAGGCGCTCCATGGTCAAGATGTGCTTCTCACTGAGTCCGTAGCTGGGAGCGTCGATCCGGTGTCCGCCGCGAAAGAGACGGGATTTGGACGAAGTTTTCAGGGTCTCGTTCCAGGCGAAGATCTCCTGGGTAACGGTCATGCGCTCATCGAGGGTAGGGATCGAGGAAAAGAGATCATAGGTGCAGAGGTACTTGCTTTCCAGCATCCGGCCGCCGCGCATGACGTAGCCATCGTCAGCAGTTCCGGCGGCGTCGAGGCTGCCACCGATCTTTGCCGATTCCTCGATAATGGTGATGTTATGGCCGGGGATGTCTCCGTCGCGAATAAGGAAGGCAGCGGCGGCGAGCGAGGCGATTCCACCGCCTACCAGGTAAACCAAGCGATCGGTATCACTACGGTTGTCAGGCATGGGGCTCACACTTTCTGTTGAGCGATGATGGTGGGCGATCGTTTTCCGCGGGGTGCCCCTATCTCCCGACGCTCTTTGTTGGGAGATAAGGGGAAACCGCGAATCTTTTCATTACAGCGCCTTGGAATCCCACAACTCGCACAAAAGACGTGCGAGATACCCGGATTTCCTGGGCGCGGCTCTAACAGTGACCGCGTGTGCGGGTTTCATTAAGGAAAGCCGCATGAAGTTCGTGAGACCCGCCGGGCTCAACAGAAAATCCGGGGGGATGGGGCACCCCCGGTTCGTGGTTAGGACAGAGTTTAGGGGGTTTCTTCGCTCCTAAGAAGGATTACACGGACAAGATGCCGGCGACTGTGTCGAATAGCACATCCCTTCAGCCCGCCAAGATGGAAGACTAGCCTTTAGGGGGCAGAATGCCGACGATTGCTGTGAGTAAAGATGCCGCGAAAGTGGTTCCG
>PLZN01000560.1 GCA_003152195.1 Acidobacteriaceae bacterium
AGAGCATGGGTGCTGCATGGTTGCTAAAATGCTGCGACCCGGAAAAATGTAGTAACTCCAGGCGCGGCTTTCTTTAAGGAAAGCCGCATGAGGGTCGTTGACCCCACCAAGCCTTACAGGAAATCCCGGGGGATGGGGCACCGGCTTTTCGCGGCGCTACTACCCTACCCGACACAACCTTCGCTCCGCCCCGCACGCTACTCCGGAAACTGCACGTCGTCGAAGAATTTATAGTTGTCAAGATTGGTTGCCGGAGCGAAGAAACAAACAACCTTCATCTCCTCGGGGCCGGTATTCCGCAACATGTGCACTTTCCCTTGCGGAAACAAGACCGCGCTTCCCTGCTTCACCGGCTCAACCACTCCCTCGATCATCACCTTGCCCGATCCGTGCACGATGTAAATGATCTCCTCGCCATTGGGGTGGGAGTGCGCGGGCCTGACGGTTTCTCCCGGCGCCACCAGGATCATGCACATCGAACAGTGGCGCGCGTCGACATTATCCCCGGTCATCAGCCAGCGAAGTTGCCGCCCGGGAAGATCGAGCGCCTCAATCGAATTTTCATCCACGATAGGTAACGTCATGATTGCTCCGGCTCTGGCAAACGCCTATTTCACTGCTGGCTTCAGGTGTTGTTCAATGGTGCGAGCGATTGCTTCGGGCGTCAGGTGAAAGGCCTCGATCAACTCTTCATAGGTTCCGGAATGAATGAACTGCGGCCGGCCATCGCTCTGCAGGGTGTTGATGGTGACGATCCTGTCCCATCCCCCTGATTGCACTTGGCCGCGATTGCGGTAAAGAACCTTGAGGAAATTCTGCCAGATATATCCGTTGTTCTGTTCCGCAAGAATTAAGAGCTGGCCCGAGTTGTACAACTCCAACAGCAGGCCATCGTCGATCGACGGCATGTCCACAACGCCGGCCGGGATCCCCGCGGCCGCGCACTTCGCGGCGGCAGCCAGCGCCTCGTGGACGCCGCGGCCGCTGCTGATGATGGTCGCACGGTCGGCCGGGCCACTGCGTAGACGATGGCCCGTTCCGAAGGCAAACACATAATCGCTGCCGTAGAGCACCGCGGAGCCCGTTCGCATCACGCGCAGGTAAACCAGGCCGCGATTCCCTTCCATGATCCATTGCATGATGGAGAGCATCTGCTGCGGGCAGGAGACATCGATGATCTTCAGCTGGGCGACCGCATCGAAGGTCGTGCTGTCGTCGTTGCCCATGTGGGTGGCGCCGTTGGTGCGGGTTTCGAAGTTTGCAGCGGTGGCGAGGAAGGTCAAATCGAGGCCGTGGCCCTCGCTCAGCCAACCGTGGGGAGAAACGATTGCTTCCTGCCGCTCCTGGGCTCCGACGGCAATGCGGCGCAAGACCTTCCAATCGAAAAACGGGCAGAAGGTGCTGACCCAGGTGTTGTAGCCCAGAGCCGCGAACGCTTCGCCGATCAGCATCATGTTTGCCTCGGCGACGCCGACGTTGAGCGCCCGTTTCTGATCGACCGCGGCGATGCCTGCTTCCAGGCCGCTGGTGGATGCCAAGTCGGCGTCGATGGAGGCCACAGCCGCATCCTTGGCAAATATTTTCATCGCCGCGGTCACGATGTCGGAGGCGGCATATTCTTTCTTGCCATCAAGTTGTGGCAACAGCTTAGGGTCGTAAGCGATGCGCTTATTGCGCACAGGAACCCGCCGGGTAAGCACCGGGCCGACCACCGTCGTCACTTTCCGCCCCGCCGGCGCGTCCCAGTCAATCTCGAGATGCATGCGATGAGCCGCTTCCAGGAGCGACTCTCGTGCCGTTTCACCTTCGGCGCTTTTGCCCAGGCGTTCATAGTAGAGAGCAAATTCATCGATCCGGGCTTGGCGCTGTTGCGACTGCAGGGCATATTCCTGAGCGATCAGGCTATCCGGCATCGTGACCTTGTGCTTGTTCAGAAAATCCGAGAAGGCGCCAAAGCCCTTTCTGCCGTTGCAAATGATGGCGGTGGGCATGCCGTTGCGAGGACCGAAGCGGAAGTTCTCCAGCGCCGCGACCACGCCATCGTATTGGGTCGCGTCTACAGTGTGCGCCTGCCATCCGAAGGAGCGGAAAACCGTTTCCAGCTCCGGCATGGGGAAGACCATGCGGGTATGCAGGTCAAGTTGTCCATGGTTGCGATCCACCAGCACACAAAGATTGTCGAGATGGCTTTGGCCGGCATACATCATCGCTTCCCAGATAGGCCCTTCCTGCAACTCTCCGTCGCCGGNNGCGACACCGAATCCCTGCCCCATCGGTCCCGTGGCGATATGCACGCCGGGCAAAATCGGCCCCGGGTGTCCATTCAGAATGCTTGCGAAGGAGCGTGAGTTGTGCAGGGTTTTGCGGTCGAAATAGCCCAGCTCGGCATAGATGGAAGCCAGCGCAGCGACCGCGTGTCCCTTGCTCAGAGTGAAAATATCCTGCCCGCGGCGGGTGGGATCGTGGATGTCCAGTTGAATAAAGCCCCCGTAGAAGAGGGCGACCAGGGGGATGGTAGAGGAGAAAGCGCCGCCCGCGTGGAGGCCCTTATCGACAGCATCGCGGCATTGTTCCAGGGTGAGCAGACGGACATCGGAATCCTTGATGGCGAGCAGCTTCAAGATGCCGTGACGCACGGCGTAGTCCTCATGGGGAAAGAACTCCCCGCTTTCTCGCCGCGCGGTGGCGTAGGAAGGATTTTTCATGGTTGCTTATTTCCCCACCCAACCGCCATCGACGTAGATGGACTGGCCGGTCACGTACCTGGCCTCGTCAGACGCAAAAAACGCAGCGACGGTTCCAATCTCGCGCGGCTGCCCGGTGCGGCCCAGNNCAACGAGATCTGGGCCAGGACTCCGGCCAGCACGCTGGGATCGGGATGATGCAACACCCAATCGACCATTGGCGTCTCGATCAAACCTGGGTGGATGCAATTGACTCGGATTCCCAAGGCCCCCATCTCCGCAGAGGTATTGCGGGTGAGAGCTTCGATGGCCAGCTTTGCCGGCGCGTAGTGCGTACGCCCGGGCAAAACTTTTCCCGCCTGGATCGAACCAATGTTGATGATCGAACCACCGCGGCCGGCAGCCACCGCGCGGCGGCAGAAAACCTGGGAGCAGAGCCACTCTCCGCGCAGGTTCACGTTGACCACATCGTTCCACTGTTGGTCGGTCAACTCCAGAAAGGGTACGATTGTTTCGATGCCGGCGTTGTTCACCAG
>PLZN01000189.1 GCA_003152195.1 Acidobacteriaceae bacterium
TGGCCGCGGTGCTGGGCGGCACCCAAAGCCTGCATACGGATGGATTTGACGAAGCGCTCGCCTTGCCGACGGAGGATGCGGCCCGCATCGCGTTGCGCACGCAGCAGATCCTGGCCTATGAATCGGGCGTGGCCAACACCGTCGACCCTTTGGCCGGCTCCTACTTCGTGGAGCGGCTGACACTGGATATGGAAAGGGGCGCTTTCGGCTACTTCGATAAATTAGACGCGATGGGCGGCATGGTGCGGGCCATTGAACGGGGCTTTCCGCAGAAGGAGATTGCGGACGCAAGCTACGCCTATCAACGGGCGGTCGAGAGCCGGGAGAAGGTCATCGTCGGCGTAAACGAGTATGTGGTGGAGGAGGGGCTTCCTGAGATCCTCCGCATCGGCGAGTCGGTGCGCGGCTGGCAGGCCGGCAAGCTCCAGCGGCTGCGCGCGCGGCGCTCGAACGAAGCCGTGGCTCATAGCCTGGCCGCCCTCCGCCATGCCCTTGAACTCCAGCCGGACGCCGGACGCGGCAGCCTCTCCTCAGCGAACACCATGCCCTATCTGCTGGAATGCGTCCGCGCCTACGCCACCGTTGGCGAAATCTGCGACGCCATGCGCACGGTGTTGGGTACCTACGAAGAAGTCAGCATCGCCTGAGAACATTTCTCATCATTACCTCGGTGCTGCAAAAAGCACACCAACGGGTCATGCGCGGCCAACTCGGGGTTTTGCAGGTGCGTCTGAACGTGTTTAGCTAGAGCAAGTTCGCACTTCGCCGCCCCCCTCCGCAGTGACAACAGTCCCTCATGCAGGTTTCTATGAAAAACAACGAGGCAGAGTTCTATTCCTTGCACTTGCGGCTGGTGAAGGATCCGCCAGGCGATACCGCCCACCACCGCTTCGAGCTGATTGCCCTGCCGGAAGGGCCAGGCGAGCCACGCCGGGCGCACTTCGAGCATTGGGAGCCGCTGTCGGACTGCCTGTCCGCGGTGGCCAACAGCACCGCCTTTCATCTCAAGGCCATCCACCGGACGATGCATGCGGGCTTGACCGCTTCTCTGATCGATCGGGCAACTGGCGCCAGGCAAATCTTTTCCCTCCATCAACTGAAGGACCTGGGTTTGGCCGGCTAAGCCGGATATCCGGCTGATTTCACCTGAATCCGCCCAGGATTTGCGGGTTTTTCCCCTCCGGAAAACAGCTCCAGTTACACTCCACCGAGCACTCCCTGGCACATCGCAACCGGAAAAATCTGCTCTAATCGTGCGGGGTCACTGCACGGGACTCTGCGGCCGGCCAAAAGCTGCTTTACGCCGCGTCCAGGACAGATTATGGTGGCACAATTGCGGTTGCCTCACAGGGAAGAGCAGATGCCAGACAAGCAGCAGGTAGTGCTGGAGTTCGAGGCGGCCGGTGCGTCCGACCAGGGGCGAACCCGGAAAACCAATGAAGACGCCTATGGGCTGAGCCTCAGAAATACCGAGGGCGCCTGTGATTTTGTCGTTTGCGATGGCATGGGGGGCGCGGCCGCCGGCGAAATCGCCAGCCGGTTGGCCGTAGAGGCCATGATGCGCGCGATGAGCCAGGCAGCGCTGACCCCCGAGGTATTCCAGAAGGCGGTGGACGCGGCCAACGACAGCGTGCGCCGCAGCGCGGAGCGAGATCCGGCGCGGGCAGGCATGGGAACGACGCTGGTTGCCTTGGCTACCCGTGGCAACCGTGCCTGGGTAGCTCACGTTGGGGACAGCCGCTGCTATCGCGTCCGGGACGGCAAGCTGGAGCGTCTGACGCTGGACCATTCGCTGGTGGATGAGCAGGTGCGGCTGGGACAATTGACCGCAGCGCAAGCCGAGACCTCCCCGATGCGCAACGTGATTACCCGGGCAGTGGGCACGCAGGATGAGGTAGCCGCGGACCTGATCGATTTTGCTGTCGAGCCCGAAGACCTGTACCTGCTGGCCTCCGATGGCCTGATGCGCGAAGTGGACGACCAGCAGATTGCAGGGATTCTGGACCCCTCCGGCGATCTGGAAAAAATGTGCGCACGGCTGATCGCGGCAGCGAATGAGGCCGGAGGCCGCGATAACATCACCTGCGTTCTGGCGCGGGCACGCTAAAGCATTTCTCCCGTAGGTCTATACCGGAGAACGAATCTTTACGCAGCTTTTCCGTCAAAGAAAAGCTGCACTTGGCCACACTTGGACGGGATATAGCAACGGGAGAAATGCTTTAGATGAGTTTGATCAAAGTGGTGGGCGTGGTGGGCGCCGGGACCATGGGCAATGGGATCGCGCATGTCTTTGCCCGCGGCGGGTTTCAGGTAGTGCTGTGCGAGACGGAACAGCGTTTTCTCGATCGCGGGCTGGAGACCATCCGCAGGAATGTGGAACGTGAGGCAGCCAAGGGCAAAGTGACGCCGGCCGAGGCAGAGGCGGCCCTGGGATTAGTCCGCGGCACTCTTCAGGGACAGGACCTGGTGGTTTGCGACTTTGTCATCGAGGCGGCGCCGGAACGCTTCGCGCTCAAGCAGGAACTCTTCCGGGAGCTGGACGCATTGCTGAAGCCGGAAGTGATTCTGGCCTCTAACACCTCTTCCATTTCCATCACCCGGCTGGCGGCGCAGACGCGGAGACCTGGCCAGGTGATCGGGATGCACTTCTTCAATCCTGTGCCAGTAATGAAGCTTGTCGAGATCATTCGCGNNGAGGTGATCCGCGGCCTGGAGACCACCGATGACACCTACGCTCAGGTCAAGGCCCTGGCCGAAGCGCTGGGCAAATCGCCGGTGGAGGTCAATGACGCACCGGGCTTTATCTCCAATCGGGTGCTGATGCCGCTGCTCAATGAAGCCATGTTTGCGGTCATGGAAGGGGTAGCAACCCCCGCCGCGGTGGATGAGGTCTTCAAGCTGGGGATGGCACATCCCATGGGACCGCTGACCCTGGCCGACTTTATCGGTCTGGACGTCTGTCTGGACATCATGCGGGTGATGCAGGAGGGCCTCGGCGACCCCAAATACCGGC
>PLZN01000504.1 GCA_003152195.1 Acidobacteriaceae bacterium
CGGATGATGGGGCTGATGTCTTCTTCCGAAGTAAGCTTCTCGATCGAGATGTTCTCGTCGGGGTTATCTTCCGCCGAGAGGACGTCGAAAGTGAGACCCTCGGAGGCCTCGTCGAGCACGCGCTGGGATTGCTCGGTTTTTTTGAGCAGGTCGGTGATCTGCGAGAGGGTGGCCACGCGGGTGACGAGCCGCTGGCCCAGCAGGCCGCTGATTTCGTCCAGCACCATAAGGCGGCTGGGATCGCTGACCGCGATCACCAGGCGGTCTTCGAGCTGCTCCAGGGGCACGAAGTTGTAGCGGAACATCATGTCGACGGGCACGCTGCGGAACAGTTCGTGTTGAATGCGAAAGTTCCTGAGATCGATGAAGTCACACCGATAGCGGTGGGCGATCGTCTGCGCGCGCGTGGTTTCGTCTGATTCCGAGACTGTCGTAGTGACAAGGACGGTGCTTTCGGCCATGCAAAACTCCTGTTGACGAACCCTGTAATGAACTGGGGCCGGTTAAAGGCCCTTAACCAAGCGGCAGGTGGAACCAATCGCCATCAGTGTCCCCCCATGGTGCTCGCCTGCCCAAGAGAGAAGATGGGCAGGTAAAGCGCGATCAGGATGACCACGACGACCGAGCCCATGACGATCAGGATAGCGGGCTCAATGAGCGCCAGCGCGGCGGTCAGCGCCGTCTGCACGTCTTCTTCAAAAAACTCGGCGACCGAGTTCAGCATTTGCGGCAAAGCTCCGGTGGATTCGCCGACGTCGATCATCTCCACGGCAAGGTCGGGGAAGACGCCGGTTTTCTCCAGGCTTTGGGAGAGGCTCTTTCCCTCGCGCACGCTGCCTACCGAGGCCAGCACAGCCTGGGCAATGGTGTTGCTGGAGATGGAGCGCGCCGCTGTTTCCAGCGAGGGCACGGGGGGCAGTCCGCCGGTGAGCAGGCTGGAGAGCGTGCGCACAAAGAGCGCGACCTGGTACTTGCGCCAGATGTTGCCGAAGACCGGCATGCCGATACGCATCCGGTCGATGCGCCCCGCCCCGGCCGCGGTCTGGCTATAGCGGAAGAGCACAAAGACGATCACCGCGACGGCTGCCAGCACCCATAGGATGTAGTGCTGAAAATTATTGCCGACGGACAGCAGCATGCGAGTCACGGCGGGCAGGTTGGTGCCGAGCTGGTCGTAAAGCATGGCAAAGCGCGGCACCACGAAGCTGATGAGGAAAATGAAAAGCGCCGTGACCATGGTGATCAGCAGGATGGGGTAGAGCAGGGAAGCCATCAGCTTCTTGCGGAAGGAAAGGGAGATGCGCTGGAAGGCAAGATAGCGTGCCAAAACATCTTCCAGTTGACCGCTTCGCTCTCCGGCCAGCAGGGTAGTGGTGTAGATAAGCGGAAAGCCGCCCTGGGCTTCAAAGGCGGAGGAAAGCGCCTCCCCGGTGCGCACCCGGGCAGCTACATTTTCCAGTTGCGCGCGGAAGGTCAGGTTCTTCTGCCCCTTGACCAGCATATCGAGCGAGCCGAGAATCGGCAGGCCGGCGCGGATCAGGGTGAGGAACTGCTGGTTGAAGATGATGAAGGCTTCCAGGTTGGCCTTCTTACGGCTGCCACCCACGCCGCGCATGCCGCGAGCGCGGACCGAGTAAACATAGTAGCCGGCCTGGGAGAAACGGGTGCGCAGCTCTTCCGCGGAGCCGGCGATCTGAACCTGCTCCTGGATGCGTCCCCGTTCATCTGCCAGTTTGACTACGAATTCTGCCATGGGCCTGTTACCAGTTTACCGGGATACGCTCGCCGCTGTGTGGAGGCTGGGCGGCAGCGTTCCCAGCTTGCCAATTTGACCTTTGGGACCAACCGCCCAGGGCAGGCTGAGAGCGTTCCAATTACCACTATCGAGCCATTGCCAAGTCTTGCCATCGTCATAAGAAATGTCGGAGCCGTTGCTGCCCACCGTAATCCACGCCTGGTCAGGCGCGTCCCAGGCCACCGCCGACCGATAACCGTGGGGCCGTTTGTGGGCTGCGCTCCAGTGTTCTCCGCCATCGGAGGTATAGGCCGCGTTGCCGGTTGGGTCATTGGGCTTCCGATAATCTCCACCCACAGCAATGCCGTGCTTCTGGTCGCGAAACGCTAAGGAGAAGACGCCCGAAGAGTCATTTCCGCTTGCCAGCGGGGTCTGCGCGCTTTGCCAATCCACCCACGGAATCCCGCAACTGCCCGAATACGGGTCGATCGCCCCCGCACATGCGCTTGCGTCGAAGGCTCCTTGCCGGGTTCGCAGGACCCTCGCCTTGCTTGTTCCCAACCAGATCCATCCCTGATTGGCCGCCATGGCGCTGTTGCTGGCGGCGAAAAGGCCCTCCCCAGGAAACGGCTGCAGGTTCTTTCCCGGCCCACCCGTTTCCGGGTCTACCGCCGGGATCCAGGTGTTGCCTCCGTCGTGGGTTACCCGCAGACGGAAGGTGAAGTAGCCCCCTTCTACAGGATTAGTACGCGCGCTGCCCTGCGCTGGATCGCCGTAAATGATGCCGTGTTGCCGGTCGAGGAAGAGAATGCCATCCCAAAAGCCGGGAAACTGCGAGTGGCTCGCTGCATCGGGATTGGTAAAAAACAGCTTCCAGCTCATACAGCCATCCGTTGTCCGGTAGAGACGGGACTGGTCGCCGGGGCCGCTCGACAACAGCAGGGCGTTTTGCGCGTCCCACGCCCAGATGCCGCGGAAGTCGAGCTTGTTTCCATCCGGGGGAATGGCGCACTGCTGCCACAGGTAGCCTTCATCTTCGCTGCGCACCACCGTACCGTCCGTGCCGCTCGCCCAGGCGACACCACCGCCGACGGCATGGATTCCCCGCAGTCCGGCCGTCGTTCCACTGTCTTCGAGCTCCCATGGGCCGCTGTTTCCTTGGGCGACGGCGGCAAGAGGCGCCACCAGGCAGATAGTCATGATGACAAAGCCGCTGATTCGCATGATTTGGCTTTCAGGTCGAAATAACAAAAACCGTAGATCCCTCGACTATGCTCCTAATGAACAAAAAATAAAGCCAATAGAATCAATATCGATTTTCAGCGTTCATTTCACTCTTAACTTGCCGCAGGCAAGTCGTTTGCTCGGGATGACAAAAGGAGATTTGGTAGCAAACTCTTAGGGTCCTGAACCAAGCTAACCTTTGTCATCCCGCGCGTAGTCGAGGGATCTGCGGTTTCTTGCCTCGGCTGCAAAGGAATGACTTTACACCGGAGGCAAGCCGTCAACGACGGGAACACCCTGCGGAGGATCAAAGACAAAGGCGGCATCCGGGGCCGGCGCATCCGCTTGACTGTCGCGAAAAATGAAGGCGGTTTGGGCGCCATCGGTTTCCGTGATGCTCATGGAGTGGATGACCCCGTCCGCGGTAACCCCCAGGACAACCTTCGCCACCCGGTTTTGCATGCCCTTGGGCACTCCGGAGAGTTGCAGTCCGGCGGCCGTAGTAGTTAGGGTCAACCCATCGAGCTCTTTCTGCAGTTGCGTGTGGCCGAGGAGAAAGCGCAACGGCGAGCGCATATCGTCCATTTGCGCGGCGGGCACACGCTCCACTTGGGCATCCCCGGGCCCGTAGAACCAGGCATATTTGCCGTCCAGCAGAAAGATCTTTCCCGGCGGATTTGTATAACTCCAACGCATCTTCCCTGGTTTGCGCAGCAACAGTGTGCCACTCTCTTCGCGATCGATGCCCATCCCGTGAAAGCTCTCGGTGAAGGCGGCGCGGAGGGAATGGAGGGCGTTGTAATACTTGTCCACCCGCCGCGCCAACTGCTCAGCGGTGAGTTCTTGCGGCTGGGGAGCAGCTTGGGCGCGGAGTGCGGGCAGGTATAGACAAAGTCCCAGCGCAAAGATGCTGAAGCAGCGCGGAATCACGCTGACGCGCTTACTGAATCGCCTGGGAGCAATTGGTGCCCCCCGCCAGGTCGGCCTTGATCTCACCTGCCTGGTCGATGCAGAAGCCGCGATGGCCAGACTTTCCGATGGACTGCGGAACCGCGGTCGCCTCATAGGAGGTGTACATGTCCTGATTGTTCACCGTGACCTTGGTGCAGTTGACGATATTGAAGGTGTAGCCCGATTTCTGTCCGGTGGCTAGATCGCCCTGCAGAACCTGCGCCGCCTGCGGGCTGGGTGCACCGGCGCTGGCGTTGCCGCCGAGTGCGGCCAGCGAGCAGGAGAAGCCGTTGGTTGGAAAGTTGGTCTGGTACTGAATCTGCGCCTGGTAGATGGCGCGGAGCGACTGGATGGCTGAGGTCTCATCCGCCTGGGCCTTCATGCTGATAAAGTTCGGGATTGCGATCAGCATGAGAATGATCATGATGGACATGACAATAAGCAGTTCCATCAGGGTGAAGCCGTGCTGGCGGTTGCGGAAAATCTTGGTAGTCCGGGTTTGATTCATGGATCGTCTCGGTTCCTGCAGCAACGGGGCGGCAACGCCCCGTTGCTGGCCTTACAAGTCTATCAAGGCTTCCGCGCGGCGCGCGACACTCCGTCCCAATGGACGCAACACGATGCGGAAACGCTCAGCAGGCAAGCTGTCCGCGGGTTACTTTGAGCCCGTCGAGCCGGCCCAGGAGCGTGACCGCGACCTTGTCCGGGTCGAAGAGGAAGTTGGCCATGGCCATCACCTCTTCGCTGGAGACGGTCTCGACCTTGTCCATAATCTCGTCCACGCCGAAGAAGTGTTCAAAGTACATTTCCTGGCGCGCGAGGTTTGACATGCGCGACATGGAACTCTCGAGACCGAGGACGATGTTGCCCTTGAGCTGGTCTTTCGCGCGGCGGAGTTCTTCTTCCGGAAGAGCTTCGCACTTGAGGCGGCGAATTTCGCACATGATCAGCTCGATCACCTCAAGACAGTGGGCGGAAGATGTACCCGCGTACACGCACAGCGATCCGGTATCGCGATAAGGGTTGAGGTCGCTGAAGATGGAGTAGGCGAGTCCATGTTCCTCGCGCACCGTCTGGAAGAGGCGCGAACTCATGCCACCGCCGAGAACGGTATTGAGCAAGAGCGTCACGTAACGGAGATCATGCGCGATGGGTTGAGAAGGCACGCCCAGGCAAAGCTGCACTTGCTCCAGAGCTTTTTTGTTGCGCAGCACGATCTTGGAAACTGTCCGTGGAGCTGTCTCCGCGAGCTCGCCGCTAGTGCCCGCGATATGGTCGAAACGGCGCGAGACCAGATCGACGAACGCGTCGTGTTCGAGATTGCCGGCCGCGGAGAAGACCATGTTGGCGCCCGAGAAGTGCTTGCCGTAGTAGTCGAACAAGGTGTCCTGCTCGAAGCTGCGTACGGTCTCCTTGGTCCCCAGAATAGGTTTGCCCAAGGGGTGGTCCTTCCAGAAATTCTGGGTAAAGATNNCCTCGTCCATCTTGATCTCTTCGAGAATGACGCCCCGCTCGCGGAGAATGTCCTCATTGTTGAAGACTGGGTTCAGCACCAGGTCGGAGAGAACGTCGAGCGCGGTGGGCACGTGCTCGTCGAGAACTTTTAGATTGAAGCAAATAGTTTCTTTGCCGGTGAACGCGTCCAGGTTGCCGCCGATTGCATCGACCTCGCGGGCAATGTGTTTCGCGGACCGTGACTGTGTCCCTTTGAACACCATGTGTTCGACGAAATGAGAGATGCCGTTCACTTCCGGCAGCTCATGCCGGGAGCCTGCTCTGATCCACACCCCCATGGCAACTGACCGGATATGCTCCATGCGCTCGGTCAGGATAGTCAGCCCGGAAGGTAGGATCGTGCGTCGAATGCTGCGTTCTGTCACCGTCTCAGTGTATCGGGTTTCCCGGGAATGGCGCGGATTTCCTTCAGGTCCGGGGGCACCGTCGGGCTGCCAAAAGGGGGTGCTATGCTGCCAAAAGGAGCCTGGGTGGCCCCAACGATGCCGCGTAGGGAAAATCTCGTCCGCCTGTCAGACGGAGACGCCAAGCCTGCCGGTAGAAGCCTTTTCGGCCTTTCCCGTGAACAGCTTACAGCCGTTATGGGGCAATTTCGGCAGCCCGCATACCGGGCCCGGCAGTTGCTCCAGGCCATCTTCCAGCAGCGCATCGCCTCCCTGGAAGAGGTGGTTACCTTTCCCCGTAGCCTGCGAAAAGAGATGGCGGAAGAGGGCTGGGCCATCGCCCGGCCCCGGATTGTCGAGACCTTTCGCTCCGTGGACGGCACGGAACGGTACCTGGTTGCGGGCGGCGACGGGCAGACGGTCGAGACCGTCTGGATGCCGGAAGGCGACGGAGGGGAGCAGGGCGACGGCGGCGGGCACGAAGCCGCGATGGTGCGAGCCGGGTCTCAGCGCGCCACCGTCTGCGTTTCCAGCCAGGTTGGCTGCGCGGTCAACTGCCAGTTCTGCCTCACGGCCAAGCTGGGATTGCAGCGGAACCTGTCGGCCGGAGAAATAGCCGGCCAGGTGATCGCGGTGCTCGAGCGGCAGAAGGTGGAAGTGGGGCGGGACCGGATCAATCTGGTCTTCATGGGCATGGGCGAACCCTTTCTGAACTACGGCGAGTTCATTGCGGCCGTGCGCCTGCTGGTCAACGAAGCATCGCTGGCCGAGTCCAGGATGACGGTTTCCACCTCCGGTATTGTGCCGGGGATTCTGCGCCTGGCCGGAGAGCCGGTGCGGCCCAGGCTCGCGATCAGCCTGAACGCCCCAAATGACGCGATCCGCGAAGCCATCATGCCCATCACTCGCAAGTGGAAGATCGAGGACGTGATTCTTGCGGCTGCCCAGCTTCCTCTACGCCCCCGGGAGCGAGTCACCTTCGAGTACGTGCTGTTGGGCGGTGTCAACGACGGGTTGCATCATGCCGATGAGTTGGTCGCGCTGGCGCGCAGCGCGCCGATGCCGGTGAAGGTGAACCTGATCGCCTGGAATCCCGGGCCGGGGATTGCTTATACAATGCCCACGCCAGAGCAGGTGGCGGCGTTTCAACAAAGGCTCATCGCGCGCGGCGTTCCCGCCTTCCTGCGCCGGCCGCGGGGCAGAGACATCTACGCTGCCTGTGGCCAATTGAAGCGAACCGTGGCATAGCGTGCTCCGCCCGCATCGGTCGCGGTAGGCGCCAAAACAAACCGCAGGTCGCTCCACTGCGCTACCCCGGATTTTCTGTCGAGTTTGGTGGCGTTGCCGAACCTCATGCGGCTTTCTTTACGGAAAGCCGCACACGAGGTCATTGTCGGTGCCGCGTAGTAGAAAATCCGCGTACGCTCCGGTCGGGATGACAAAATTCAGGGCGGTTTCACACCCTGTTGGCATAGCAGACCATGAGGTCCTGAACCAAGGTAGGATTCGTCATCCCGACCGGAGCGTAGCGAAGCGGAGGGACCTGCGGTTCCCACCTCTTCCTAGGCCGCCTCTAACGGTGCTTCGCGAGCACTTCGTCATAAGTGTTGTAGACTCCCTCGAAGACCGAGTCCCACGACGCCGACTGCGCGTAGATGCGCGCGGCCAGCCGCATCCGCGCGTGCAGTTCCGGATTGAGAATGAGCTTCGCGACCGCAGCCGAAAAGTCCTCGTCCCTGGCGATGCAGCCGGTCTCTCCATCCTTCACGATGTAGCGGGGCCCACCATCGGGTGTGACGATGGAAGGAACTCCGGAGGCCAAAGCCTCCAGAACGACATTGCCGAAGGTATCGGTGTGGGAGGGGAATACGAACAGGTCCATGTTGGCGTAAGCGCGGGCGAGGTCCTGACCGCGAAGCACGCCGGTGAGCTCCGCATTCGGCAGGTGTTGCCGCAGCCGGCTCTCTTCCTTGCCGTGCCCGACGATAAGAAAGCGAAAATTCGTGATGCCGCGTTCGAGCAGCTCGGTCCGGATGCGCGCCAGCAGAAATACATTCTTCTCAATGGAGAGCCGGCCGCAATACCCGAGCACGAATGCATCCTCCGTCCGATCGCGATATTCCGGCGAGAAAGCGATGGTATCGACGCCGCGAGGCATCAGGGCGCAGTGCCGGCCGGTGACCCGCTCCAGCAGATTGCATAAGTCGATGTTGGGCGCGAAGAGGACCTCCGCCATCCGGTAAAAGCGAGCACATGCCAGGAGCGTGGCGTCTTCGATCTTCTTTTCCGCAGCCGGAACTTTGCTTCGGGGAAGCATGCGCAGCAGCCAGGTAGAACGCTGGGCGGCATATTCGTGGAGATTGGTGTGCCAGGAAGCGACCAGCGGAACCCTGAGATTCCGTGCCAGCCACGCGCCCAGAATGCCCGGCTCGCTCGGCCCGGTGATATGGACAATGTCCGGACGGAATGCACCAAGACAGCGGTGGATGAAGCTCTTGTGACGCAAGAAGGCGGGATCGAAGGTTAGATCCTTTTCCAGGCGGAAGGAGATTGCGCTGCCGCGGGGAATATCCAACGTGGTCAACTCGCCCTGGCGTTGCTCGCGTATTGCGCTTCCCCGCTTGCCCGGGTGCAGGCAAAAAAAAGGGAGATCTCTTCGTTGCGCAAAGGCTTCAAAGTGCCGGCTGGTGTGGGCCACACCGTTGATCTCGTAAAATGTATCGGGAAAGAAGGCCACTCTGGGGAAGGCCGAGCGCATAGGCAAAGTGTATGCGCGCCGGGGCGCAGCGGGAAGCGTCAACCGAATGCAGCAGCGATAAGCGGTTTCACAATTGATGCAGACCGAAGCGAGGGCTCTTTTCGTGGTTTTCCCCCAAAGAAAACTACACCTCGCGATCTTATGAGGCCACAGTAATTGTGAAACCGCTTTAGAATGCTTCCTGCTCGCCCAACGCGAATTGCAGCTCGTGCGATTCATTCCAGGCAAAGCGCAGACCGTGGCTGACCGGATTGCTGCCCAGCATCCGGACAAACTGGATGACCATTTTCATGTAAACAGGCGCCTGGCCGTCAGGCCAAAGCTGGCTCAGCGGGCGATCGACGCCGTTTTGGTCGGGGTGATAGACCCGTTCGTCCCAGCGGCGCGATCCTTCGGGGAAGTCGGGGTAGTCGCGAATGGCATCCAAGGTGGATCTCATGATGCGATGCTTCCAGGGCTCCGCGTATTGCGGCATAAAGAGCACGTGGCTGCGATGCTCGCGACGGATCTCATGGACGAACTCATTGAAACTTGTCGCTTGCGTCAGGTTGACGTTGGCGTTCGGCTCCATGCCGTGCCGATCACCCCCTGAGATCAGCAATTTATTCCATCGAGCCGCGAGCCGCGTCACCAGGCGGTTCTCTTCCCAATTGCGCAGGCCATTGAGCTCCACCGCGTGGATGCAACGGCTGTTCTGAGCAAGAAACTCCTCCACCCGCTTGAGGTGCAAATCCCCGCCGATCTTGTACAGGTCCCATAGCGGGTGATTGAAGACGATGAGGACGTTGGGAAGGTCGTGCAGCGCGCAGAGCAGCTCGGTCAGCCGTGAGTCGCTGGGATTCGCGGTAAATTTCTCAAATTGGCGCATCCACCAAGCGCCGGACGCGCTGGGCAGGTTGTGAATGCCCAGATGAAACGCCTGATCCTTCCCGAAGGGCGTCGTCCACTCAACCGAGACCGGGATGTGACGGGCGCTGGCGACGGTGCGCAGCAGCATAGGAGCCTGGATATTATCGTGATCGGTTATCGAAACCAGCGGCTGCACCTGGAGTGACTCCGCGATCTGGCGGCTTTCGAGATCAAAGGCCAGGCGGGGCGTGAGCGGTGGCGTCCAATAACTCGCGTTGTAGTTGACTTCCAGGCGATGGTTTTGCCTGCAACGCTTTTCTTCCCGTGCCAGAATCCCTTTGAAGCAGCGGTATTCGTTGGCCAATTTGACGATGAAGTCGAGGGTTTCCTTCGAGCGATTGGTATGGCTATGCAGAGAAACGCCGGAAGCGAATCCCTTCGCCGCGCGATCGTTGTTCCAAAGATAGGAGATACTTGAGCCCGTCATCTCAACCTCCGCCCTATGTGCCCAGTATCGGGTGCAACTCATGAACGGCGAGTTACTGGGAAGCGAATTGACATGTAAATTCACCGGGAACCAGCGTGAACAAGGGGTTTCACGCACCAAGGTAATCGCAAAACGTAACAGAGGAAGGTGTTTCAGAGCACCAAAGTGCGGCTAAGGAGCCGCTATGGCAGCTTTTCAGACTTGGATTTGACTGGAAGAGGGATCTGCAGTTTCTTTCCCACCCTGTGAAAGCTGGACGCTCTAGCGCGTGCCGGTAATATCGGGATTAAGGAGCGGCTCCTCTTCCACATTCGGGTGCACTTGGCGGCGAGCTTCCGGGTCGAGGTGATACCGCGTAAGGTCCGTCTTGAGGATTTCAAACGCCTCTGCAGGAGTGTCGGCCATCTGGAAGAGCGTGCGATCGTGAACAGAAATTGCCCCCTTCTCGACCAGCATATCCAGGTTGAGAATGCTGTTCCAATACGCCGAACCGTAAACGACGATGCTGATTTTCTTGGCCAGCTTTTCCGTTTGCACCAGGGTCAGCACTTCGAACATTTCGTCGAGAGTGCCAAAGCCGCCGGGAAAGACAACGAGAGCTTTAGCCAGGTACGCAAACCAATACTTGCGCATGAAGAAGTAGTGGAACTCGAAGTTCAACGAAGGCGTGATGTAGGGATTGGGCGCCTGTTCGAAAGGCAATCGAATGTTGAGGCCGATTGTTTTGCCGCCGGCCTCGAAGGCGCCGCGGTTGGCCGCTTCCATGATCCCCGGGCCGCCGCCGGTGATCACGCCAAAACCGGCTTCCGCCAACCCGCGCCCGACCTGCTGTGCCGCCGCGTAGTACGGGTCATCCTCGGTCGTNNGCGGTTGGCCGCTTCCATGATCCCGGGACCCCCACCGGAAGTGACAACAAAGCGATGGCGGCGCCCTTTAAGGGTCTGCGTCCACCGGGCCACCATGGAGGCGAGCTGCCGCGCGTCTTCGTAATACCGGGCCATTTCCACCCCCGCTTCTGCGCGCTGGCGTTGAAGCTTGCTGGCGGTTCCCTGGGCAATTTCCTCTTCGGTTGCCGGCTGCTCTTCGCTCGGCGCCGGCGTGGCGGAGCCGGGCTTATCCAGAAGTTCGAGTTCCTGGCTGGCGTCATCGTGCGCACGGAAACGCGCCGATCCGAAGAAGACGATTGTGTCCTGAATGCGCTCCCGGCGGAACCGCGCGAGCGGCTCGGAATATTCGGAGATGATGCGCACCAGCCGTCCGTCCGGACTATTGACAAAGGCAGGGTTTTGGTACGAGAGGGTAGCGCGATTGAGGTCGGGCGGTTTGGTCTTATGCTTCATGCTCGGTAGATGGACGCGCGGAAGTGCAGAGCCTCGTCGAGCGCGATCCAGAGATTCAGCAGCCCCAGGCCTGAGATCATCCCGCGTACCGCCCCAAACATCAGAAACGTGCCCACACGCGGGAAATAGTTAAGAAGTTGATTATCCGCCCACAGCGGCGCGTACCACGGAAGCACGATTACGATGACGCCGATGTAGATGCGGATGATGACATAGAGATATAACTCGACGCGGCGGAGCCAGAGGGGAAGCCGGGAGGGGCGCTGCGGCGCGGCTTGTCGATGGTGCACGGTCGTGCCGTTTGGGGGACTGGACGAAAACAGGTTCGGCTGTTGCGGCATTTTCCTTAGGCCAGGGCCAAACGCGGGAGCACCCCAGGGTGTTCTATGGCAACAGTAACACAGCCTCGAAACCTGAATCCCTATCCCGGATTCACCGGATCCAATGAAGTGGGGGCGGTCCCTGCCGTGAAGTGAAGATGCTCTAGGGAACCTCTGAATCGGTCTGGTCTTTGCAGGGGACGGCCTTCACAGGCTGCGGAAAAACTCTGGTTTTCGGGTAGGCCGGGGATTTATCCCCGGCGTAAACGCGATGTAATCATCGTGGGCTTTAGCCCCTGAGGTTTTGCTTTCCTGCCCCTTCCCGACTTTTTCCGCAGCCTGTTCAGGCCGTCCATAAACGCAGCAGAATCACTGCGGCTTTAAGCCGCTGAGGAAAATCCCCACGGACCTATGCAGAGGTTCCCTAGGCGGTGCGCATCTGGACCGAGTTGCCGGCCTCTGCCGCGGCCGCGGCCAGGATCCGATGGTGGATGGTAAAGAGCGCCAGCTCCAGGCGATCGGAAACGCCTGTCTTGTCATATACGCTGCGCAGGTAATTCTTGATGACCTGTTCAGTGGTGCCCAGGCGCAGGGCGATCTCTTTGTTCTTGCAGCCTTGCACAATGAGGGCGACGATCTTCATCTCTTTCGGCGTGAGCCGGTCGCGAACCCGTGCACCTACAGAATCTTCTTCCTCCGACCCGATGGCCTCGGTTGGCCGCTGGATCGACGAGAAGCCCTTGATCACGCGATGCACGCACTCCACCAGAGCTTGGCCGGTTGTATTGCGGTAGACCACTCCACGGATGTCGTGAGCAGTAAAGATCTGGGCCGGCTCGCCGTTCTCGGCAATCACCACCGAGCGGCTGCCCGCGGCCTTGACGTGCGACATGAGATCCTGATAATCAGGCCTCAGCGCGGATGCAAACAAAACGATGGAGGCGCGATACGCATCGACGGAGAGCAGAAGACGTTCCAGGTCCGCGCACTGTGCAGCTACGCGGAAATCCTCTTCGCTCGCCAGAACCTTGGCAATGCCAGCCCGAAAGATCGCTTGATTATCAGCCAGAATAATTTTATTCATCGTGCTGCCTTGTGCCTCGTGTCGCTTTGATTCGCAATCTTCTTGTCTTGCTACGCCGGAACCCTTGCGGCGTGACCTGACCGGCGGCTAAGAAGACTGGCCGCGCAGCACAGGATCGATCTCCTGGGCAACGATCGCTTACCCACGCTATCGACCACCGGCCATCACTTGTTCTGGTATGTCCTGTTTTGCGACACCTCTAGTACGTTCTCTCCGCTACTTGGGCTGAGAATTCCCGGTGTGCTGGTGATCTCAAGCCTAGCGGCTCGGGCAGGAAATGAAACCCCACGAAAGTGGCACGTTAACGGCCTCAAGTTGCTGTCTCAACTGGATTTGAGTCTTGCGTTATCAGCCGGGCAAGACGAACTGGGGGCTATTTAATACACTAAAGAAGCATGGCAAAGCCAGTCATTCTCGCGGTAGACGACGATGTGAGCGTTCTGGAGATGGTCGTCCAGGATTTGCGCCGCCAGTATGGCGCCAGCTACCGAATCCAGCGCGCGGCTTCGGGGCAGGCGGCGCTCGACATCTGTGAGCAATTAAAAAAGCGCGGCGACACGGTCGCGTTATTTGTCTCCGACCAGCGCATGCCCGGGATGTCCGGGGTGGAGTTTCTGGGCAAGGCGATGGTCCCTTTCCCAGACGCGAAACGTGCTCTGTTGACCGCCTATGCCGACACCGAGGCGGCTATTCAGGCCATCAACACGGCCAAAATCAATTACTACCTGACCAAGCCGTGGGATCCCCCCGAAGAGCGCCTCTATCCGGTGCTGACTGACCTGCTGGAAAGCTGGAAGGAGGGCTATAAACCACCCTTTGAGGGTTTGCGGGTCGTGGGGCCGCGATACACGCTGCGCGATCACCAGGTGCGGGATTTTCTTTCCCGCAACCAGGTCCCCTACGTCTGGCTAGACCCCGAGGGGAGCGCCGAAGCGGTGGAGTTGCTCACCCGCTTCAAGCTGGACGACGGGAAGATGCCGGTGGTCCTGTTTGGCGATGGTTCCTACCTGGTGCAGCCGGACCAGACGGAGCTGGCCAACAAGATCGGGTTGCG
This sequence comes from Acidobacteriaceae bacterium, assembly GCA_003152195.1. GTDB lineage: Bacteria > Acidobacteriota > Terriglobia > Terriglobales > Acidobacteriaceae > PALSA-350. Next base: position 13,701 of record PLZN01000504.1, read on the forward strand.
CACCCAGGCGACGAAAGAGTTCTATGACCTGGTGATCATGGGAGCGGGTCTGGCAGGGCTGGCTGCGGCGGTCTACGGAGCGTCCGAAGGACTGCGGACGTTGATTATCGAGGACGAAGCGCCGGGAGGGCAGGCAGGATCGAGCTCGAGGATTGAGAACTACCTCGGGTTTCCCGACGGCGTGGGTGGTGCAGACCTGGCGCGGCGGGCGAATATCCAGGCCACACGTTTTGGGGCGGAACTGCTGACTCAGAAAGCTACTGGAATCCGCAGGGAAAACAATTACAACATTGTGCAATTGGCAGATGGCCGGGAAGTGTCGTGTCATGCTTGTTTGATCGCTGTTGGCGTCAATTACCGCCGTTTGACGACGCCAGGAGTGGAACGCCTGACGGGGGCGGGGGTCTACTACGGGGCGGCGGTGACCGAGGCCAAGGACTGCGCTAACGAGAATGTCTATATTATTGGGGGCGCAAACTCCGCCGGCCAGGCGGCCATGTACTTCTCCAAGTACGCCAGGCAGGTAAGCATGCTGGTGAGAGCCGAGTCGCTTAAGAACAGCATGTCGAAATACTTAATCGATCAGATTGCTGCAACATCGAATATAGAGGTAAAAACGCGATGTCATGTAGTCGAAGCTTTGGGTGACGGTCGTCTGAATTGCCTGCGCCTCTGCGGAAACGAGGGTGAGGAGACCGTACCAGCGAGTTCTCTCTTCATTTTTATCGGAGCGGCGCCCAACACGGACTGGCTTCCGGATGCTATTATGCGCGACGCCAACGGCTTTGTGCTCTCCGGCCAGGACCTGAAGGTGGAAGGGAAATTGCCCAAGAGTTGGAATCAGGACCGGGATCCGTACTTGCTCGAGACCAGCGTACCGGGGATTTTTGTAGCCGGGGATGTCCGCCATGGCTCGATCAAGCGCGTGGCATCCGCGGTAGGTGAGGGATCTATCTCAGTACAGTTTATCCACCAGTACCTGGCGGGTTTTTAGGGTTCAGTTGTACCGGGGGATACCGATTACACGGATGAAGGATATACAGCAAACTTCGAAGGTGGAGCACGTCGAAGCCACTAGCCTTGCCAGTGAGTTGCAGAAGGTGCCGGTCTTTGCCGGTACCACGCTCGAGGATCTTCGCTGCCTGGGCACGGTAGAACTGCTGCACGCGGAGCCTGGCGCTGATCTTCTTGAAGTCTCGCGTACCCATCGCGGGTTCTGGATTCTGCTCGCCGGCGAGCTTCGGCTGCAAAAGCGCCAGGATGATGGAGAGCTCACACTGATTACTATGCTCACCGCCGGAGAGACCTTTGGCGAGATTCCCTTGCTGATGGGTAAGAATTCGGAGGCGGTGGTTACGGTGCTCAAGACGAGCACCGTTGTTTATTTGCGGGAGGAGCTTTTTTGGAATCTTATGTTTTCCTGCCCGGCAGTGCGTATCGGGGTTTTGGGAAACATGGCCCGCAGACTGCAGGTCTTTCAGTCGCAGGAGCTGCACCGCGAAAAGCTGATTGCGCTGGGAACCATGGCCGCCGGCCTGATGCACGAATTGAACAACCCCGGAGCGGCCGCCCGCCGCGCTGCCTCACAAATGCGAGAGAACCTGAGCCGGCTGCAACAAATCAGTTTGCGGCTGTGCAGCCAGGAAGTCATGACTCCAGGTCAGGCAGAGTGCCTGCGTGTTCTACAGGAGCAGGCGTTGCAACCCCGCAAGCCGGCTGCGATGAGTTCTATGGAACAGGCCGACGCCGAAGACGAATTGGCGTCATGGTTGGAAACCCACGGCATTGAGAACTCCTGGAAGCTGGCGGCAACGCTCAACGGGATTGGCTTCGACGCCGGGACACTGGAATGCGCGCAGCACGAGTTCCCCGGCAATTCTTTATCGGATCCGTTGAACTGGATGGAAGCCCTCATCTCCAGCGTCCAGCTTGTTGGGACGATTGAAGAAAGCGTTTCCCGCGTGACCGACCTGGTCGGAGCGGTAAAGAAGTATGCGTATGAAGACAAGCCGCAGCGGCATCAACTCGATGTGCATGACAGCATCCAGAGCACGCTGGTGATCCTGGGCCATAAGTTTCGCCAGAAGGAGCTGACCATCGAGAGGAGCTTTGCCCCCGATCTGCCGCCCCTCTCCACCTGTGGCGTAGGTCTAAGCCAGGTGTGGACCAACATCCTGGACAATGCAATCGACGCATCTCCCCAGAAGGGCACCGTAACCGTACGCACCTGGGTGGATGGCGCTAACGTTTGCATCGCGATTGCTGATGGCGGGGGGGGAATACCCGAGGAAAACAAGAAGCTGATTTTCGAGCCCTTCTTTACCACCAAGCCCACGGGACAGGGTACGGGTCTGGGTCTCGACATTGTCCACCACATTGTCGTGGACAAGTTTGGGGGAGAAATTAAGGTCGACTCGGTACCGGGCAAGACCGAATTCATCGTCAAGCTGCCCGTCGTCTCGTAACCGCTGTTCTCTCGGCTGTGGGCCTAAGTAAAGCGCTGGGCAGAAAGCGAAGCGCAGTGGAGGGACCTGCGGTTGCCCCCGTCCTGGCCGAATCCCCCGTGGGGCGACGGTAGAGGATCTACTATTTTCTCCATCGAGCCTGACTGGCAGTAATCCGCTCTAGTGGTGGTCGGTCTTATCTTCACTCTTGAAGCGGCTACGGCTGGCCCACAATTGCAGGGAGGCGAAAAGCACGAGCCCTACGATGATCACTGTTACAACCTCAAGCATGGTCCGGTTCCTCCGAATGACTCAATTCTAAATCGTCTTGCTCTTCCGGTGTTCGAAGAGCTTGGCGTCGATCAGGAAGCGGAACCAGAATGTTTGCAGCGTCCAGAAGATGAACCCTTCCCGCCCATCGAGAAAACCCAAGCGAAAAAAATACCTGTAGAAAAAGAGAGCGTACGGCCGGACGAAGAGTGGCGCGCCGTTGTAGAGACCGCGAAGAAAGCGCTTGCGCTCTAAGGGGTTTCCCCAGAAGCGAGGCCGGATGCGAGCTCCATCCACCGCAGTGGTCATTTCCTTCACCTCGAAATCGGACCAGCGGTTATGCCGCGCCGTCCATTCCGAAAGGGACATGCGTATCTCATCGATCATGTAGCCCTGGAGCTGCCCGGCCGAACCCTGAGATAGATGGAAGTGCTGATCATATTTGCGCTCCTCGCAGCGGCCGGCGCCGTTGCGGAAGAGCCGCATATGCCACGTGGGCGACATGCCTCCATACCGCATTCGCCGGCCCAGGAACTGCACAAAGCGGGCGATGAGAAAGCCGGCGTGGTCAGGGTTGTCGGGCAAGGAAAGCACCGACGCGATCAGTTCGGGCGTGAGCCGCTCATCGGCGTCCAGGTGCAGTTGCCATGGATAACGGAGCACTAGATTATCGATCGCCCAGTTTCTCTGCGCGCCATAGTTTTCGAAGGCATGCTGAACGACCTGGGCCCCATGTTGCCGGCTGAGCGCTACGGTGTCGTCTGTGCTGAAGGAGTCGACGACGTGGAGGTCGTCGGAGATTTCCTGCGCGCAAGCCAGCGTTGCCCCTAACGTGTCGACAGAGTTGTAGGCAAGAATAATGACAGACGGCTTCATTCGTGAGTTCGCATATTCTTTCCGGCCGTCGTTTTGCGTTCAGCCGTCCCTTCCGGGACTGTTTCGGATTGGGTCCAAGATTACCCAGGACTGACTGTCCTGGGCTACTTTCGCGCCGTCCCTCCGGGACTGCATTGCAATAGGGAGTCCACTATAACTTAGCTGGGCTAGCTGGCACCTCGCTAAACCAGGGATCAGACTGGCACCAACCAAAGCACGGATCAGAGATCATATAAGTCCCGGCATTCCCGGGACGATTGAAATTAGCCCAGCACGCAGTGCTGGGTTAACTTTAAGAAACGTGCCCAGTCCCGCAGGGACGGCTGAACTCCACCTCCCTCAGTTCGGAAGATCCTGCACGCAGCGGAAGCCAACTGTGGCGGCGCGGTCCAGACTCGGCGCCATGAGCAAATATTTTCCATGTTCCGAGAGCCGGTAGGCTTGCGGAAAATACCAGCGCGACCCCTGCGGCTGATAGTGGCTGCCTCCTCTCAAAATGGCCGCACAGGTGTGCGCGTCGCAGTATTCATCCGTCCATTGCCACACGTTGCCCACCAGGTCCATCACCCCGAAGAGGCTGGCCCCGTCAGGATGAGCGTCCGAGTCGCTCGGGGCATCCATTTGGCGGCTCTTGTTCGGCGTGGGAACAGCCGCCGGGTTCCAGGTATCACCCCATGGATAGGCCCTGCCGTCCTGGCCCTGCGCGGCATATTGCCACTCCCATTCGTGGGGCAGGCGCTTGCCGGCCCATTTCGCGTAAGCGCGCGCGTCTTCGATCGAGACCCACGTGACCGGCTTCTTCGCCCAGCCAGCAGGATAGGCGCCGTCCTTCCAGTCGCGGAGAAAGTTATGGTCATCCGCCGGATGGTAGGAGGTCGCCGAGAGAAATTCTTTGAATTGCGCATTGCTCACCGGATAGCGATCGATACGGAATTGCGGGATGTGCAACTGGTGTACGTGGTAGCGGCGGGCAGAAGTTTCCCAGGCATATTGCACGTCTACACCATCATCGTTCATGCCTTCAATTTCGATCCCGGCCACGCGGAAGACATAGTCGGCCGCTGGGATCAGGAGCATCTCGTCAGGCAGCGCCCCGGCATTTGGCGCAGCTGCGGCCGGCACCATCGTCTGCGGTAGACTCTGCCAGCTAGCGGAATAGCTGGAGAGAGGGCGCGCTTCCGCTTGGTGCATCTGCTGCAGCAGTTCGACCAGGCGCTTCGACAAGGGGGCATCCGTTTCCAGCACCGCGCCGAACCCATCGGCCTCCATGGCAAACGAGAGCGCGGCCGAAGTCGAGCCCGCGGGCGCTGCAGCCAACTCCGAACCATGCCACAGGTCATAAAAGTGCGCACCGGGCATCGGGGCCACGGCGAGCTGACGTCCGGAGACGGCGTAGTGGTTTCGATTGACCATGGTCCAGGCAATCGCGTGCGCTGAGGGCCACTTGCTGGCGAAGACGCCGAATTGCTCGGTGCCGCTGTACGGCTCCCACTCGGGGCTGCTGAGCAGTGCACCGAGGGCGCGCTCGATCGCTGCGCTGCGCCGCAGGGCTTCACCGTCTCGTGGCGTAAATCCATTCCATATGCCCCAGATGTTTTCCCAGGAAACGTAGCCGGCGCCGTTGAAGAAAGCCTGTTGCAGATCGTCGCTGCGGTCATGCGCCCAACGGTTGACGATGTTCACCATGTGGAGGCTTTCCAGCCACTTATCACGGCTAACGGGAGGCAGAAACTCGTGCTTCCAACCCTCTCCCCAGCTCAGGTTGTTCCAAGCCAACATCTCATCGCTGACCGGCGTCAGCTCCGGCTCCAGCGCCAGGGGATGGCCAGTCAGGTCCGACGCGCTGCGAAAGGCGCGGGAGAACCCCTCCAGCGTGTCGCCATTGATGCCGTCGGCTCCCACCCCGGTCAGTTCCTTTACGCTCGCTGTCTCGTAGGGCATGCCTTCATCGCGTGTGCCCTGATCCCACATCATGACCGGAAATAAGACCCGCACCCCACGCTGATGAAACTCCTCGATCATCTTGCGCAGTGCTGGAAGCCCGCCAGGAAGATCGCGAAACAGGTCGAACTGGTTGCGATTGTCGATGCCGAGGTTGGGATAGGTGTGCCAGAGGAGCACGCTATCGATGCCGCCATAACGGGTGTCGACGTCGTCCAGATAACGGCTGACGGTGTAGTGTTGCGCGGCCGGATCGTAGAAATAGCGGTCGTGAACCATCATCTGCGGCTGGATAAAGCTGGTCTGCGTCCACAGTAGTTCGGGCCGCTGGTATTGGTTTGCGTCGTAGCCCATGCGCAAGTGATTTTCGGCGCGCCAGTGCTGGATATCCGCAAGCCACGCTGCAGTCTCCGCCGCCGTGCAGAGCTTGGCTCGGCTGGTGTTCCAGTCGGTGATGAAGTGGCACGCAGGACCCGGGATCTGCTGGGTCTCCCCGGATCCCGGGACCACGTCGCTGTCCTGCGCGTGCAGTGGCACGAGTGCCGATAGCTGAGCCAGCACCACGATGCACAGGCCAAGACGAGTCATGCGGCCTCATCTCCCAGCATCGAACTGGTGATGCGGCGCACGCCGGCTTCACTTAAGCGATAGTTGGCGGTGGCGACGGAATCTCCCATGCCGATCGCCCTGCAGGCATCCTCTATTACGAAGGTCTCGAAGCCGGCCCGCATGCTGTCGATGGCGGAGTAAAGCACACAGTAGTCGTACGCCAGGCCCGACAGGAAGATGCGCCCCAGCCCGCGCTCGCGGAGATAGCCGGTAAGGCCGGTACGTGTCAGGCGATCGTTCTCGGTGAAGGCGGAGTACGAGTCGATGGTCTTGCGAAAGCCTTTGCGGAGAATCAGCTCCGCCCTGTCCGGATGCATGTGTGGGTGGAAAGCCGCGCCCATGCTTCCTTCCACGCAATGGTCAGGCCATAGCTCCTGCTTGCCATGAGCGACTTCAATCGTTTCGAACGGAACTCGTCCAGGATGATTCGAGGCGAAGGAATGATGATCGCGAGGGTGCCAGTCCTGGGTCAGAATCACATGGCGAAAGATGCCGGCCATCCGATTGATCACCGGCACCACTTCCTGGCCGCCCGGCACGGCAAGAGCGCCTCCATCGCAGAAGTCATTCTGTACGTCGATCACCAGCAGAACGTCGCGGTCAAAGAGTTCGATGCCCATTCCTTATCCTTCCACCTACGTCCGGGTGCCCCATCACCCCGGATTTCCTGTACGGCTTCGTGGGGTCAACGCACTTCATGCGGCNNAGGGTGGGATAAGCGGGTGCTCGACGTAAGGCTCTATCCCGGTGAATCGATTCTAGGCTGACGCTGTGGCTCAAGCGGATGGGGCACCCGAGGATCTGTCAAAATCCCGCAAAGTTAGAAACTATAGCGCAACGAGAACTGCTGGATGCGCGGTTGCGTCAGCACCGCACCGTAAACCCCGAACTCACCGCTGGACGTCTGGTTCTGCAAAGAATTCAGCGGGTTGACGTCGAAGCGTACGGAGTTGGTCACGTTGAAAACCTCCCAGGTGAACTTGAGCGTCTGTTCCCGGTAAATCTTCCAGGCCTTCGACAGCCCGGAATCCACGCCAAAATAGCCGTCCCCGCGAAAGGCATTGCGGCTGCCCGCTTCACCCGGCAGCGGGTTTCGAATCGGCGGCCCTGACGGAATTCCGGCCAGTACCGCTCCCGGGTCGGCAAAGGCCTCGGGCGCTCCGTTGGGGAGCCGATGCTTATGCATGGTTACGGGACCGGTTTTGACCATCGCGCTTTCCTGGGACCAATCGACTTCCCAGCCGTTTCCCGCCAGCACCGTAAACGGCAGCCCGCTCGTCCAGCGGGCCAGGCCAGAAAGCTGCCAGCCGCTCACCAGGGCATCGACGATGGGATGGGGATCCTGCAGAAATTTTTGTCCGCGGCCAACCGGCAACAGGTAAACCCAGTCCGCGGTGATGAGGTGGGTGGTGTCGAAGTCCGAGACACCGTAGTTCTCCGACGGCCGGAAGGCGTTCACGATCCAACTAAAAGTCGACTCCGCATTGGGCCCGCACTGCACGCAGGAACGTTCCGTATCGGAGCCCAAATCCATCGACTTGGAAAAGGTATAGCTGAAGTCCATTTGCAAGCCCTGGCTCATGGCATGGCGCAGCACGAGCTGGCCGGCATTGTAGTTACTGGTGCCATTCGAAACCCAACTGAAAAGTGAGTTGAACTGTGGGTTATAAAAGCGTCCGCTCTTGCCGCCACAACCGGGGCTGCACAACACGTCCAGGCTGTATTGCACATACGAAGCGTTCACGGGATATGCGCTGATCAGGTTGGTATAGATATTTTGGGTTGCCGTGGCTCCATTGGTGCCGGAGCCATCGGCGCCTTGGTTCGCGGCGTCCGGGAACAGGTCCTCAAAGTAAGCAACCGGCTGCACGGTCTTCGCCCCGGCATAAAACTCTTTGGTGAGGGTTGTCGCCGCAGTGTAGAAATCCTGGCCAGACACGGGATCCACCAGATCGAGCGGCGCAGCCAGATCCATCTGCTGCATCAGGTGGCGGCCGAAGCGGCCCACATAGGCTGCTTCGAGCGTGAAGCCTCCCGGAAGCTGACGCTGCACTGAGAAGTCGGCGGCAAGCGTATACGGCGTCTTGACGCGGTCATCAAGCCCGATCGCGGTAGCAAAGCCGGCGTTGAACGGGTCGGTCGAGGGCGTGTATGGATACGTGATGGAATTAGGAATGGTGCCATTCACGTTGGGAATGTTATGTGGTCCGGTGTAGCGCGGAGCGTCGTCGGGGGAAAGCGCATCGTTAGGCGTTTGCTTTGCGCCCTGCAGGCCATAGGATCCGTATTGAGAGAAGGAATTTACGATGCCCTGGCCGAAGTGGCTATAGTACATGCCAAAACCGGCGCGGATCGAGGTCGAGGCATCGGGAGCGAATGCGATCGCCAACCGAGGCGCGATGTTGTTCTTCTCCATGTTCCAATATGGTTTCAATCCCCGCGCTTGGCCTGAAGGTGCAAAGGAAAGCGACGGCTGGTCGACAATACCGGCAGCTGCCTGTTGAGCTCTGGTCTCAAACCAGTCATGCAGGCTCGTCGTGGTTTGCACCTGCTGTCCGTGTACCTCGTACGGCGCCTGTAACAGCGTGTGCCTCAGCCCAAACGTCAACGTTAGCCTGGGCGAGATCCGCCATGCGTCCTGCACGTAGTACTCAAACTCGTTGCCCTTGTAACTGTGAGGCACGAACGCGCCCTGCCCATAAAGGGTGCCGGTGCTTCCGTCGGCGGAGACCTTGTAGTTGTACTGATTGGTGACCTGCGAAATGATCCCGGCGAGATTCGCAATAGCAAAATTGTAGGAATTGGCGAAGGAGGCATCGACCGGCGGCAATCGGAGGTACGCGAACTGCGGGGCGCTAGGATCAAAGCTCTGTTTGGTTCCCGCAAAACCGGACCCGGTCACGTCAAAGCCGACGGTGCCCGCCGAATCATAGGAGAGCGCGTCGCTGTTGAGATTGCTGTGGATCAGGCGATAGTTTGCGCCCACCTCGATCGTATGTTTGCCCTTGCTCCAGGAGAGATCGTCGATCAAGTTGTGCGACGGGACCTGAACGATGGTGCTCCGGGTCTCGGCCGTGGGATCGCTCATATTGCCGAAGTTGACATAAGAACCCTGGCCGATTCCGCGGTCGGCATAACCTTGCCGCACGTAACCGTAGTGCAAGCTGTTCACCAGGTTGTTGGTAAGGCTCCAGGTGTCCCCCGCCGCGATGCCTTTGGTATTGTCCGTGTGTTTGTTGCTCGCGGGTTGACCCGGGAACTGTGGCACATAAAGTTGGCTGTCGTTTTGCAGGTTACCGCGCACAAAAACCCGGTTACGGTCGGAGAGGACGTAATCCACCTTCGCGATATAGGTATTCAGCACCGTGGGATTGGGCGCGGACCAACTGAAAGAGCCCGTATTTAAACCGTCACCGGCATCAAAGCCGTTGGCCACGGGGTATTGCGCGAAGGTCGCCAGCACATTCGGGTTGACGCCGGGACCCCATGGGCAGGTTCCGGCAGAGCTACAGTTGGGATCCAGGCTGGCGATCTGGGTCGGAGTCAGCGTTTGTGTGTCGAGGCCGCCATTATAGGTATAGGAGACGTTGCCCGCCGCATACGAGGCGGTGGGGACGGTGAGTGTCTCCTGCTGGTTTTCCGCCGTGCGCTGGCCTTCGTAGTTGAGGAAGAAGAAGAGCCTGTCCTTTTTGATGGGTCCGCCCAGTGCGGCGCCAAAAGTATTGCGGATGAGCTTGCCGGCAACGTTAGGCTCTCCGGCAGCGGCCTGGGCCTGCTTGTTGAACCAGTTGTTGGCTGCGGTCAGCGTGTTCCGGTTGTATTCGTACAGGCTGCCGTGGGGCTGGTTGGTTCCGCTCCTGGTGACCAGGCTTACCTGTGCGCCTGAGGAACGGCCCTCATCCGCGTTTGCGTTGGTTGTGGTCACGCGGAACTCTTCGACGGAATCGAGGGTAGAGCGCAGAACCCCGGTAAAGGCATAGCCGTTGACCTGATCGTTGTTGTCGACGCCGTCGAGGGTGACATTGCCCTGGTCGGACCGGGAACCGGCCACCGCGCCGCTGCGGCTGTCGAGGTTCTGATTGATGTTGTGCCCCAGGTAGAGCACGCCCGGCTGCAGGCTCAGCAGGTCGGGCACGTTCCGGCCCTCCATCGGCAGGGCCTCGATGGTCGCATTGTTCACCGCATTGCCGATCGATGCATCGGTGGTGTTCAGGGTTTCGGATTCGGCGCTTACGTTCAGGGTGACCGTCGCTGCCTGCACCGAAAGCGCCAGGTTGACGGTGGCCGGCTGGTTCACCAGCAGTTCGGCGATCGCGGTCTTCGCGGCGAAGCCGTTGCTTGTTCCGGTGATGGTATAGGTGCCCGGAGGGATCTGCAGAAACTGGTACTCGCCGGTCGCGTCCGCCGTGCGCTGGGCGTGGAAGTTAGTTGTCTTGTTATCGAGAGTGACCTGCGCCCCGGGCACAGCAGCGCCGCTGGCATCGGTCACTGTTCCACGCAAAGAGGTCTTGGAGGATTGAGCATAGAGAACAGAGGCTGAAAAGAAGAGAAAGAGTAACCACTTTGCAAAACTCTTCATCTGGTGTCTCTCCAAAGCGGTGATTGCCGTCGAGGCTATGCAGCGGTGGACGACGCAAAGAGCAGGTCGAGAGATGGGGAACGAAGAGGGAACGTTGAAACCAGTCGCCGGAATACCTCACATCCGAAAAGCTCCCAAAACTCAATGATAACCTTCCGGGCGGGAACCGAGCCGGGTGCCCCACGTTCGCAACAGCGTACGTGGGATGATGATGATTTGTTTCCATTGCTTTTCCCTGGAGGGCTCAGCTCCCCTTACCGGTGGCCTCAGAATTGTCATCGGAAAAGCAATCGTCGGGCTTCGCCCCGTCTTTTTCGTC
>PLZN01000332.1 GCA_003152195.1 Acidobacteriaceae bacterium
CAGGCCACTTCCTCGGGATCGAAGGGCGAGAGGATGTAGTCCGTCCCGCAGACGCGCTTGATGAATTTCCCGATGATCTCGTCCTCCAAATCCGCGGTCACCATCACCGGCAAGTCGGCCCTGACGGCCTTGACCTCATCGAGAAACAAGCGGCCCGAGAGCTTCGGAAATTTCACGTCGACAAGAACCAAGGCGGGGGCCTGGCTCCTGACGATCTCCATGGCCCGTTCGAAATTCGGCGCGACGGCCGTCTCGTAGCCGCGGCGCTCCAGAAGCTCGGACAGGCCCCTCGCGCGAAGCGAGTTATCGTCAACGATCAATATCTTTTCCTGCATTGAACCTCCAAGGCGGATTGGCGTCACTCAGCCGCAACGACTCCTAGAGTTATAAGCCGGGGCCCTGGGGAAAGCGGGAGGAAATTCTGGGCGAGTTGTAAATTGACGCCGGCGGGAGGCAGGCGCGCCGCCCGCATTTTTCACAACCCCGACATTGAATTCCGGGTCCGGACGCCGCAGAATATCACGCGGAGGCGCCGATCCTCCGCCCAAACATGAATCGCTTAGAACCCGACCGCGACAAGCTCATCCGAGGTTTCGACCTGAGCTTGGAGCAAATCCAGCGCAAATACGCCGAGCGCCGCCGCGAAGCCCCGGCCGCTCCTCCCGCCGCCCCAAAATTTACTCCGGGGCCCGAGTCCCCGGTCTTGCCGCCGCCCTCTGCCCCCGGCCGGTTTATCCTTCGCGCCGCGGCCGCGCTCGCCGCCGCGGCGTCGGCGGCGGCCGGTATCTGGTTTTTCCTCAGCCGCCTCTAAAACCCCTCGAAACGTAGAGGTTCTTTTTAAGAAATAACCGCAGGGGCCACGCCGCCGCTTCGCCCGCATAGTCCACGCCTATCCTCGGGCTTTCGCCGATGTCGCCGTCTCCCGTCTCCAGGTCGCTCTCGATGAAGATTTCCCTGCCGCTTAAATCGGCGCCGTTGAGCGAGCGCCCGATGCGCAGGGCCTGGCAAAGTTTGGCGGGGCCATTGCTCAAGTCCCGCTCGCGGGAGCACCTTCGAAAACGCCGCATCGCCGCGATGCCCTCCAGCGGCTCCAGGGCGCGGATGAGGACCGCCTCGGGTTGGTCTTTGCCCTGCGTCACGACATTGAGGCAATGGTGCATGCCGTAGACGAAGTAGACGTAGGCATGGCCCGGCGGGCCGAAGAGCACGGCGTTTCTCGCTGTCTTTCCGGCAAAGGCATGAGCGGCAGCATCGGACTCGCCGAAGTAGGCTTCCACCTCGACGATGCGGCCGATCTTAAGTTCTTCCGCGGCTGCGGTTCTCACCAGCAGCTTTCCCAGCAGCTTGCGGGCGACCAGGTCAGGCGGGGCCAGATAGAACTCCCGGGAAATGAGGTGCCCCCCGCCGCAGGAAGACGTTGCGATGGGCGGGGCGCAGGCCGAGGCGCTAGCCATGTCCTTCCTTGACGGCGGCAAGAACCTCTTCGGCATGCCCCTCCGGCTTCACTTTGGGGAAGATCTTCAGCAGCTTTTGATCCGGACCGATGAGGAATGTGGTCCGCTCAATCCCAATTACCTTCTTGCCGTACATATTCTTTTCCTTGAGAACGCCAAACTGTTTGCAGACTACTTCGTCTACATCTGCAAGGAGGGTGTAGGGCAAGGCGTACTTCTCTTTGAATTTCTTCTGCGCCTTAGGTGTGTCGCGCGAGATACCCAGAACGACGGCTCCGGCCTGCTGTATCTTCTGAAATACATCGCGAAAGCCACATGCTTCAATGGTACAGCCAGGCGTGTCGGCCTTGGGATAGAAGAAAAGCACGACGGGTTTGCCGGCGAAGTCTTTCAGGTGTACGGTTTTGTCTTCTTCGGTCTGAAGCGCGAAATCAGCAACTTTGTCGTTCACTTCCATGAGAAAGATCCTTCCACAAAACGAGATGCAATGCCGGAACGCAAGAGTGCGCGGCGCTCTAGAGATTATTCCACGATGATGAACCTCCAGGCTCCCGCCGACCGGCAACCCTTGCTGGGCAACGCTGGCCGCAGGCTGGCGCTGCTGGTGGCGCTCGCCATGCCCGCCTGCGCACAGTACCCCGGACACATGGAAACCAACAAGAAAGCTGCGCCGTCAGTGCGCGCTGTGGCCGTGCTCGAGTGGACAGGCGCGCCGGGGAAACCAAGCGCCAGCCGCATCATACCCATTTCCGTCTATGACGGCGAACAGTATCAGCCAGGCGGGCTCTACCTGGCCAGGCCGGAGCCGCTGGCCCTCGAATCGGGTACGGAATATGTGCTGCAGGATGCTGGTGTGGCCCGCGGGCTTTTTGACATCAACACCGCCCAGGATGTGGAGGGCTACTGGTTTGGCTATGGTGCGTGGAGACCAATGGCTGCTCCGCCCAAGCAACAGCGGGCGAAGCAAGGTAGGAACATGCCTCAGGTAGTGACCGATGCTGGGAACGGCCGCCCGCATTTCAAGAACAGGGATTCCAGCGGAAGCCAAGACAGTTCTGCGCCTAGCGGATCAACGTCCCCGTCGACCAACCCACCGGCTTCGACCAGCGGGTCTGGCGGCGATCCTGACCGTCCCACCCTGCGCAGACGGCCGGACTCTTCCTCCTCCAGCGCCACCTCGAGCGCCAGCAGTGCGGACCCGGCGGCGCCGGAGACCGCGACCGGTGGCGCCGACCCGGACCGGCCACATATGGCTCATGGCCAGCAGAGCCCGACCGATAAGGATTTTGAGCCGGCCAAGCTTACCGGAACTCCCCCCGACCTGCAACAAATGATCGCGGTTTCGGATGCAAGCGATCGCGAAGGTCATCCTTTCGTTTATCTATGGGCCGACGCGGCGGACGCCACCAAGATGAAGGCGCAAATGGAGATCGCGGCCAGCAACGCCATCGCGGCCGCAGCGCCGCCGGTGAAGGCCGCGCCTAAAGCCCATGCGGCAGCCTCAACGGCGCAACGGCGGCATACTGCCAGCAAGACCGCACCGGCCAGCCCACAGCTGGTATTTACCAATGAGCGCTTCAAGGCCTATGAGCTCACCTACAGTGGAGGAGCGACGCTGGTCTTCTCAGGGGAAACTACGGATCCCGCCGGCAAGGTCAAGTATGTCACCGTGATCGCTCAACCCGACTTCAACGGCGTGCCCAAAGTGCTGTTCAAGTCCGTGACCGACGACGGTCACCTGGACCAGACTCCGAAAATGCGGCTGGTCGACGCGGTGGATGCAAAGGCCAACAATCGCGGGGACCTGGTTTTTGAATTAAGCAGCAGGCATGATCGTGAATTCGTGATCTATCGGATAGCCGCCGGGCAGGCAGAGCAGGTCTTCACGACCGGTTCGCTGCCGAATTCCAAGATCTGACCTTTGTAGGCGTGCCAGCAGACCGAAGAAATTCGAGGCCGCAAACTTCAGCCGTCCCTGCCGGGACTCGGAACGCTCTTTAAACTACCCAGCACTTTCGTGCTGGGCTACTTTCAACCGTCCCGGCAAGCCGGGACTCTCTTCGGAATCAGTCCGTCACGGACGGCTGAACACACCTCTCACATCGCAACGACCGTACGGGTGCCTGGGCCTTAGCAGCAGAAACGAAGCTTAGGGGGTGGGCAGCTTGGTGGTGTCCCAGCCACCGCCCAGGGCTTTGATGAGCTGGACGCTGGCGGCAAACTGGCGGGTGGTGATGTCCGCAGCGGTCCGCTCGTTGGCCAATTGCGTGGCTTGCGCCGTAATAACTTCAAGGTACGTGGTGACTCCGCCCTTGTAGCGGTAGGTCGAAATGCCGAGCGAGCGGCGCGCGGAATCGACTGCCCGCTGCTGCGCCAACGATTCGCTGTTCAGGACGCGCAGGCTGGAAAGATTGTCCTCGACCTCCTGGAAGGCCTGCAGCACCGTCTGCCGGTAGTTGGCCACGTTCTGCTCATACGTATCCCGCGCCTCTTCCGTCAGAGCATGACGACGCCCGGCATCGAAGAGCAATTCGACCGCCGAGCCGCCCAGCGACCAGAGCGAGCTCGGCCCTTGGACCCAGGTACCCAGATTCTGGCTCTCAAACCCGCCTCCGCCATTAAGGGTAATGGTGGGGTAATAGGCCGCGATCGCGATCCCAATCTGGGCATTGGCGGCGTCCGTGCGCCGCTCCGCGGAGGCGACATCCGGGCGGCGCTCGAGCAATTGGGAAGGCACTCCCAGTGGGACCTGCGGCAGCTGCAGATCGAGCGGAGCCGGTGGAAGGCCAAAACTCGATGCCGGCACACCGGTCAGAGTCGCGATGGCATGTTCATACTGAGCTCTCGCGACCCCTACATCGATGGCTTGCGCACGGGTCTGGTCAAGCTGCGTTTGCGCCAGGGCGACGTCGGAGTCGGTGGCCACTCCGCCCGTGAACCGGGTCTGCGTCAGTGCCAGGTAGTCCTGATACTGCTTCACCGTGTTGTCGAGCAGCTGTTGCTGCGTGTCCAGGCCACGCAGCTCGAAGTAATCCATCGCCAGCTCCGAGCGGAGGCTTAGATCGACATTTGCCAAGTCAGCGGCAGTGGCCTGGGCAGTGGCCCGCTGGGATTCCACCGTTCTGCGGATGCTGCCCCAGAGGTCCGGTTCCCAGGCCACTTGTCCCTGCAGAACGAGATCGTTATAGGTGGTCGGTGTCCCGGCAATATGCAAGGGACGGTTGTTCGACAGGGTGTCGCGCGAGGCCGATGGACCGGCCGACAGCGTGGGAAAGTACTGCGAGCGATAGAACTGAATGGCGGCCCGGGCCTGCATGTACTGCTCATAGGAGGCCTTGAGCGTCTGGTTCGAGACCGCAACCTGCTCCTCGAGCTTATTCAGTTGCGGGTCCTGATACATCTCCCACCAATTAGGCCGGATTGCACTATCGTTCGGAGTCACCTGCTTCCATCCCCCATTGGGCGGGTTGGGAGGAGGCACCGGTACGGCGCTCTCCTTAAAGGCCGGCGCCGTAGGCGCCGTCGGCCGATGATAGTTGGGTCCCACGGTGCAACCGGAAAGCAGCAGCGCAGCCGCGGGAAGGGCAAAGGCCACCTTGCCTAAAGTCCAGCTCCGCTGGGTTCCTCCAAGCTTCATTCCGGTGTGCTCCCGGCAGCGACCTGAATCACGTGCACTGGTTCCCCGTCGATCAAGGAATCAGGCGGATTCTGGATTACCTGTGAGTCGGCGTCGAGGCCGTGGATCACCTGTACCGTAGACCCATCATCCTGCCCCAGCGTCACGTGGACGAGCTTGGCCTGATCTCCATTGGATCCTTTGACCACGGTGCCCACCTGCAAGCCCTGGGTGCGGAAGATAAGGGCTGAGACAGGGATGATGAACGGCGCCATTGCGCTCGGTACATCGATGTGGACTTCGGTATAGGCCCCAGGCATGAGTTTGCCATTGCGGTTGTCAACATCGATTTCGACCAGGAGCGTGCGTGAGGCGGGATCGATGGCCTTGGCTGTGCGCACCAGCTTGCCGGTAAATGACTGTCCGGGAAATTCGGAAAGCGTAAGGCGAGCGGTAGTGCCGGGAACCGCTGTCTGCGAGTAGATCTGTGGAACATTGACGTAGACGCGCAAGACATCGATGTCAGAGAGGCGAAACATCTGCGTGCCGGCTCCCGCGTTGATGAGCTGTCCTACATCAACGTTACGTGCAGTGACCACTCCGCTGAAGGGGGCATAGATTTTTTCGAAGGACTGCAACTCCTCGAGCCGCTGGACATTGGCCTGGGCAGACTTCACGGTTGAGCTGGTGGATGCCGCCTGGCTGACGAAAGTATCCGTGTCTTGTTTGGAAACTGCGTTTTGCGTGAGCAGTCCCTGATAGCGGCTCGAGTTGGTCTTGGCCAAACCGGCATTGGCTTCCGCCGTGGTCAAATCCGCGCGCGCCTGCAGCAACTGCTTGTCCACTTCAGGAGAGCTGATGATGGCCAGCAGCTGCCCCTGGCGGACGTGTGCGCCGATATCAAAATACCACTTGCTCAGATAGCCATCCGTGCGGGCATAGAGCGGCGCGTCGGTGTAAGCGTAACTGTTGCCGGGCAAAACAATCTCCCGGCTGACCTGGCCTTTCCGCGGTGGTTTCGTGATCACGTTGGGGGGCGCCAGGGCATCGGTCTGATCCTTGAGCTGGCCGCGGGCGCGCACCCGGGGAACGATCCCAACGATCACCACCACCACGGCGAGGATCAGAAGAATCACGATCACGAGCACCGCCCTGCGGGCGGATAGCGGCTTGGTATCGGGCAATGCTCCGTGCCCGTGGTTTGCCGCTTGCGGCCGCTCGTCTCTTGCTTCTTGATTCATCTCAACGCTCTCCACAGGAGGATTTTCCCCGGTAAAAATACTTCAGTCTTCCAGATCGATCGCACCTGTGGCAGCGGCGCGTTTGCGACGGCGCTCCAACCGGCCATGAATCACGCCGAAAAGCGTAGGCACGAAGAATAGCGTGGCCACGGTGGCAAACAACAATCCGCCGATGACGGCCCGGCCCAGCGGGGCATTCTGCTCTCCGCCGTCTCCCAAACCGAGCGACATCGGCACCATCCCGATGATCATGGCCAAAGCAGTCATCAGCACGGGGCGGAAGCGGGTGTATCCGGCGCTCAGTGCGGCGGCACGCGCATCTCCTACGTTGATCTCCAATTGCTCCCGGGCAAAACTGATGACGAGAATGGAGTTTGCCGTGGCCACGCCCATAGTCATGATGGACCCGGTCAGCGCAGGAACACTTATATGCGTTCCGGTGATGAACAACATCCATACAATGCCGCATAATGCCGCGGGCAGCGCGGCGACGATCATGAAAGGATCGAGCCACGATTGGAAATTGACCACGATGAGCAGGTAAACCAGCAGGATGGAAAAGAACAGACCGCTTACCAACCCGATAAATGACGAGTTCATCGTCTGCACCTGGCCGCGGATGATCACCTGCGAACCACGAGGCAGTTCTTTGCGATGGCGGTCGACGATCTGAGTGATCTTGTCGGAGACGCTGCGGAGGTCACTGTTGACCACGTTGCCGTAGATGTCGATGGCCGGCGCGATATTGTAGTGGCTGATGGTGGCCGGCTCTGTTCCGCGAACCAGCGAGGCTACATTGCCCAGAATCTGAATGGGTTGAACGCCTGCCCGCGGAGGGGGAGCCGCGCCCGCCGATGCCGGAGTGAGGCCGGACGAGCCTACCGAAACATACGGGCTTGGAACAGTCGTGGCCGCGGCGGTGCTGGAGGTAATCGGGATATTTTCCAGGTCGTTGAGAGATTGCAGCGTATATTGCGGCGACTGCGCGACGACATTGTAACTGACACCATTTTGTGGATTGAGCCAGAACGACGGAGAGGTCTGGAAAGTGCCGCTGGTTGCCACTAGCATGCTTCCAGCGACATCGCGCTGGGTAAAGCCGATGTCCTGCGCCTTAGACCGATCCACATCAACGAAAAAATGCGGATTGTTAGAGGGCTGTTGGATGTGAAGATCTGCCGTGCCGGGCACATAACTCACTTCTTTCAGCAGCTTGTTTACCCAGTCGCGATTGGCGTCAGCGTCATTGCCAACCACCTGGATATCGATCGGGGCCGGAAGGCCAAAATTAAGAATTTGCGTCACCATATCCACGGGCAAGGCATAGAACGTATCTCCCGGGAACTCGACGGCAAGTTTAGCGCGCAGGCGCTGAACGTAGAGATCAGTGGGATGGTGCTTCGGCGTTAGCGCGACTGTGATATCGGCGTCCGAAGCGCCGGCGACACCGGTGCTGGTGTAGGAAAGATTGATACCGGAATAGGGAATGCCGATGTTGTCGATAATGCTGACGAGTTCGCCTTTTGGGATCTCCCGGCGAATGGCATCGTCAACCTCATCGCACAGCGCTGCGGTTTCTTCGATGCGCGTGCCGGTCTGCGCGCGCAGGTGGAACTTGAACTGGCCTGCATCCACCGAGGGAAAGAAATCCTGGCCCAACCAGGGGTACAGGAGGGCGAAGGAACCGATGGTAAAGACAAAAAACAGGATGAGAAAGACGGTGCTGTGGGCGATGGCGAGCTGCAACAGGCTGAAATAAAAATTGCGCAACTGCTCGAACCTGCGCTCGAAAGCTATTTGGGCGCGAACCAGAGGATTCCTGCTCTCTTGCCTCTGGTTCACCTGTGCCGGATCGTGCGCCTGAAGGAGGTACTTGGCCATGGTCGGGACCACGGTGCGGGAAAGGAAATACGAAGCCAGCATGGCAAAGACCACTGCTTCGGCGAGAGGCACAAAGAGATACCGGGCCACACCCCCAAGGAAAAACATCGGCACAAAAACGATGCAGATGGATAAGGTCGAGACAAACGCCGGTACCGCAATCTGCGCGGCGCCATCCAGAATGGCCTGCTCGACTTCCTTTCCCTCTTCGAGATTGCGATTGATGTTTTCGATCTCTACGGTGGCATCGTCGACGAGGATGCCAACCGCCAGCGCCAAGCCACCCAGCGTCATGATGTTGATGGTCTNNGGCGGTAAGGCAGCCGGCGATGATGCCCTCCCGCACCACCCCGTCGATGGCGCCGCGCACAAAAATCGACTGATCCCCTAGGGGTGTTATGCGCAGCTGCGGCGGCAATGATTGCGCAATGATCGGGAGCATACGCCGGACCCTGGAAATGATCTGCAGGGTGGAAACATTGCCGTTCTTCCACACGTTCATCAGGCTGGCGCGCTGGCCGTCTACGCGGACGATATTGGTTTGCGGGGGAAAACCGTCGCGGACATGGGCAACGTCGTGGATGTAGACGATCGCGCCGTTAACGCCCTTGATGGGAATATTGTTCAGGTCCTGGATGGTACGGGGGGAGCTATTGGTGGCGAGTTGGTACTCTAACGAGCCCACCTTGATCGTTCCGGAGGGCAGGATCAGATTTTGCGNNTGGTCGCCAGTTGGGTGCGGATGAAATTCAGCCCGAAGTCATTCAGCTGCTGCTCGGAGAGACCCTGACCGGACAGACCAAGCTGCAGGATGGGCACAGTCGACGCGTTAAAGGTGATGATCAGCGGAGGTGTCGTCCCCTGGGGCAGAAAGCGCAATTGCGTTTGCGAGACTCCAGTGATTTCTGCGATGGCCGTGGAAAGTGCGACGTGGGGCTGAAAATAAACTTTCACTATCCCAACGCCATCGAGAGATTGCGATTCAAGGTGTTCGATGTTGTCGACCGTGGTGGTCAGCGTGCGCTCAGTCTGGGTGACGATGCGGTTGGCCATATCCAGCGCGGAGAGACCCGAATATTGCCACACAATGCTGACAACGGGGATGTCGATGTTGGGGA
>PLZN01000223.1 GCA_003152195.1 Acidobacteriaceae bacterium
CGGCGCCGCCACCAGCCGCGCCGAAGCCCAGGTCCTGCGTCTCAGCGCCATCTACGCGGCCCTGGACTCCACCTCCATCATCGGCCTGCCCCACCTCCAGGCTGCCCTCGCCGTATGGGATTACTGCTACACCAGCGCCTCACTCCTCTTCGGCATGTCCACCGGGGACCCCATCGCCGACCGTATTCGCGAGGCCATCGAGGCATCCCACGCCGGATTGTCGAAGCATCAGATCAGGCGCCTCTTTCATGGCCACCTCGAGAGCAACCGTATCGACGCTGCGCTCGAAAAACTCGTTGCCCTCGGCGCACTCACCGTCCACAGCGAGCCCACCGGAGGTCGCCCCGCCACCCTCTGGTCGGCCATCGCAGAGGACGAAGACGAAGAAAATGAGGAATCGGTAGCGGAAGACGAAGAACCGGCAGAAGAGGAATAGGGCACTTCTAGCGCTTATAGCTCTTTTCGCGCATTTTTTTTTGAAACCGCTCCTCCTCCCAGTGGCAGCTCAGTATATGAAAACGGGCAATGAGTCAGGCTTTCACCGCGTTCCACGTACGCGCTGCTATGGTCCCCGCCTCCAAAGCCGGCGTATCCAGCGCCGGGCCATGGTTTGGTGAGGCCGGGAGGAAGGTTTTGTGGGTCCGCGCGCATGTCCAGCCTGGCCGTGCCAATTTCCTTTTTGGCCCTCTAGCGTGATGTCCGCATAAGCGCGCTCCGACAATGCGGACCTCAGCGGTGGTAGTGGCCCATCAGCTGACCGGCAGCCAGGATATGGCCTTCCATCGCCTTCACCAGTTGTTTCTTGCCCGCCGGCGCCTGGGGGGCCAGCATGGCATCCAGAGCATAAAGTGTGAAGACGTATCGGTGAGGAGATTTCCCTGGCGGACAGGGTCCTGAATAGCCGATCGCATCGTCTCCGTTCCTACCTTGCTTCGCACCGTCGGGCAGTAACTCACGTCGCGGAACACTCTCGGCGATCAGGCTTGGCTCTGGTGGCAAGTTGTACAAAACCCAATGGACGTAGGAACCGAACAATGAATCCGAATCAGTGACGAGCAGAACCAGGCTCTTTGTGTCTGGGGGTAGCGGGCCCCAGGTTATCGTGGGCGATATGTTGCTTCCGTTACAGGTAAATTGCGCGGGAATATCCTGGCCTTGGCGAAAGCTTGGGCTCTCCACCGTCAAAGACATAGGCCGATCGTTGACGGAGTCTTGCCTGCATCCCACAAGCCCAGCAATGCTGAGGGCAAGGAAAGCACCAAGCGCTGAAGCCTTGTCAGGCGACAGGCGTCGCCTTGATTCTGAGACCGACATAGAACCTCCATGCCGGAACTATGATAAGCGATCAAACAGCGGAGGGACTCTCTCCGGCCGAGACGATGGCCGCCCTGTCGCCGGCGGCCGAGGCCAGCAACGGCCAGCCTTTGTGGATCACATACTCAAGCCACGCGCCCGCCATCTGCGAAGTGAGCACCGCCGCCAGCACAAGTGTCGTGTAGAACTTGGGGCTGATGATTCCGGCATCGAATGCCACGCTGGCCAGTACGATACCCGGACCACCGCGGGCGTTGGTCGTGATCGCAAGATTGATCAGATCCAGCCCCCGGAACCCTGCGAAACGTCCCGCCAGGGAGACAGAAAGAACCTTGATCGCACAACTCCCTACGAGAAAGGCGGCCAGCATCCATAACGACAAGCCGCGCACCAGGTCAAGTTTCAATCCCACAATCGCAAAGTACACAGGAATAAAGAACGCAAACGAAACTTTTCCTATGGAATCGAGCGCCTCGGCGAAGAGTTGGCGCTTTTTGTGCACCACGGCGAAGCCGGCAAGAAACGCCGCGAATACCACGCTGACGTCGAGCGCCCCGGCAACCACGCAATATCCCAGCAGGACGGCAATAGCATAGGCCACCGGCGAGTGCTTCGCGATCACGTTGAACCGTGACTTGTTTATGCGCTTCACGATTCGGGGAACGATCGTCAGTCCTAGCCCGAAGAATCCGACTGTAGCAATGAGGTGATAAGACAGTTGCCGCGGGTTGAGCGGACCCTTCCCCGCCAGGGCAGTCGCCACCGCCAGGGCCAACCACAACCCAATATCTTCCAGCACGGCAACGCCGAGGACGATTCGCGCGAAACGGGTGTGGAGTATCTTCAGGTCGGCAAAAATCTTCGAGACCACAGGAACAGACGTCACCGCTACCCCGACGGCGAGAATGATAATGAGCGAGAGGCGGTTGCCGTTAGGCCCTGACATACCCGGGCTGATGAGCCGCGGACCCAACACCAGCGCCAGGACAAAAGGTACGCCCGTGCCCACGATCGCCAGCCATCCTACTTCGCGGCGCTCATCGCGAGTGAACAGCTGCCGGGTTTCCGCCCCGGACAGGAACATCAATAGCAGCAGGCCGAGCCAGTAAACAAAATTCAGAATGTTTCCCTGGTGTTTCGTGGCTTCCATCAGCCCCGACGCGAACGGCAATCGGCCGATCAGCGCCGGACCCAGCACAACCCCCGCCAGGATTTCGCCGATCACCTTCGGCTGTCGGAGTTTGGCGAAGAAATAGCCCAGCAACTGTGACAATCCAACCAGCAGCAAAAGTATGAAGAGAATAGAAGCCAGATCGGAGTTTGACACGCTTGTCCTTGGGCAGCTTAGGATGCCTTCATCATCAGAAGGTTTGTCAAGGGGGATTCAAAACAGCTGAATCAATCCTATTTCTCAGTAAGCTTCCTGTAAACCAGAAAACGCCCTTGTTTCCACGTCGCAAAACGATGCCCAGCAATAGGTTGCATGCTGCAATCCATGCCGGGCGGAGCGGACATTACTAAGCGGAGTTACTACAAGTTGATGCTCTATTACCCAAGAGCTGTAGCGAATTCCGCTGAAAGCAGTATGCTCATCAACAAGCGGCGATTTCCCCCTAGCCCTCGGTTCTCATAAGTCTTATGGCCAATCATATTTTGTTACTTCCAGAGTTAGATCAGCGGGATCAGGCAAGGGAGCCGTTGTTCCTTTCCGAGATCATTGATGAACCGGCGTGGAAGACGATCGCCGCCAACATCTCTGCTCTCCTGTACCCCAAGAAGCTTCCTCCTCTCGTCCTGACTTCGACACCCATTGCGGTCATTGACCCGATGGCGGAGAAGCGGGGCCGCGCCTCGTCGATTATTTCGGCCGTCGTGCACGTGGTGATGATTGCGGTCATTCTGTTGGCATTCGTGGCGGTGAAGAAGGCAACGGTCAAACCGATTGAGCAGGTGACGAAAATCGACCTGCCCCAATACATGCCGATCGCTCCCCACGTGACAGCGACGGGTGGCGGTGGTGGTGGCGGCTCTCATGACATTGTGCAGGCGCCCAAGGGGCGTTTGCCTAAGGTCGAGCAGCAGCCGATCGCGGCTCCGATGGTGATCGAGAACAATCATCCCAAGCTGGCGGCTGCGCCTTCGATCGTGATGCCCAAAGACATCCAGTTGCCCAACAGCAACCTTCCCAGCCTGGGAGATCCGCGGACCAGCGTCGCGGGTCCGGCTTCCAACGGAATCGGTAGCGCAGGGGGCATGGGAATCGGGTCAGGGGGCGGCATCGGCTCAGGCAAGCGGAGCGGCTATGGTCCGGGTGAAGGCGGCGGGTACGGTGGCGGCCTCTACCATGTGGGCGGCGGCGTTGCTGCTCCCCAACTGGTGTCCGCGCCGGACCCTGAGTTTTCTGACGAGGCCCGCCGGACGAACTTCGAGGGCGTCTGCGTCGTCTCTTTGATCGTGGATGCACAGGGTAACCCACAGCGCGTTCAGGTCCTGCGCCCCCTGGGCAAGGGGTTGGACGAGAAGGCGGTCGCGGCAGTGAGGCAATATCGCTTCAAACCAGCCACACTGCAGGGAAAACCGGTGGCGGTGGAACTCAATATCGAGGTCAATTTCCGCCTTTCCTGATTTTCCTTGTTCACCTTCGGGGCACTTTCGCCATCGCAGCCTGATGGCGGGTGCCTGATAAATTCAAAGCGGCTCGGGAGCTAGTGACTCCCGAGCCGCTTTTTGCTGCTTTCAGTTAAGGTGACAAAACACTAACAAATCCGTTTAGGGTGCAAGGGCCTGGTCCATTCCCAGTCAAGGAGTAGCCGCCGGTGAGGGTGAGGGCGGAGCTGTTGAAGCGGCGGGTTTCAAGGTTTGCCATTAATCGCGAAGTCGATGTCAAGAGCCATTTCGGTCTCCTTCCAATTGTTTTGCTTGATATGCCGAGCAGTACTTCTGCATGAGCGCGGCGATCCTACATGCATCTGCGTCATCCGTTCTATCCGTGCGGCATGTGGAAAATGGCCGGAGATATCTCAGCTGCCTCCAAAGACTGGCACGGCGGCGCCGTGAATAACTTTCGCGTGGTCACCGCAAAGGAACAAGATGACACGCGCTATGTCTTCCGGCTTTGGCCACTTCGTAAAATCAGCATTGGGCATGGCTTTCCTGTTTGCTTCCGTATCAATGATGCTGGGGAGAACCGAGTTCACACGAACTCCGGTGCCCTTCAGGTCTTCGGCAAGGCAATCCAGCATGGCAACTGCCGCCGCCTTCGAAGCAGCATAGGCAGAGGCCCCAGCACCATGATCAATCGCGGCTTTGGCTGCGACGTTTACAATCGCCCCGCTGCCTTGCTTGAGCATTACCCTTACTGCGGCGCGCGACAGCGCATACCCTGAACGCAAGTTCAACGCCAGCATCTGGTCAAAGACCTTGGTATCCAGCTCCCATAATTTCACGCCCCCCGCGTAACCGCCGACGGTGTTCACCATCGCGTCGAGTCGTCCATGTCGTCCGGCAATTCCTTCGACGAGCTGACTGACTTCCGCTTCGTTTGTGACATCGACATCGTATCCCTCGAGCTGCGAGCCGTTACCGGCAGCCAAATTCCTCAAGGTATCGAGCTCTTCCTGCTTTCTATAGGTGACCACGAGACGGGCNNTTTTTGATCCCTCCATTTGTCGCGTTGGCGTCAACTACTACCGGCCCCGCTACCCGTCGCCAGGTCTTAGGCTACGGCAGGCCGGCCACCTTCCCTCTTAAAACCGTGACGGAGGCCTTAGGCAAGACAAAGACAGTCTGCAAGCCTCCGGGAACCGTAGTGCCTACCGGTGCGTGATCGGGATCGGCGTGGCTGTTGGGACCATCGTTGATCCAGACGTACTGTTCGCTGCCAAAGGTCACGTCGGCCACCGGTCCTTCGAAGGAGGTCGCCTGCTTCGAAACGGAGTTCTCGAAGACGGCCCTCACGGAGTGAGGGTTCTCTCCGTCGCGATTGACCAGCATCAGGGACCAGTTTCCATCCGGCCTGTGCACCGCGTAGGAAGTGACGAGCGCATTGCCCTCGGCGTCTTTGATGCCCACAGTAGAGGGAAACATGGTATGCACTCCGGAGCGGTGCTGCACCCACTCCCTGTTGATCATGTGCGCCGCATGGTACAGGGAGGTGTATCCCTTGATGTCATACTCCCGGTCGGAGACAAAGTTGGACCACGAAGCCCAACCGAGGCAGCTCTTCTCAAGCCCTTGTGGTTGTATAGGCGAGTGATAGAACGCGGACCCTCCGCCCGCAAAGAAAGAGCCGACATTGTCACTCAACCAGAGGCCGGCAAAGATAGTGCTCATAGGGCCTGTGAGCTCTGCCGCGAGGTGGCTCTCCGTGACCATCAAAGGAACATTTGCAGAAACACCGTCCGCTCTCCAAACCTCGAGAATATGCTTCATTAATTGCGGTTCGGAGTAGAGGGTCTTCCACGTGATATCGCAGGGCTCGAAGGGATAGTGTTCAAAGGAGACAAACGATAGATCGGCGATGCGGCCATGCGCCTTCAGGTAATCCACAAAGCGGCCCATCCACGAAATCCGCCCTTGGGCGTCGGGCCATAGGGTGATGTCCTGATTGACTCCTTCGAAGATTGGCCCGCCAAGCTTGAGGTTCGGATCGACCCTGTGCAGCGCGGTGGCCCATTGCAGATAGAGTGCAGCATAGTCCTCGGGCATTGTATGTTTGCCGTCGGGCTCTTCTCCCATTTCTACATATCCGATCGGGTAGCCACGCTTTTCAATATAGGCGATCTGTGCGGCCGAGTCTTCCGGCGTGCCGTAGAGCATCGTTACGGGAATCATGGCGGGAAGATTGTTGGTAATTCCGCTGCTGAAGAAGAGGTCAAAGCCGGTGTGCTCGTAGCTTCCCGAGTTTTCCACGTCCGCGGCGGAGTGCCACGGGTCGATCGAAGAAACGGCATAAGTGGGCGGGTGAGCAGGATTCGTTGCCGCGGCAATCAGAGCGCCGGAGCGGTCTAACGTACCAATTTGTAGTTGCCCGATGGCATAGCCCACGCAGTTGCGAATGTCCCCCGAGTCATGGTCGTCGCACGTATTCGAGGACTTGGTCATGAGAATGCGCAGGTAGCGAGCCGACACAGAAGTCTTGTCCAGCTTAAGGGTTACCGCGCCCCCCTTTGCGTTGGTAAAAGCGCCTCCGGGAAAAACCTTCCACTCGCCCTTCGGACCACCATCGAAGTCGAGCGCATCCTTGCCCACCCAATATTCGGCCTGGTACGTAGTGGCAAACGGGTTTTTCCAAAGGATGTGGACAGCATTGACCGGCTGTTCTGCCTTGAGATCCTCGATAACCCACTGCGGATGTTGCTCCTCACCCTCGCCGGTGAACCTGCTCGTGAGATAAGGATTGCTCTTCCAATATGAGGGATCATGGGCCTGGAGCGGCTGGTCGCCGCTGGACGCAAAGCCGCGATGCGGCAGCGCGTAGGCCAGGATGTAGCGGATCGGCTCTTTGAGCTCGCTGTTGCCGGTAAAGTATCCGCTGTTGTGAGCGGGGTCGCTCCAGATCCCGTTCTCCGTCCAGTGCCACGCCGCCATGCGAAGTTCCGTGTTGTTCCGATAGCTGATCGGTCCCCAGCCCGAAGAGAGGGACTCCTCCAAAATATGCGGCGTAAATACCTGGTCAATGCCTGCGCGAGACAGCACATCGATGGAACTGCCCAATGTCTTGTCCGGGTCGAAGGCGTTAATCGCGTGGCCCGGTGCGGTGTCCACACGCAAAGTTGCCGTCGGCTCCGGGGCCGCTTGGGCCATCGCAACCAGCGTGGCAATGCAACACAACAAGGCAATCGTCGTAGCCCGTTGAGGCCGGCCCGGGCTCAGCAATACAAGTACAGATCTCAAGAAATTACCCTCCCCGTTCTCGAATCGTACGCGGTTGAATCTTCATGGGGCCAAGCCTAATTCATTGTCGCTCAAGTAAGATGGGTCGCTGATGGTCTCGCCTTGCTCGGCGTCATCTTGAGCCAGAGGGAGCTGGGGCTACGTGTACGTGTAGGCTGAACCTGGATTTCCTGTGGAGCTTAGTGGGGCCACCGAAGTGCATGCGGCTTTCCGTGAAGAAAGCCGCATATCCGATTTGCAACGAGGCCATCCATGACCAACCTTTTGGCAAGAAGAAAACCTCTGCTACTCTTCGCCCAGCCTCCATACCCGGAGACGATCGCTACCAGCCCACATCCGATCTCGGAAGTACGCGCATTCCAGATGGGTTCCCCTGGTTCAGGAAATTCCTACGTCATTCTCCAGGTCCGAACCCAATCCGGTTTGGCCGGGTATGGGGAGTGCAATTCACTTTCCGGATCTGACCTCAAGGCGACGAACCAGGCCGTTGTGGGGCGCGCCGCGTCGTCCTACCAAGTCTTGGACGGGTTGGTGCCGCAAACGGTGCGAGGAGGTTTGGACATTGCCTTGCTCGACATCGTAGGCAAGGCCACCAAGGCGCCAATCTACCGTGTGCTCGGCGGTCCAACCCGCAATAAGGCGCGGGCCATCACGCGGCTCTCCGGGTCGTCCGATGACGAATTGCAAAGCGATCTCCAGAAGCAGCTCACCGCGGGTTTCCGTGCATTCCTGATCCCAATCCCCCTGCCGGCGGCCCGCAATCAGGGCAGCGAGTTTGTGCGCGTTGCCGCAGTGCGTCTTAAAGCGATGCGTACTTCTGCCCCCAACGCGGACTTCGCCTTTGAGGCACGTGCTCAGCTTACGCCTGGGGATGCGGCGAGCCTCGCGGCGGCGGTGGAGGGCATGCATCCGCTTTGGTTCGATGAGCCTTGTCCGGTTTCCAATCTGGAGACGATTCGAAAGATCGCCGATGAAACCGTTGTCCCGCTGGGCTTCGGGCGCACGATTTCCGATCCTGGAATCTTTCAGGATCTTCTTCGCGAAGGCCTGGTCGATCTGCTTCGGCCCGACCTTCTCACGCATGGAATCACCGGGATTCGCCGCCTCTCGGCGATGGCAGAGACGTACTACGTGGACGTTGCGCCGTGGCATGAAGGTGGACCGATCGCTCATGCCGCGGCACTGCACGCTGCAGCCAGCATGCCAAACTTCTTTATCGCTCAATCGCCCAGCTCGGCTGTTGCAACGGCACCACGCGACGGATTCTTCGACTTGCCGAAGGGCCCTGGACTAGGCGTCGACGTCGACGAAAAAGCGTTGGAAGGGAATCGAATCGCATGAATCGAAGAAGGTTTCTTGGCGCGGCAGCGATGATGGCAGCCGCGGTGCCGGGCTCCCGCATCGGAGCCGCCGTGGGCAGCCGGCAGCTGATTGATTCCTGCGCATGTGACCCCTTTCTCGGTCAAGCGAGAGATGGGTCATACGCGTTTAATCCCAACGGCCAAACGTTGGCCAGCGACGCATTTCGCGACCTCAGCTCCGGCATCAAAATCACCAACCTCAAAGTCTTTGGTGTTTCGCTGACGCCCAACTCGGATCGGCCCTACGTCTTCGTCAAGCTGGAGACAAACCAGCAGGGTCTGGTAGGTTGGGGCGAGGCCACGCTCGAGGGCAAGGGCCAGTCAGCCATGTCCTGCGTCGAAGACTTTCGCGACTTTCTTATCGGCAACGATCCGATGCAGGTCGAGCATCTCTGGCAGTCCATGTATGTGCACACTTTCTACCGTGCGGGCCCGCTGATTGGGTCTGCCATCTCTGGCATTGATCAGGCGCTGTGGGATATTCGCGGCAAAGCTTTGAACGTCCCTGTTTATCAGCTCCTGGGTGGACCCTACGATCAGCGTGGTATACGGGGTTACTACCACGTGGAAAACATACGCACGGCTGAAGATCTGGCGCACTTGCGCGAGACCGCTTTGCAGGAAGGAGTGTCGTGCCTCAAGATCGGGCTTCCCGATCACGACTACGAATGGATCGAGACCAATGCCAAAATCGATCGCGCGGTCAAATATATGCAGCGCGTGCGTGAGGGCCTCGGGAGTTCCATCGATATCGCCGTGGACTTCCATGCCAAGATGGGTCCCGCCGTGGCCTCCATCATGATCAAGGAAGTTGAGCCGCTGAACCTTCTCTTTGTGGAGGAGCCTTGTCCTCCGGAGAACCCTCAGGCCATGGCGCGAATCGCCCGCCATTCGACCACGCCCATCGCCACAGGCGAGCGTCTTGTCGCTGCGTATGGCTGCCGGGAGTTAATCGAAATGGGAGCTGTAGACATCTTGCAAACCGATATCAATCACGTTGGCGGTATCTCCGCGCTCTGGAAGGTGGCGGCGATGGCCAACATCTCCAACATTTCCATGGCGCCTCATGCATGCGAAGGACCCATCGGAGGTCTCGCAACCTTACACGTGGACTCTGCGATGCCTAATTTTCTGGTTCAGGAAATCTGCAGCTTCGTAACACCTGGAGACAAAGAGAAGATTTGGGCGGAATGGTTCGGTTTCCCTGCCATGCGCATGGTCGACGGCCGTGTTCCCCTGCCGGAAAAACCGGGCTTGGGCTTCGTGCTGAGCGAAGCTTCGTTGAACAAATATCCGTTCGGAGGCACCAAACCGATGGAGTTCGTTTGGCACCAAGACGGTTCGGTTGCTGCGCTGTAGAACGAGTTGGTGTGAGCTACCAACCAGTACGGGGTTCCGCGGTGCGCAGGTCAGGGATGACGAACTGCCGGCAAAGTCTGGCTCTTGGTAACTTACCCGTTTGAACCGCCTACTAGCAGCCGCCGAACCGGAGCGGGCTGCACCGCGCGCTTGGGGAATTCCTGGAAAGCCCTCTTCTCACCAGTTGACTCTTTGTTGCGGCACTGGATATGAAAGTATCCAGCGTTGTGCAACACCCGGATTCCCGTACGAAAGTTGACGGTGCTCTTAAAATCGAAGAACCTCGACTTGTGGCCTTTTCGCCGGTTTGGTCCTGATTGCTCCGGAAGGTTTACTTGTATCAGCCTGATATTGGGTTTCTAATTTGCCGAGCGCTTTTTTGCCGGGTGATCTCCACCCTGGTGGAGCACCAGCGATCCCATCGCACCGGTTGCGTCTGGCAGGAACTCAACCTCCGCATTTACCTGAGGTATGAAGAAGCGCGGATGCCCACTCGCGGCACCTTGATATATCGCCGGCAGGGCTGGCTGGTTCGTGCCTTGCACTGTCAGCGAATCGCTGCTCACGGCGACTGTGAGCGCAAAGGTCGGTGTCAGATCATAGACGCCGGCGAATTTTTGCAACTCCTCTTTTTTGATCGGGACGGCCTTGCGTTCGCTGGCCAGGAGAACGGACTTGCCCATCGCCACGTCCAGCAGTTGCCCTCCCATGGAGGCGGGTGCGGCTCCATTCACATTACTCAGCACGACGATCGTAATCTTCCGGTCAGGGACATAGCTTAGCTGGGTATATTGGCGGGAAGGTTCTGAATGACGCTTCGCTCGCGGCGATGACCACTCTTATCGAGAGCAAAAAGCAAGACAGGGCTACCGCCAGAATGAAGCTTATCAGCGATAAAAGCACGCGCTTCCACCTGGGGACCATAAATATTTCTCTTCTATTGCAGAGGGTAGGCTATGCTGTCACCCTATTTGGCCCTCTCAATGCGATTGCAGAAGGTTTTGAATATCGCCCTTGATACGCGTCAGGGACGCGCCCTGATATCGGGCTCGGATCTTCCCATCACGGTCGATGAGGAATGTAACCGGTAGCCCCAGGACGCCGCCGTAGGCGGCCCCAAGGTACTCGTCTCCCATCAGCACTGGATAGTTAAGCTTCAGCCTGGACACGGTTGCGATTACCTCCGCGGTCGCGTCGTCCATCGATACGCCGATCACCTGAAACTTCTCGGAGCCGTACTGCTTCTGCCATTTCATGAAAGTGGGCATCTCCGTAAGGCATGGTCCGCACCACGTCGCCCAGAAGTTGAGGAGGACTACCTTGCCACGGTATGAGTTCAGTTCAACCTTCCGATGGCTCAGGTCGGCCCGCGAAAAATTCGGAGCTGGGCGGCCGGCGCCTGCTCCGTGTGTCACTGCTTGCGCCGCAAGAGGCGGGTTTCCGGTCGGCGCGCTAAAGAGTATCAGCAGAAGTGACAAGATTAGAAGCGATCCCACCGTCCTCGATCGAGCAGCCCTTTCCATCGCTTCCTTTCTATCGGCCTTTGGTAACTGGGTAACCCTTGTCGACCCAGTCAGTCCCGAAATTCTCAGGCAGGTAAAGAGCCCTTACATTCGTAAACCCCAGCGCCTGCAATTGTTCGTAAGCGGGCCGGATGTTCGGGCAACGGCCCCAGGGACAGCATCCACAATAGATGACGATAAGCCTATCTTTGTTGAGGCCGGTGACTCGCTCGCGCAGTGCTTCGATCCCTGCACTCGTACCTGCGGCACCGGCATACTCTGATCCGGGTATATGCGCTTCAGCGTAAAGAACATGCGAGCCGGTCTGCAGTACCAATGGCTTTGCCGAACTGTGCAACATTTGCACCAGTTCTGCGGGCTGCAGCAGGGCCGGCGGCGGAATTATTGTGTCCGTTTGAGCCGGGGGCTTTGCGGTGGACTGTTGCGCCTGGATGCTCATGCCGTACGTGGTGCAAATGGCGATCAGACTTGCGGCGAAACCAATTCGGAGAATGCGGAATTTCAGGGGGTGCTCCCTTCCTGTACAGGATTGAGGCTGAATTGACAATAAAGGAACTGTTGCATCGTTCCCATTGGCGTTTGATGCATAGCAACTGAGCTTCTTACGAGGTGAAACTCCGGACCCAACTCGTAATGCAACGACTCCGCATCATAGCGTTTGGTATTGAGCCCGCTACACTTCTCGGGACCCTGCGGGCCGAAGGTTGCCATCACAACCTGTCCCCCAGGCTTGAGAGCTGAAACAAGCTGACGTAGATACGCCACTCGCCGTTGGGGTTCGGTAAGGAAGTGGAAGACTGCTCGATCATGCCAGAGGTCGTAGGCGTGAGCGGGGAGCGCAACCGTGGTCACTTCTCCTTTCAGCCAATGAACGGATTGTGCCGCTGGTCCTAAGCGCTCCTGGAATTTCTTGATCGCAGCGCCCGCAACATCTAGAACCGTGAGATTACGGTAACCTGCCGCAAGCAGATCATCGGCCAACGTAGATTCACCGCCTCCAACGTCGATGATCGAGGATGACAGACCCTTGACGGCGGCCGAGATCCAGTCGATCGAGATTTCCAAATGCGGCTGATACCAGCTCGTCTCTTCTGGAGACTTGGTTTCGTAAATATGTTCCCAGTGCGCCTGCGTGTCCATACCTGATGTTAGTCTTCCTCAGGGAAATGGACGCATGATACGGGCGTTAAGGGGACAGGCACGTCGATCCGAGTTCGAGCCTGGTTTCGAGTGGCTTTGCGGGTGTCCAAGCAGGAACTGAATCTGCTCAAGCTCGCCACCTGCTAAATGGCAGAGGTTGGCACAGGTGCGGCTAGGTCATGTGGCGCAATGTTCTCGATGGAAAAAATAGCCAAGCCGTTCACCGGGCGAGATGCCTGTAGCCGCCAATTGGGGTCGCGCTCGCTCAGCGCTTTGCGGGTTGCCGGACAAGCCGTTCCATCAACACAGCATTCCGTTTCGCTTGTTTCGGCAGGGAGTCGAGAAAGGCAGTCTCACCCACAGCGTGATAGCCCTCGCCTAGGATTCCAACGCCCACCAGGCCTGAAACATAGGGCGCAACAAAGGCGATATCGCCGGCGCCGCGGCTCATGGGGCCGCCCAGTTGGACCGGGCCCAGGACGAGTGCTTCGCTGGCCTGGTCCCATTCGCGGAACAGCCGCTCGTTCTCAGGAGAAGTTGCCATCGCCGGATAGGACTCCCCAAACGTGATGGTCGCGCCGGTCCGGGGAAGATGCTCTGCGGCAATCGTGTGCATCTTCGCCTCCACGCGCTGCGTCTGCTCATTGCTAAGCGTCCGCAAATCCCCCACAGCAAGGGCGGTTGCGGCAACAACGTTGGCTTTCCCCGTGGCCTTTCCGCCGGTTTGATCCTGATCCAACTGCGCAGCTCCGCCGCCCAGGATCAGTCCAACGTTATAGGTCAGTCCTTCTTCCGGCAGATCCCGTCGAAAGGCATCGAGAATCCGGTTCAACTCGTAGATCGCACCGTACCCAAGCCGGTCGCCAAAGATCTGCGAGGAGTGCCCACTGATTCCCGTCGTCTCAATATGCCAGGTTGTGCTGCTTCTTCGCGAGATGCTTACGCTGTCGTGTCCGTCGATCCGCACGCTTGGCTCAAACTCGAGCGCCACGTCGCTTTGCTTGGCCGCTTCCACCAGATCACGCCGCGCCACGTCTACCGGATCGCCGAAGCGCTCCTCATCTCCACTGAGCACGACTCTCATCGCCGTGTTGCGCAGCACTCCTGCGGCGTCCATCGCTCGAAGCGCTGCCAACATGACAACCAGGCCACCTTTCATGTCCGCGACGCCCGGGCCGGTGGCAATCTTTCCGTCTGAACTTGGCACCATGGCATAACGTTGAAACGGGCTTGAGGGTTCAAAGACTGTGTCCATGTGCCCGATGAGCAAGAGCCTCTTCCCGCAATGCCCTTCGCCGTCAGGGCAAGGATGTTCGGCCACAAGATCGCCGGCGCGATCGGTCAACTTGTCCATGGGAACCCATCTCACCCTGAACCCCAGGTTTTGCAATCGCGGCGCAAGAATATCCTTAACCGCCACAACCCCTGCAAGATGCATGGTGCCGCTATTGATATCGACAAGCTTCTCGAGCAGGGCGAGGTCGGCGGCATCGTTAGCATCGATATTGCTGGCCATGCGTTGTTCGGTAGGGGTCAGCGAAGCCGTTCCGGACGTTGCCTGGGGGAGCGCCTGGGCGTGCGCCAGGGCAGCGGAGAAAATGGCAAGCGGTACCAGGGCTCTCGGAAGACGTAATGGAGATCGCATGTGCCCGGCAGAATACCACGCCGCATGTTCGCCGTGGCACGGGCCGCTGGTCTGCGGATGTGGGAATCGCGCTGGCGATTCCCAACCATGGCGATGTTCTGGTGCGTACGCGCCGTGAGCTGCGCCAGCCAGGCACTTAATCCGGACGACTGTTTGGTCCTGTGCTGCATAACGGCTCTCGCTCCTTGCACGAACAGCTTGCGCAGGTACTGGTCTCCATGCTGGGGAATCCCGGCTCTGAGTGGGGAAGATATGAGCGAGGGTTAGAAATTTACTTGTTATATCTTTCCAGCCAGCCTGTGACCTCCTCCATCACACTCAGCCGCTGGTCCCACAGCACCGGGAAATGTGGCGATCCCGGATAGGTCACCATGCGAACCGTCTTGCCCCGCGCCGCCAGAATCTGGAAGAACTCGATCCCCTGAAACGTCGGCACCCGCTGATCCGCTTCGCCGTGCAAGATCAACAGCGGCGTCGTCACCTTATTGGCAAATGCCACTGCGGAAAACTTCCGGAACACCTGCGGGTTCTCATCCGTCCAGCGCGCGTCATAGTCCGTCTGCTGAATGTCGCTCGTCCACAGAAATGGCGCCCAGTCCGTAATGCCCGCGCCTTCAATCGCAGCCTTGTACCGGCTCGTCTGCGTCACCGTCCACGAGGTCATGAATCCGCCGGCGCTCCATCCAAAGATCGCCAGCCGATTGGGATCGGCCCATCCCTGCGAGATCGCTTCATCCGTCGCGCTGTCCACGTCCTCATACGCCCGGTCACCAAAGTGCTGGTAGATCGCGGCCAGAAAGTCCGCGCCATATCCCGTCGACCCTCGATACTCCGGTTGCAGCACCACATAGCCAAGGCCCGCAATCATCCGCGAAAACTGATCGAGGCTTAGTTCATCGTTCGCTTCCGGCCCCCCGTGTGGCAGCACCAGAAACGGATACTTCCTGCCCTCCACACGGTTGAGACCGTGAATAGCATTGCGGAGATGGAACCGCCGACTCAATCCCGCGAGGCAGCAAGACCACAGTCGATGGCACCGCCGCCGCCTTCCCATCCTTCACCGGAAAGATCGCCAGTTGCCCAAGGTCCTTCACCTTCCAGGCACCGTAAAGACTTATGTCCATCGCGCGTAAAACCCATGGGAGAAAAATCTTCCGGCAGATCGANNTGAAGTGCCGCCCAGTCCTTTGCAGAGAAAGAGTGCTTCGCCGCCACCTCCTGCCCCGCTGTTCCTGACGCGCTCCAGGCCGTTCCCGCGACGGCGAGTACCACCCCCAATCCACCCCATAAAACCCATCTCCGCGGCATGTGTCGTCCCCCCGCCCTCATCCTGCCGTTCGTTTTGAATCCGGTTCTACCCGAGTGTAGCCTTTGGCGTGCGAGTAGCAGGCTCTTCCTCCATTCTCCACCGGCGCCCGCCGCCGCCGGAACTGGTGTAGAATTATCCAAACCCATCCTCGACTCCAGCTGTCTCAGCTGAGCCTTTGTTTCGGCAGTCGAATCCACACATGGAGCATTTATGAGTCTCTCCCCCAAAATCCATGTTCCCGATCCCCACTCCCCCAAGCCGGCGATCTTCGGCCTGCTCAAACCACCCGCAAAACCGCTCATGAGTTCTCGCGCCCCGGCACCTCGGCTCAAGAGCAAGTCCGCCCGATCCACACTGGAATACGAGAATCCCGATTTGACGCTACCCTCGGTGTCCAGCTTCTAGCTAGGCCACCTGAATTTTGTCGCAGTTGAGCAATCGCCTTCTCTGTAACCGGGGAATATGTGCGCGTCTTTTTTGACCATCAGCGAACGGTTCGGGCGCCAGTCATGTTCGCGCCTGCCCCGGTTGCGCGAGCAGCGCGAGCGCAACCGGGAGCGAAGAAGCGCAGAGACACCGGATGGCCGCCGAAATCCTCGGCCCGCCTCTATTGCCCGCGCGCGTAGCAACCGTCGCAGAAAAAATTGGCCGGGCTCAGCAAAGACATTAGCTTGTTCATTGAGAAGATTGCCAACGCTCCGTTCCGGCTTGATCGTGGAGACAGAACTGTCGTTCAGCGATAACCATTCCCAGGGGTACAGGGCGCGATTGCATGCGCGTCTCCACGAGGTTGTACAAAGCGCCTTACCAACGTGTAACTTACCTGATAATCGCACGATAGATAATTTCGCCGGCCAGCAACCTGCAATGCGGCGTTCCTACCGAATCGCCGTTTCGCAGGAAGCTCCGATCAAAATTCCGCTTTCCAGCATTGGCCTTCACCAGCCCTGCGCCCGGCCAAAGAAAAATAGTGCGCTGGAACACCTCGATACTATAGTGTGGGTTTATTGGAAGTTAGAATCGAAATTCCGGTTCACGGCCCTGGCATTTCCTTTCGTGACACAACCGGATATGGGAGATGCATAGCATCCACAGATGCTCTATAAGGATAAGAGGACTTACCCGCGAATTTATGGCCTGGGAAACAGGCCGCTCGGTCTTGGGCTTCGTGCCCGTCTCGCCCTGCAGAAGTTCAACACCAAGGTTTGGTATCAGTCGTTGAGCTTGTTGGCCCAGGACGACCTGACATTTCTGAACTATGGGTACGCAACGACCGATTCAGGCGCTGCTACCCTCCGGTTGGAAGCCGTGGACGAGGCGAATCGCTATCCGATACAGCTCTACCATAGGGTGGCCAGCGCTGTGGATCTACGCGGGAAGGACGTTCTGGAAGTCGGCAGCGGGCGTGGGGGAGGAGCCGCCTTCGTCAAGAGGTACCTGCATCTCCGCTCCATGACAGGCGTCGATTTCTGCGGCAAAGCGGTGGCGTTCTGCCGACGCTGCCACGCCCACGACAAGCTTTCGTTCATCCGCGGCGATGCAGAGAACCTTCCCTTTCCCGCGGAGTTCTTCGACGCAGTCGTCAATTTGGAATCTTGCCACTGCTACACTTCCGTGGACCGTTTTCTCGCACAGGTAGCGCGAGTGCTCCGTCGCGGCGGTCATCTGCTGTTCGCCGATGTGGGTCCGAAGCCGTATATCGATACCCTTCGGGAGCAGATTGCGCAATGCGGCCTCTCCATCGAGGAGGAGGAGGATATTACTCCCGCCGTGGTGCGCGCGCTCGAGATCACCAGCGAACAGAACCGCAAGGGGATCCAGGAACAGGTGCCCCTCGGATTACGCTCGAGCTTCCGCAACTTTGCCGGCATTCGGGACACACCGGTGTTTGCGGCCTGCGGCTCAGGGGAATGGGTGTATGTCCGCTACGTGCTCAAGAAGCCATAAAGCCAGGACCCTGGAACTATCCGCTGCCCCATAACGTAAGAGAATCACAGAGCCTGGCGCAGGAAAGCGATCGCTGGTGCGATCGCGCGCACGCTCGGAGGTCTGGCACATGGCAATGTTCACCGATCAACTGAGCCAGGTTCTACGCCGGCTCGGCCGTGCACCGCTGTTCACGGCAGTCACTCTGCTCACGCTCGCCGTCGGCGTAGGCGCGAACACGGTGATTTTCAGCGTCGTGGAGGGCGTGCTGCTGAAGCCCTTGCCTTATCCTCAGCCGGAGCAGTTGATCGGCGTATGGCATACCGCGCCCGGAATCGGCCTCAAGGAGCTGAACATGGCGCCGTCGATTTACTTCATCGATCGCGAGCAGAGCACCACGCTCCAGGATATCGGCGCCTACTCCGGCGATTCGCTCAACGTGACCGGAGCGGGCCAGCCGGAGCACGTGCGAGGTCTTGACGTCACCGATGGCGCACTGCCGATTCTGGGAGTGGCTCCTGCGTTGGGACGTCTATTTACCCGCAAGGACGATTCGGCGGGTGCGCCGCAGACCGTCCTGCTCTCTTATGGATACTGGCAGAAGAAGTTCGGCGGTGCATCGTCCGTCATCGGGCGCTCCATCACCGTGGATGGAAAGCCGCGGGAAATTATCGGCGTCCTGCCCAGAGGATTTCACTTTCTCGACCAGCAGGATGCCGCGCTCATCGTGCCGTACCAATGGGATCGCAGCAAGACCAAGCTGGGCAACTTCAGCGAGCGAGCCATTGCCCGGTTGAAGCCCGGAGTGACCATGGAGCAGGCCGGCACGGACATGGCGCGTCTGCTTCCCATCGTCCTGCGCAGTTTCCCCGCGCCTGAAGGATTCAGCGCCAGCCTCTTTGAAAAAGCGCGGATTTCGCCAAATCTACGGCCCTTGAAGCAGGACGTTGTCGGGGACGTGGGCAAAGTTCTGTGGGTGCTCATGGGTTCCATCGTCCTGGTGCTGCTGGTCGCCTGTGCAAACGTGGCAAATTTGTTGCTGGTCCGCGTGGAAGGCCGCCGCCAGGAGCTGGCCGTTCGCTCCGCGTTGGGGGCTGGCTGGGGCCGGATCGCGGCCGAGCTGTTCTTCGAGAGCATGGTCCTTGGGGTTGCGGGCAGCCTCATCGGGTTGGCGTTCGCCTATGGCGCGCTGCGCCTTCTGGTTGCCATGGCGCCCACCGGCCTGCCGCGCATCCACGAGATCGGCATCGACCTTCCCGTGCTGCTCTTCACCCTTGCGCTCGCGCTCTTCACCAGCCTTCTGATTGGCTCCATCCCGGTCATCAAGTATGCCGGCGCGAGCGTGAACAGCAGTCTCCGCGAAGGAGGACGCGCCCTGAGCCAGAGCCGCGAGCGGCATCGCGCGCGCAAGGCCCTGGTCATCGTGCAGGTCGCGTTGGCGCTGGTGCTGCTCATCTGCTCCGGGCTCATGATCCGCACCTTCCGCGCCCTGATGCACGTCTCTCCCGGCTTCGACGATCCCGATTCAGTGCAAACATTTCACTTCTACATTCCGGAAACGCAGATACCCGACACCCAGCGCGATCGCGTTGTGCGCATGGACCAGGCAATCCTGGATAAGCTCGCGGCGATTCCCGGCGTATCCTCGGTCAGCTTCTCCAACTCTGTTCCATTGGATGGATACGACACCAACGATGTGCTCTATGCGCAGGACCACGTCTTAGGCGAGGGCGAGCTTCCGCCCGTACGCCGCTTCAAATACATTTCCCCAGGATCCTTCGCGACCCTGGGCACCCGGCTGG
This sequence comes from Acidobacteriaceae bacterium, assembly GCA_003152195.1. GTDB lineage: Bacteria > Acidobacteriota > Terriglobia > Terriglobales > Acidobacteriaceae > PALSA-350. Next base: position 19,275 of record PLZN01000223.1, read on the forward strand.
TGGCCGGCCGCGATCTCGACTGGACAGATATCTATCAGAAGCGGCCTGTAGCCATCATCTCGGAAAATTTCGCGCGCGAGTATTGGCGGAATTCGAACGGCGCGCTGGGGAAGAGAATTCGCGTCGCCAGTACCGACGACTGGCGCGAGATCGTAGGAGTTGCCCAGGATGTTCACGACAATGGAGTAGATCAGGCGGCTCCCACCACCGCGTACTGGCCGATCATGCAGGACCGCTTCGAGGGGCAAAAAGAGACGCTCCAGCGCGGGATTGCGTTTGCTGTTCGCAGTCCGCGCGCCGGCTCGCAGGTCTTCATCAATGAGATCCAGCAGAAGGTCTGGTCGGTCAATCCCGATGTGCCCTTGGCCGACGTCGCCACACTTGGCGAGCTGTATACCAAATCAATCGCTCGGACTTCGTTCACGCTCGTAATGCTCTGCGTCGCCGGCGCTATGGCTCTGTTGCTCGGGATCGTTGGAATTTACGGCGTCATCTCCTATTCGGTGTCGCAGCGGACCCGCGAGATCGGCATTCGCATGGCGCTGGGCGCACAAAGGCAGACCTTGACCGCCTTGTTCGTGCGCCAGGGATTGTGGCTGACCGGCATCGGCGTAGCGTGCGGCTTGATCGTCGCCCTCGTCACCATGCGGCTAATGTCAGCGATCCTCTTCAATGTAAGCCCCGTCGATCCCATCACGTACGTCACTATTACCGCCTGCGTAGTTGGCACCGCCTGGCTTGCCTGCTATTTGCCCTCGCGGCGAGCTGCCACCGTCGATCCCGCGGACGCTTTGCGGTCAGAGTAGCTCAACATTGTCCACTGTGGTTGGTTGTCGGCGCAACGGCCTCCTCTAGCCGGCGATTGCCGCATAACCGACCCGCACCAATAAAATGAAGAGCCACCATCCAAATACTGCGATCAGCCCAGACCCGCGTTTTACTTTGGCTACAATCGCAAGACCGATTCCGACCAGGATCATGGTCCAGATCCAGATCATGTCGACCGAGGTTGCGAGAGTCGTCAACCATTTGGCGGAGTCGATCGGCAGGAAGTATCCAATGTTCGTTCCCACGGGATTGCTGAGGTTGAAAGCGTCCTTATCCAACCCGGCGAACAGCGTAATGATGACCAGGATCGACTTAATAAGCAGCGGGAGCGTCCCGTACATCCACACCGCGAAGACCCGGCCAAAAGTCGCATGACCACCAGAGATGACGTTGATAGTAGCCCAGAGAATGAGCGAAACAATCGCGGCGAAAAGTAATGCCAGCAAGGGCGACGCGAAAAAGCTGTACTTGATGATCGCCAGCGTAAACGTCTGTGCCTGGGCCTTTGCTTGGGGGGTAGCATTGGCGAGCCGCTCTGAGGCTTTCGCGTCCTGTTTCAGAGTGTTTTCCGCAACCGTATCCCAGCCCACCTGCCTTTGAACCACGAACATATATCCATAGCTGACAACAATGCCGAGCAGGAACGGCAGCCACCAGCTCTGGTTCCTGAGAATGTCGGTGAAGGTCTTCGACGGTGCGATGAACGCATCAACGACGCGTTCGCCTTGACTAAGCGGATGCACGGTCAACGATTCCCCAATCGGTGACTCTGCTGGACCGTTGAACTCTGTCATAAGTCTCCTGAGAGGTGAATTTGCTGATCGCGGACGCCACACGCATCTTTGCCGGAATTGTACTCTCTGGAGTCAACAAACCTTGAAGCCTCAGTCCAACGCACCTCGCGGCCGCAGTGTCGTTCTGTCTTCTGCTCGCACCTTCAATGGGCTCGCTATCCCCGGACTGATATGCGATCGTTCTCGATTGTCGCGGCGAAGTAAGCTTGGAACCGGAATGTTGTTGCATTCGTAATCAAGGATGCAGTGCGAGAATCCATCTCAGTGAACCTTGGTGAAGACCACGGGCAAAGTGCGCCGGGGGCGAAATGGTATCGACGTATGCAGGGCAAAGCCCGGGCGAGGTGGATACCCCTTCCCGGACTGACACGGTAGTACTGCTCGGAATCGCAGCGGTGGTGGCGCTCGTCCACCTGCTCACAAATCATCTCTGGCAGCCCGTGGTTAAAGCGCCTTTCTGGAAACATCGAGAAGTTNNCTTTAACCACGGGCTGCTAGGGCTTTCACCGCGATGACCTCCAGTTCTTGAGTGATGCGAGGCATCTGGACTGGGGTTTTGTGGCCTATCCGCCGCTGACTCCGTTCGTGGAGCGTATCAGCCTTGAAATCTTCGGGCTCTCGATGGTGGGACTGCGCCTCGTCTCGGTGCTCGCGCAGTCGCTTGCCATCGTGGTCACCGGGATGATGACGCGCGAGTTGGGCGGCGGACGGCTGGCCCAGGTTGCGGCAGCTCTTGCCGTCGCGCTCTCACCGCTGCCGCTCTTCGAGGGCACGGAATTCCAATACACCACGTTCAATTATCTGTGGTGGGTGTTGGTTGCGTACTTCGTGGTCCGCCTGCTGAAGACGGAGAATCCGCGCTGGTGGCTGGCGGTCGGCGCGACCGTAGGCGTCGGCCTGATGACCAAGTACACGATGTGCTTTTTTGTGTCCGGACTTCTGTGCGGGTTCTTGCTGACGTGCGCTCGCCGCTTTCTGCTGAACTGGTGGCTGTTGGCCGGTGCACGAATAGCGCTGCTGATTTTCTCGCCCAACCTCGTGTGCCAGGTGCGCAACGGATTCATCTCGTACCATTTCCTTCATTACATTCACATACGCGACATGGGACTGGGGCGGGCAAATGGATTTGTGCCCAAACAGTTTTTTGTATGCGCGAATTTCTATGCGGCACCGCTTTGGATTACGGGGTTGTTGTGCTTTCTGCGCAGTCCGCGCTACCGTCCGCTGGCGTGGATGTATCTGATCCCTTTGGCGTTCTTCTACTTCGCCCAGGGACTCTTCTACTACCTGGCACCAGCGTATCCGATGCTGATTGCCATGGGTGCGGCCGCAGGGGAGCACTGGGTACGGCGGTTGCCGCGTCTGTGGCGGCGGGTGGTGGAAGCGGTGCTCTTCACCGGGATTGCCGGAGCCGGCGTGTACAGTTGTGCGCTGATACTATCGCTGGCGTCCAGCGGTCCGCTCATGCACTTTGCCTTGGAGAACAATGATGCTCTGCGCGAGGAGTTCGGCTGGAATGAACTGGTCCGGACGGTCGCCGGCATTCGGGACTCGCTGCCGTTGCAGGGTGGGCAGGATGTCGGCGTGGTCGTGGGGAACTACGGCGAGCAGGGCGCAATCGAAATCCTCGGCTCAACCTATCGCTTGCCCCCGCCCATCAGTATGACCAACTCGGCGTGGCTGCGCGGGTATCCCCGGGCAGCCACGCCGACTCTGATCGTAATCGGCTTTTCGCGAGAAGACGCAGAGCGGGCGTTTACGGGATGTCGGCTTGCCGGCCATAACGGCAATTCCTATGGTGTGAAAAACGAAGAGAGCCAGGCGCACCCTGACATATTCGTGTGTGGTGGCCCACGCAAGCCATGGCCCGAGTTCTGGAAGGAGTATCAATCTTTTGGTTAGATTGGCGTAGGGATCACACCTGATGCGGAAAACGGCAGACCCGATTTCGAGTAACGGGAAGCACAGAAGTTAGGTAGTGGTGCAGTTTGAAAATCTAATAGCAACTATGATCTCTACCTAGCCAAACGATGTAATACACGCCCTGTTGAACGTACCCAATCATGGGGCACTTCCCAAAGAATCGCACTGCGGTAAAAAACTCCTGGTCTTCAGTTACGTGAGAGGGTATAGCCACCTTTAGTCGGAAACGGGGAACCTTTTCACTTCCAGACGCGTGCCTGTCCTCTTGCAGTATCTGAAGCCATGTTCGCTTGCCAAGCTGCAAGAGAGTATTGGCAAACGCCACTTTTTGTTCGCCGTCGCAATTGGATACGCAATATCCTGGAACGGTATATTGCAACGAGAATACGGGGTTCTTTTTGCGCCAATCGTCGGCTCTGGCTTCAGCAGGACCTACGCCAACTCTCTGTCCTTTATTGAGGTTTGGCTTTTGTATCGTCATCTGCGACCAGCAGTGTCTTGAAAAACTGCTTCATGCTTTCGTGCGAGATGGCTTCGCTCTGAGGAGTATTGATCCAAGGCGGTTCAGAGTGGGACAGGTCGCGCAGCTTTGACGCCGTAAACTGTCCATAGACGCTGTAAATCTCAATCAAGAACTCTCGAAGTTCCCAGGGCATAGTGTCATCGTTGAAAGGCTCCACGGGGATCGGGCCGGAACCGAACTGCGTATATTCGTGGTACACCTGAGGCACAACGGGGCCGTGCGACCATGCCTTAATGGACTCTGGGAAAAGCGGCGTTCCATTGGCGGCCATGTAGCTCGGCTACCACATCCCGGACAGCCGCCAAGGAGAGACATTTTGCAGACGCAAAAGAGTTTCCAATAAAGTTCTCTGCCTCTGCAAGTTTGAGTTTCTCCGCAAAGTGGTAGGGCTGGTTCGCGCCGGGGGTTCCTGGGATGGTGAGAGCGATGCGCCGCCGTTCAATCACTTCGACTGTGCCGGCACTGTTTGCGACTGCCACCAGCGCCCCCCAACCGGAATGCATTCGAACGCCGATGGCTGCACGCTTCATGTCGGAGGTTTGCCTGCGAGGCTCCAGGGCAAGTTTATAAGCTCATTCGCGTTGCGTCTTGGATAAATCGGCTAACCGTTACCATGCGGCCCCTACCGCCAGCGCAGATCTCAACCTCGGGTAACCACGGCAGGCCTGCGTCGTTTCGGCGCCAGGGAGGGTCGCCGGGACGAAGCCGTCGCCGTGGATTCCCGTATGACCAGTTCCGGTTGCATGAGCACCTGCTGGGGATAAGCCACTTTTGGATGATTGATCCGGTTGATCAGGAATTCCGCGCCCACCTTCCCCATTTCGCGGAGGGGTTGCCGGATGGTGGTCAGGCTCGGAATGCCAAAGGGGGCTCCTAGTACGTCGTCGAAGCCGATGACGGAGACGTCGTCCGGCACACGCAATCCAGCTTCGTGCAGGGCCCGAATAGCGCCGACGGCAGAGATGTCATTAAACGCGAAGAGTGCGCTGAAATCCCTGGTACGCGCCACTAGCGCCTTAACCGGGCCATAACCCAGGGCGGGCGACCAACTATTTTCCGTCAGTCGAATGAGCAGCTCCTCGTGAATCTCTATGCCGTAGGCGCGCGCTGTTTCCATGATCTCTCGCCAGCGGTAATCCGTGTCGACCGTCTGCTCCTGGCCTTTCATGAACGCAACTCTGCGATGTCCCAGGTCGGCGAGATGTTTCAGTGCCAGACGAGCCGCCTGCTTGTGGTCCAGTTGAATATTCGTCACGCCGGCTACCGCCTCATGTCCTGAAATGGAGACGATCGGCACCTGTACCCGCGATGGGGTTGGGGTATTGACCAGAAGAATTCCGTCGACTGAGCGTTCCAGCAACATCTTCGGATATTCCTCCAGCAGTGATGCCTGCCAGTAATGCGAGGCCAGAAGGTAAAAGTACTTTGCTGCCATCAAATACTCTTCCACCCCATTCATGACCAGCGTGAAGTAGCCCTCGCTCATTTCCGACACCAGCACGCCGACCGACATGCTGCGCTTCCTGCGCAGCGAGCGCGCGAAGTAGTTAGGCCGATAGTGCAGCTCGCTGGCCGCGGCAAGGATCCGCTTCCTAGTGGTGAGGGGGATCGCCTGCGCAGCCGGCGAGTCGCTCACCACGACCGACACGGTCGTGAGCGATAAGCCCAGATGGCTTGCCAGAGTGCGTAGGGTTACGCACTCGTCTTTCTCAGGTGAATTCCTTCGGTTCAAAGATGTTTCCAGGAGTAGTTGAGGAAAAATGCCGCTTCTTACTATAGCCCTGTCAAAACGAAACCTGTCCAAAAGATTATTTCCGCGCAGTCAATACATCCCAAGGAATAAAAAGAATTTGCTTGACAGTTCTCAGATGATTGCGATCTACTCAGGAGCGATTTACAGAAACGTTTCTTCTACCTAACAAAAACGCTTCTGTAAAGTGCCTTTGATTGTTGGACATACCCCGTTTGGCGAAGAACAGCTTTGCATCGGACTGCCCGATTGATAAAGAACGCAACTGTTTCGTCGAAGCTCTTTTCAAAGGGGTTGAAAGGGAGAATTGCGATTTTTGCGATGACCCTTTGAACACGGAGAACGATCGCCATGTTTGTGTCTATCGGTTGCCATTGACAGTGCCAGCCGGCATTCGATAGTCTCCGCTGTGGTTGATCTCGCGACTTTATCGAGTCCTGAAGCGCGACGAAGAAACCGAAAGACCTGCCAAACCGCGAGAGCGGTGTAAGGCAGTCAAGACACTAAACATCAGTTTGTGTGCCTTTTTGGAGGAACTATGCGACGCCATCAGCAGTTGAGGCAGTGTGTTGCCTGCCAACCGACCCAATTCGCCTTCATCGATTTCGAAAGTCAATCATTCCGCGGCAATCACCGTCTTTTGAAGCCAAGACCTTTCCTGCAGCTTGCGTTGCTGGCACTGCTCGCCGCGTTTTTTCCCGGCGCTAAGCTTCATGCCCAGACTGGCACCATTACAGGCACGGTTGTCGATCCGACCGGCGCAGCGATACCCGGAGCCCAGGTTCAAATCATCAACCAATCAACCGGCGACGTGACCCGCGAGGCGACCACCGACGCTGGTGGCACTTTCCGCGCTCTGAACGTGACCGCCGCCACCTACAGGATCAAGGTGACCGCCCCCGGGATGGAGGCACTGGACCGGAGCGGTGTGGTGCTGGATCAGGACCAGAGTCTCGGTCTAGGCCAGTTGGCGTTGACTTTGGGCCAGGCCACGCAGACCGTGACCGTCAGTACCCAAACGCCCTTGATCGACACCGCGACTTCGAGCAACGCGGCCGTGGTTGACCAGCGCCAGGTTACCGAGCAGCCGTTGAACGGTCGGGATTTCGAATCGCTGATGACAACGCTGCCCGGCGTAGTTACGAACAATAGCTCCCAGTTCCGGCTGGTCTTCAACGGAACCAACGACTTCTACGTGAACGGAATGCGCGGCACCGCAAATAATTTCTTTCTCGACGGTATTATCAACACCGATGTGGGCGCCAACGACGGCGAGTACACTAACCTGAGCATCGACGCCGTGGGCGAATTCAAGACCCTCACCGGCAACTACAACGCGGAGTACGGCCGCAGTCCGGGCGTGATGATTCTGGTCAATACCAAGAGCGGCGGCGAACGCTTCCACGGAACGGGCTATGAGTTCAACCGCAACACCGATTACAACGCAAACGATTGGTTCAGCAACCATCAGGGTTCGGCAAGACCCATTCTGAAGTTCAATCAGTTCGGCGGCAATATCGGCGGCTATATCCCGATTCCAAAAATTTCCCCCAGAAGCAACAAGAAGGCCTTCTTCTTCTTCAATTATGAAGGGACGCGCGCCAACCGGCCCAACGGCAATACCTACTACACCATGCCGCTCCCGTCGATGCTCGGCATCGGCACTCCGAATGGACAGGCCGATCTATCCCCGGTCTATCGCACAGGCAATATGTGCGATTTCAACGGAGGCGCAACGTGCACGCCCATTCACGATACCAACGGCAACCTGGTGCAGAACGGGCAAGTGTTTATGCCTGGAACGATCAAGTATAACTCGGTGGGCGAGGTGCAGACCGGCACGCCTTTTACGGGAAACATTATCCCCGCTTCGCAGTTTAACAGCCAGTACGCGGCGATGATCAAGTACTTCACCCCCGGCTACAAAGGAAGCTTCACTCACCCCATCTACAGCAACGGATTCAACGACGAACAACAGATCAACTTCCAGGACACCTACACGTTCACGAAGAATCAGTACGTCGCTCGTGTCGATTACAACTTCGGACCCAAGGCAAACGCCTTCTTCCGTTACGTGGATGACCGCCAACAGGAGAGCCAAGGCTTCGGTATTTTCTCCGGAAACAGCTTCCCGGTTCTTCCTCAATACCGTAAAAAGCCCGGCAAGAGCTATGGATGGAGCCTGGTGAACGTGCTCTCCCCGACGTTGACCAACGAGGCTACTGTCGGCTGGCTCCACTTGACGCAGGTGGTGGACATTGTCCCGGGTACCTCCAAGGCCCTTTACGATAAGTCGACACTCGGCTTCAACTTCAGTGACATCTATCCGTCAACCAATACTCATGATCTAGCCCCGAATATCAACACCGGAGACGGCTACATTAACATCAGCCCCTTTCCTTCCGGTTGGACCTCTACCGGCAACACGGTCGTCGCTACCGATGATGTAACCAAAATCCTGGGCAATCACGTGATCAAGTTCGGTCTCTTTGCCGATCTGAATGAGAACGGTCAGGAAGGAAACTGGACCGAGAATCCCAACCTTAACTTCGGGGCAAGCAATCAGAACGCCAACAACAGTAACTCCGGCATCGGAAACACTCTCCTGGGGAACTACACCACCGTAAGCCAGTCCAACATTTTCGCGTTCGGCCACTTCCACTTCTTCCAATATGAGGGCTATGCCCAGGACACCTGGAAAGCGAAGCCGAGACTTACACTCGACTACGGTCTTCGCTACGAGTTTTTAGGACCAACTTATACCACTGGCATGTACCACCAATATTACTTTGTGCCCAATGCCTACAATCCCGCGAACGCAGTTTCAATCAACACCGCGCCCAATATCCCTGGGCAGGCGCCCACGAAGGGCTCTATCATTCCCGGTTCCGGAAATCCCTACAACGGCATGGTCCAGGAGGGAACAAACGGATTGCCCAAGGGCGGCTTGAACTTCCGCTGGAACAACTTTGGCCCGCGCATTGGCTTCGCCTACGACGTATTCGGAGATGGCAAGACGGCTCTCCGCGGCGGCTACGGCGTCTTCTTTGAGCGCTACCAACAGAACATATTCAACCTCGGTGGTATCAGCAATCCTCCGCTGGTCTATACGCCGACGGTCTACGGCGGCAACATCGCTAATATCTCTCCGTCGCTCGTTAATGGAGCCCCGCTGACCCCGTCGGGCGGCATCCTTTCGTCGGATCGAGTCGGTCAGATCCCCACAACGTATGGCTACAATCTCGGCCTCCAACGTGAGCTTCCTTACAAGCTCGTCTTCGATATCGGCTATGTCGGTAATACCAGCCGGCATCAGGTATACGTTCAGCAATTGGAGCAGTTACCGCTCGGGCTTACGACGAGCACGCCCATTCTTTCCACGGTCAACAACGTGTCGGCAGCAATTCTTCCCTACAAAGGATACAGTACTATCAACTTCAGCAGATTCGGAGCCAGCAGTGCATACAACGGCTTGCAGGTTAAAGTCTCCCGCAGATTCAGCGACCGGCTTACGGTGAATGCAGATTACACCTGGTCGAAGGCGATCGATCTGGAAGACCAGGACAATCAGGCGAACGTCATTCCGGACTACACGCAAATCAAGAAGTTTTACGCTCCTGCCGGCTTTGATCGCCGGAACGTCTTCAACTTTCAATATGTGTACAACCTCCCGGAATTCAGGGGATCCAACAAGCTGGTGCAGTTGACTGCGGGTGGATGGGAGTATTCAGGAGTCACGCAGTTCTGGAGCGGAAGTCCCTGTCTCAGTGGAAGCAGTCCTACAAGTGATGGCTGCGACCTCAGTTCGAGCGGAAACCTGGGGAATGGAGGTTTCGGCCACATTCGTCCTGACTATGTCGGCGGTCAAATCTTGACGCCCCATAATCACAATCTTCCCCCCAAGCAGAATCCCATGTGGTTCAACCCGGCGGTCTTCGCTGCACCTGCTCCAGGCAGCTTCGGCAACTTCCGCCGCAACTCGATTTACGGTCCTGGTATTGATAATTTCAACATGTCACTGTTCAAGAACTTCAATTTCACGGAAAATACCCGGATTCAGATACGGTTTGAGGCGTTCAACGTCTTCAACCACACGCAGTGGGGAAATATAAACGTCCCCTTGTCTGCGCCTACTTCCGGAATCCCGTTCTCTGGCGCCAATGCGGGCAGCTCTGGCCAGATCACCTCTGCCCGTGATCCCCGTCAGTTGCAATTCGGGGGCAAGTTCTACTTCTAACCTCGTTTGATCTCCGAACGGCCGGGCTCGAGCAAAAATGAGCCCGGCCACTTTTTTTGGCTAGGACTCTCTAAGCACAAAGGGAATCGGAATCGCGATCTTTAAGAGGACACCGTAACTGTGAAACCGCTTTAAACTGGTCCAAACGATCTCTTCATGAAACTCCTTGCGTCCGCCATTGCCATCGCTCTCCTCCTCTCCACAAATCCTGGCTTCGGTATGGATGCGGACACGGCTAAGCACACCTTCGAAGCAGCCACGCAGGCGTTGAACTCAGGCGACTATCCGGCAGCGGAGACAGGTTTCCGCAAGGTTCTGGAACTCGATCCGCGCAACGTCAGCGCGCTTGCCAACCTCGGTGTCTTGTACGCGAAGACCCACCGCTACGGGAAGGCGATCGAGGCATACCAGCGGGTGCTCCGCATCAGCCCTCAGTTGCGTGCGATTCAGCTCGATCTGGGCCTTGCCTATCTTAAGCAAGAGGACTACAGCCATGCATTACCGTACTTCAGGCAGATGCACAACCGGTCTCCGTCCGACCATCAGGCCGCTATGCTTCTAGCTACATGCCTCACGTTCAGCGGTCATCCGGAGGAAGGTCTCAGCCTATTGAAGCCATTGACCGAAGCGGAGGATCCGGACCCCGCGGCACTCTACCTCCTGGGTGTCGCCTATGCGCGGGCGGGAAAAGCGCAACAGGCTCAAGACATATTCGCCAAGCTCTTTTCCAGTAGCGCGACTCCCGCGCAAGCCAATTTCCTGCTGGGTCACGCATATTACGATGCGGCGCAATTTCGGGAAGCGGAGCAGGCCTACCAGGCAGTACTGCAAGCTGACCCTGCGCTTCCTGGGGCTCACCGCGAATTGGGCAAGGTGTACATCAGCCTTCAGCAGAACGCGGAGGCCGAAAAGCAGTTGAAACAAGCGATTGAAGCAGACCCGCAGGATGCAAGCGCCTTTTATTTTCTGGGAGCGCTCATGGTGCAGTCGCAGCGCTATCAGGAAGGCCTTTCATATCTTGAGAAGGCGCAAAGCATGACGCCCGATTCGTGGGCAACGTACTTCTATATGGGGAAAGCGCAGTTACAGCAACACGACACAGCAGCAGCGGTGCGCCTGCTCCGCCAAGCCACAGAGATGAATCCCGAGGACGCGGGATCGTTCTACCTGCTCGCCCGGGCCTTGCGTTCCGAGGGTCACGCGCAAGAGGCGGATGCGGCCATGCAGCATGTAGTGCGACTGCATACCTCGTCCCTGGACGCGGAGAAACATGCGTTGAAGGATGCTGGTGTCGTAGGTGCACGATGACGGGACCCGGCAACCGGCAACGGTAGAGCGTCTCTCTTCAGGTTATGGGTGCAGGACGAGTGTTTGTTCCAGGCGGAAAGTAAGCGTGGTTTCGGCAGGCACGCTGATTTCTTTCCCACGGGTGAACAGCTGGGTCAGCGCGCCCCCGCCCGCCCCCGCCAAAGCGCCAATGCCGGCGCCCCTCCCGCCGCCAAAAACCGCGCCCATGAGGGCTCCTAAGCCCGCGCCTCCCCCGGTCCATTCGGCCGTGCGGCGGTTCACGCCGAGACCGCTCTTGTTGCTCTCCGTTACGGAAGAACTATCCACGCGGTATTCTTCGCCATGAACATCGATGGAATAGAGGTCCAGCACTAAGTCCGGAGAGCGCACCGCGCCGCCACCGCGGACATTGCTTACGGCTAACTTGGCATGGGTGCCCGCGGGCTGGCCACGCGGCCTGAGCTGCCGATAACATCCCGCTGGATGGTTGCGGGATAGAGCTGGCCGGAAGAGCCTGAGCCAGCCTGGATGGAGTTGGACGTGAGCACGACGACGTTTGTGCCTTCTGGAATGACCAGCGTGGGGATGTGCCGCGCAGCGGGAGAACCCTGCGACCCGTTGAGGATGAGAGAGCTCACGTCGCGCAGGGGAAACTGATAATCGATGCCCCCGCCGCCCTCAAAGGGAATGACATCTTCTCCGTTCAGTTGGCCCGAGTAGGTCCTCCCATTGTGTAGCGTGACGTGGTCGGCGGTGATGGAGAACACCAGAGACTGAACATCGGAAACAGGAAACTGATAACCGATCTCCTGGCCATCCGTAAATGAGAGTTTTCCATTTGCAGGGGGCGTGAATCGTCCGGAGTAGCTGACGCCATCGTGCAGAACAATGATGTCTGCATTGGCAGGCACCGTGGCAGAGAAAAGGGTAAAAAATAAGATTTGCGCTAGCAGTTTCATTCCGGTCAATCCCTCGTGATGAGGAAAAGATTAGCCTACAAAACCGAAAACCTTGAACAATTTTTAAAAGTTAGTCGCCCTCTTGCTGAGGGTGCGCTACTGAACACAAGCAGTCTCGCAACCTCGCCCTACGGAGGTTGCCATTGGCCAAATCTGCTCCTAGCGAAGCGCTGGGTGCTCCTCGCCCCAGCGTACCTGGGCAGTGATGATTGGTTTCCAATGCTTTCCCAGAAGGGCGTAACCGCCCCCAAACCACCACAACATCCTTGATCTAGAAAAGAAGCTTCAACCCAAACTGGATCTGCCGCGAGGTAGCCGCGGTCGCGCTCACCACGCCGGCAGTAGACGATTGCGCAACCGCTGCCGTGGGTGTTTTTGGAGTTGGACCCGAACTGAAGACGACGGCGTTCGGCGTGGTGAAGTTGGCGCGGTTGAGGACGTTGAAGAACTCCGCGCGGAACTGCGCACGAAGCCGCTCATGAATGGTAGTGCTCTTGGCCAGGGCGAGGTCCAGTTCCGAGAGCCCCGGCCCCGTGAGCGTATCGCGGCCGACGTTGCCGAAGGTGCCGGAGTACGGCGCGGTGAAGGCGGCGGGATTGAACCACTGCTTCACCGTCTTCGCGTAGAGCGGGCCCTGAAAGCCCGGAGTGAGGTTCGGGCGGACGGGGTTGCGCGTGTCTCCGTTGCCGGTCGGGTTGTAGCCAAGCTGCGGCGAGAAGGGAAAACCACTCTGCAGAGTCGCGATACCGCTGGCCGACCATCCACCCAGCAGCTGCCGCGTCACGGGGTTCGCCAGCGAGCCGGCAAAGGGCAGCTCCCACGTGCCATTGATGGCGCCGGCGTGGCGGATGTTGGTGGCCGCCGGTCCGTAGTCCCGAGCTGGGTCTCCCGGATACATGACGAAGGCCGGGGTGTTCGCGGCGACGCTGGTGTTCCAGGCCGAGCCGTCGTCCAGGTTGCTGGCAAAGGTGTAGACACCGCGCAACTGCAGCCCATGCGACAACTGGCGGCGCACATCGGCCTCGAGCCCGTTATAACCGCTGATCCCCTCCGAGAGCCAGGAAGTGGTGTTGGCCACGTTAGGATTGGCCTTGATCGTACTCGGGTAGAAGACAGTCCCTGGCGCAAGCGCAGAAGGGCACCCTGGCGCCGGGCAGACTACAGTTGGCGGCGTGTTCTGGTCCTCGGAGAGGATCTGGTGGTATCCGTGCGAACCGATATAGCCGATGGTAAGCGAAGTAGCTGGCGCGATCTGCTGTTCGACCTTCAGTGTCCACGCAAGCACGGCCGGCGTAGCGATATCCGGCTGCACGTTGCTGGGCGAGATCTGTCCGCTGCCCTTGACCGTGCCACTGGCGAGGCCGGCCAGCTTGTCCACCGTGGTGTTGCTGAACGACAGCGTGGTGTTGAACGGCGCAGTCTGGTCAAGCCGGTAATCCAACGCATCAAGCAGCGCGCGGTGCAGCCCGAAGCTCGACCGTAGAGCGGTTTTGCCATTGCCGAAGACGTCGTAGGCTATTCCGATGCGGGGTTCGGGCATGAACTGCGCGCGGTTTTCCGAGAGGGCGGAACCGCCGATGGTTGGATTGGTGTTGATGACGCCGTTGGTGAAGCCGTAGTTCGACGCGCGGTTGTGGGCCTCATTCCAGCCGTTGGTCGACTCGGAGCGGAAGCCGGCGCGAAGCTCGAGGCGCGGCGTCACCTTCCAGGCATCCTCGATAAAGCCCGCTGCGAAAAGTGACCGCCAGCCAAGCTCCGTCGGCGTAGGCACAACCGTAAACGTCGCTACGCTTCCCTTGAGGAAGGAGCTGAGGGTCGAGAAAGATGCCTGGCCATACTGGTTTTGCGCCAGGTTATCGTTCGATTGCAGCCGCTGCAGCCATACGCCAACCTCGAGCTGGTGCCGTCCGTGGGTCCAGAAAACATGCTCATCCACGGTGAAGAGGTTGCGCACTGCCTGGTTGTTGCTGCCGGTATTGGCGCCCGCCAGCGTGACCTGGGAGGCGCCATTTGACGCCGTGCTTCCCGAGATCACGATGGCGCCGACTGGCTTGTCCGCGACCCAGCCAGACACCGGCACGGGCACCTCTCCAGTGAAGTAGTACGCCGCCCGCGAGTAGCCGAAGCGGAGAGTATTGAGCAGGTTGGGCGAGAAGACGTGCTGCTCCTGCGCGCTCAAGACTTGCTCGCGCAGCCGCTCGTAGATCGTTGACTCAGGATTCTGCGAAGGAGTATTCGCGTCGCTGTCATCCGCGGTATACACGCCGAAAAGCAGATCGTTCTGGGTTAGATTGGCATCGATGCGCGCGGTGCCGAAATCCTCGCGAATGCGCTGTGGCGGATTGGCGAAGGCTTCCGCGATGCCGCTCTTTGTGCCATCGGGGTTGAGCAGCTCCGGGCCGTTGGCGGCCGGCCATAGCGAAAGCAGCGGCTGGACGATGGGCACTGCCGCGGCGCGCGAGGCATTGTCGGGAACGAAGCTGACAGCGCTCAGACCGAGATGCTGTCGATAACCTTCGTAGTTACCAAAGCCGAAGAGTTTGTCGTGGCGCACAGGGCCGCCCATGGCGGCGCCGAAGTTATTGCGTTGAAACGCCGGGATCTGCGCCTGGTCGAAGTAATTGCGCGCGTCCAAAGCACTATTGCGCAGGAACTCATAGACGGAGCCGTGGAGTTTGTTTCCTCCGGACGCGGTGATGATCGATACCTGTGCGCCCGTCCGCTTGCCGTAATTCGCGCCATAGGTATCGCTCACCACGTTGAATTCGCGCACCGCGTCCACCCCTAGCAGCTGTCCACTGGTGCCGCCAGGCGTAACGTTGATAAGTGAAGCCCCGGTGTACTCGATCCCATTCAGCAGGAAGAGATTGTCCTGCGGGCGGCGTCCGGAGACGGAGTACATGTTGCCGACGGAGGAGTTCGACGTGCCCACGCCGCCCGAACGCTGGGTGGTGTAGCTGACCGACGCAGGATTCAGTTGGATAAGCTGGTCGAAGCTGCGGCCATTGAGCGGCAGTTCCTTGACCTGCCGCTCATCGACGAGTCCCTGGGTTTGCAAGGTTGAGGTGTCAACGGTGGCAGGGGTGTCTACTACGGTGACGCTTTGTTGCACACTGCCCAAGGTGAGCGCGAGGTGCAGGTGAATGCTCTGGCCAACGGTGAGCGCGACCCCGGTGCGCTCGAGCGGCGCAAAGCCATCGCGTGAGACGGATACGGTGTAAACGCCTACCGGGATGGAGGGTGCGGAGAATGTGCCGCTTCCCGCCGTGATGAAGCGGCGTTCGCCGCCCGTCTCATCATTACGGATGAGGACTGCGGCCTCTCCCACAGCCGCACCTGCGGAATCCACGACGTCGCCGGCTATCATGCCGTCCACCATCTGCGCCATGGCGATGGGCGCGCACCACACAAGAGCCAGGAGGGCAGAGAGCAGGCTAAATCGAAACTGCCAGACGGAAGCGCGAGATGCAAATCTGCGTATGTGAATAGCGATCTTCACGTGCGGATGTCCTGAACGATGTTGATTGGAGAGGGGGTGCTGCTACTTACGAAGCGCTAAGCAGCTCTGCATTGGTTGCGAGAACTAGCGCGTACAACAACAGCTTGCCTGCGCCGAGGAGGCGCGGCAACAACGTACGGGGTGGTGTAGAGCAGAAGTCACACTGACACATTAACACAAGACGCTTCAGGTCGGGTGCCGAAGGCCAACCACCTCAGTGTAAAGGTGACACTTACTTTAGTGCTGCGCCTCCGGTGTGTGGGGAGCGAAGGTAGTCCACCGGGAAGCTTCCGCAGCATGGGGGCCGGGTGGCGCTGTCCACAAGTCGGCACTGATCCCATTCAGGTCGTAGACAACCTTCCCGTCTTTGATCGTAAGTTCGCAGATAAGCTTCTGCTTGCCGTCCAGGCGTTTGTTGACCATGTCCGTGAAGCCGAAATTACCGTTTTCCAGGCGGAGCACCGCGACATCGGCGATGGAGCCCTCGGAGAGGTTGCCAAGTTCCTCGTGGCGTATCTCATGCGCCGGGTGCGAGGTCATCTCGGCCACTACTTCCTTCAGCGGAACATTCACCGCCATGATCTTGTCGGCGACATTAAGTTCATCCTTCATAGCCCCATTCATGCTGCCGATATGCAGATCGGTGGAGATGGAGCCGGGGATGAAGCCGGCCTTGATCATGGGCACGGCGAGGGACCACTTGAAGCTGCCCCCACCCTGACCCACGTCGAAATAGATGCCCCGCTTGCGGCCTTCGATGAAGGCCTTGCTGGGGCCTAAGGTAGTGGGATCCTGCTCATGACGAAGCCCCGAGTACATGTGGGTGTAGATGTCGCCGGGCCGTAGTTTCTTGGTCAGGAGGTCGTAGAGAGGGCGGGTAGCCGGATGGTCGACGCCGAAGTCGACCATCACGGGGATATTGGCCTTGGTTCCAGCGATGACGGCCTGCTCCACCGGCGTCCACTCTGGACCTTCAAAGTGCGCGGTCTTAATGCCGACGATTGTCTGAGGATATTTGAGTGCCATGGCAGCGGTGGCTTCTCCGTCCATGTCCGCGGTGTTTTGCTCGTACTTCCCCCCACGCATGCCGGCGCCGACGATATTAAGCATGGCAAAGACTCGTGTCTTGGAGCGATCGATGATGCGGTTCTTGAAGTCCTCGAAGTTCCGCCAACCGGAACAGCCCGCGTCGACCACCGCCGTGACGCCCACGCGGAAGGTGAAGCCATCGGGGGGGACGCTATTGTCGCCCGCATAGGAGTTGCGCTCGCCCGTGCCGGCGTAAACGTGAACGTGAATGTCGATCAGTCCTGGAGTGACGTACAGGCCCTTGACCTCGACTGTCTTAAGCGCCTCGCTGGAGGGAATGTGCGCGGCGACCCTGGCAATCTTGCCGTCTTTGATGGCGACGTCCATCACGGAGTCGATATGGTTTTTATCGTCGAGCACATGTCCGCCGTGGAGCAGGAGATCGTACATCGGCGCTTGCTGGGCGAAAGCGTTGACGCCGGCGGCAAGCGCGAGCGTGATACAGCATCGGGAGAGAATATCGCGCACAATCATATTCATCATCGATTCCTAATTTACCCCCTAGCGTAAACGGCAGGTGATCGAAAGTTCAGGCATGCGGATGAGAGAGGACGTCATGAAGGTGACGGCCGACGATCTCCGCTTCGCCGGGCTGCAGCATCCAGGTCGCCACGACGATAGTGTTCTCGTTGGAGTGCGGACCGAACCGCCCGGCAGAGCCGGTCGCCGGGTTGAGCTCGATCCGGGGCCGTTGCGTGCGCAGGCGCTCCTGTACTTGCTTTGGGGTGATGCCGACGGCCTGCGGATCGTAGGCGAGGAAGAGATGCGGCACGCGGTTTGCGATCTCGGGCGTGAAGATATCCGTCTTCATGGTGGGAATATCTTTCACCGCGCGGATGATGGTTTCGGTGCGGCGCGTATATTCGGCCTCATCCTGGGCGTCGTTTTGCTCCAGAAGCCAGTCCACGGCGGCGACCATGCCCACTATCTGTTCTTTGGCGACCTTCATGCCCCGGCCTACTGCGTCTGAAATCGGGCTGTCATTGGTTGCCGCCAGATCGGTGAGGTGCTTGCGCCCGAGGAGGAGGCCGGCGTTTTGCGGTCCCCGAATCCCTTTGCCGCCGGAAAAGCAAACGAGATCATAACCCATGCCAGTGTACTTCCAAAGGTTTTCGATGGGAGGCATGTCGGCCGCGGCGTCCATGTGACAGGGAACACTGTGTTGATGAGCGATGTCGAGCCACGTCTGGCGGTCGATCTCACCCGCTTCCGCGGAGTTGAAGAAGTTGGTCATGATCGTCTTGGGCGAGAAAGCGCGCTTATAATCGTCGACCGTGACGACTTCGACGATGCGCACGCCGCAGAGCAGCATGGCATGGTCATATTCGTAGCGGTGTGCCTTTTGCACGATGACTTCATTCTTCATCTCGGCGACGCCCTCAGGAATCTGCTCTGGTTTGGCGCCATTGGCGGAGCAGATACAGGCTGCGGTGGCTAGCGTGAGCGCCCCCGATGCGCCCGAGGTCACCAGTGCCCCTTCGCAGCGGAGGCGCCGGGCGATGTACTCCCCGGATGCCGTCAGGAGTTCATTGAGAACCACGGGGTGGAGCGCGGCCCGCGCCACGGCACGCTGGACCTGCGGTGGCATCACAGCCGCCGTCAGGAAAGTGTAGGTTCCGGCGGCGTTGATGATCTTCGCAACTCCCAGCTTTTCGTAGTAATCATCGGCCGCGCCGGCGTTGTCCACGGTGGCAAGTGCTTGCTGACTGGATGCCAGGAAGCCGGACGCGCCGACTGCCGCCAACGCGGCCTGGGACCAGCCAAGAAACCGCCGCCGGGTAAGGACACCTGCATCGTTCATGGCAAACATGGAACAAAACCTCCGGCTACCGGACTATATAGGAGACACGCTTCCGTCTATGGACTCATTCCCATCCTGCAAAAGAATTGTCATCCCGACCGGAG
>PLZN01000171.1 GCA_003152195.1 Acidobacteriaceae bacterium
GCGGAGCTGCGGCCGTGTTCCCGAACTGACCTTGATCTGCTGCTTCTCTTCGCGAAAGCCGGCTTGTGTCACGTGGATTGTGTAGTTGCCTGTTGCGATGCCCTGAAAATGAAAATTTCCTGAAGCATCGGTAGATCCTTCCTCGACTGTCGTGCCGTCCTGCGTGGTGAGCGTCACATGCGCACCCACAATCACAGCGCCAGTCGTGTCTTGTACACTTCCTGTCAGGGCGGCAAGATTTTGGGCCCTCGCGGTGGCAACCGACAAAACGAGGACCAATGGGAACCACAGAGGCCAAAACCGCCAATCGGCCCTCAGCAATGTGGAGCGGCTTCCATTTCGGCCCGGTTCACTGAATAAATCATTAACCACAAGAAACCCCTGATTTTGCTACCTTTGCACTGAGAGCCCCGCTGTTTGTGGAGTGTACGAAGAGATGCTTAAGATTTCCTGAACCTGGATTGGGCGCCTCTCTGCGGCTTGGCGGTTCCCGCTCTGCACGGTGGTTTGACCCGTGCGCCCGGCATGTTTTCCAAAACCCTTGCACCTGCTGTAACATGCTAGTGTTATGACTATAACATCGCATAGGGAGGCTGCGCCTTGGCTGTTGCTCATATTCAGCCTGCCCGCGAAGAAAGCCAGCCAGAGAGTCGGCATATGGAGGAAGCTTAGGAAATACGGCACGCTCGCGTTGCGCAACTCCGGTTATGTTTTGCCCAATACGCCATTGAATCAAGAGCGGTTCGAGTGGCTGGCTACGGCGATACGGAGTTTCAAGGGTGAAGCCTCCGTGATTCAGGTTCAGGCGATCGACGACCTTCCACCGGACGTGCTGAAAGAGAAGTTCCGCGAAGATCGCAAACCCGATTACACCGCTCTCATTCGGGAGATCCAACGACTCCCACGGTCCGCACAGGGGTTCTCGATGCAGTTGGCGCGACTGAAACGGCAGTTTGAAGAGATTGCGGAGATCGACTTTTTCGAGTGTACGCTCCGGGCAAAAGCCGAAGAAGCACTCTACAAGGCCGAACATCCGGCGCCAGCGCAAGAGCGCGCCGGGAAAGGAACGGTATCGAAAAAGGAGTATCAAAATTGCACATGGATGACACGTCCAAGACCGGGGATCGATCGCGTTTCCTCTGCCTGGCTTATCCAGCGCTTTATTGATGCCAAAGCCACGTTTCTCTTTGGCAGTGACCCGAAGGCTCACCCTGAAGCCATACCGTTCGATATGTATCAGGCCGGTGGCTTCGGCCACGAGGGAGAGAACTGCACCTTTGAAACGCTGTGCGCCCGCTTTGGCGTTGGAGACAAGAAAGTGCGCTTCATCGCGCAAGCCATTCACGATGCCGATCTTGACGATGAGAAGTTTGGCCGCACCGAGGGTATCACCATTAATCAGGTTCTGAAGGGATGGGCCAAGCAAGGCGTTCCCGATGACGAGTTGCTGGTTCGAGGGATGGACTTGATCGAAGGGCTCTATCACTCGATTGCGTAGAAAACGGAGCGGGTCATGCGCCGGAAACATCTGCCGGGCCTACGCGAAGGAAGATAGGACATGAAGATCTGGAAATTGCTTCTTCTAGTGCTTCTCGGGATTGCGCTCGTTGGAACTATTTGCGCGGTCCTGCTTATTTGGCGCGGCTTCCCGGCTACTGCCGCGCCGTCTCCATTGGAGGCAGCGGTAGCTCAAGCGGCACGAGATTTGGCCATTCCAAGGCGTGAGCGCCACAAAACCAACCCAGTTGCAGCCCAAGCGGAAGCGCAACGAGAAGGGCGGGAGGATTTCCTCGCGCGGTGCGCGATCTGTCATGGAATTGACGGCCGTGGCCACACTGCTATGGGCCAGAATCTCTATCCGCGGGTGCCCGATCTGCACTCCGATCGAACGCAGAATCTTACTGACGGCGAAATTCACTACATCATTGAGAATGGCGTCCAGCTCACGGGCATGCCTGCGTGGGGTAATCCGCATCAAGCTTCGACTGACGACAGTTGGAAACTCGTAGACTTCATCCGAAGCCTTCGCCCACTAACCAACAAAGAGAAGGCACTGCAGGCGAACGCGTCTGCTTTGGCACATTACGTTGGCTCGCAGGCCTGCCAGAAGTGCCACCAGCAAATATACGAACATTGGAAGAAGACGCCGATGGCAAACGTGGTGCGTGATCCGCGGACTCATCCGGACGCGATCCTGCCCAACCTGGCCACAAACACCGTAGCGAAGTTCACAAAAGACCAGGTGGCATTTGTCTATGGCAGCATCTGGAAGCAGCGCTACTTCACGAAAATCGGCGATGACTATTTCCCCTTGGCTGCTCAATGGGACATCGGCAATCACGTGTGGCGCCCATATCATGTGCCAAAGGGAGCAGACTGGTGGGAGCCCTTCTATCCCCCAGACAACATGCAGCGGCCAACGGGTCCGACCTGCGACGGCTGTCATTCCGTCGATTACAACATCCATACCAAACAGGTTGTGGAGTGGAACGTTGGATGTGAGCGGTGCCACGGGCCCGGCAGCGAACATGTCGAACATCCCTTACGCGGCAACATTCTGAACCCGGCGCAAATGGATGATGTGGCAGCCAACGACACATGCGTCCAATGCCATTCGCAAGGGCGTCCCGTGACCAGTCCAATTGAAGGAAAGTATTACGACTGGCCGGTCGGATATCATGTGGGTCTTCGTCTGCGGGACTACTGGAAACTGGAAGATCACACGTTAGGCGAGACAACCTTCACGCATTTCCCGGATGGCACGGCGCATAAGAACAGAATGCAGGGAAATGACTTTGTGCAGAGCGTCATGTACCGGCGCGGAGTCACTTGTTTCTCCTGCCACGATGCGCACGGCACCGGCAACTATGCGCAGCTGAGAAAACCGGCAGATCAAATCTGTCTGGATTGTCACGGTCCCTTGTCCCCAAACGGCCCTCGCACGGCCACTCTCGAAGATCACACCCATCATAAGGACGGCAACCCGGGAAGCCGGTGCGTGGCCTGTCATATGCCCAAGATCGAAAGTGAAGGGGTTCCTGGCGCGTTTGTCAGCGCTCATACGTTCAGGTTCATCTCGCCGGCCATGACGGATAAATATAAAATCCCCAATCCCTGCACGTCGTGTCACCAGGAGAAATCGACAGCCTGGGCAGAAGACGAGATGAGTCACTGGCCAGAGCGCTC
This sequence comes from Acidobacteriaceae bacterium, assembly GCA_003152195.1. GTDB lineage: Bacteria > Acidobacteriota > Terriglobia > Terriglobales > Acidobacteriaceae > PALSA-350. The sequence goes on from PLZN01000171.1 coordinate 3,187, forward strand.
TCCATGGCGGCTACAGTAGAAGCTTCATGCTGCCCTTCGATCCAGTTTCTTCACCAATCCTGTCTTGGCGGCCGGTTTTTACCCTCCAGGCGGCATTCCCGGTGCAGGCTCGGCAATTGGCACCCTGCACTGCCCTCTCTTCGGTCCAGTCTGCCCTGTTACCCGGCGTATTGGCCCTAGAGAAGCCCGCGTCTTCCGTTTCTCATGCCGGGGTCGAGGACGGAATTCCTCATTATCCGCGTTTTCCCTGTTGCGTTTCGCGTCTTTCCGTCGGAAACTGCGAGGAAGAGTTTGAAAAAGGGGACGGGTGACGTATGCAAACTACGGCTTTGGAGAAGAGAGGGTTTACCACAACTCTGAACATGGCCCTAAGCTCCGCCGCCCCCGAGCGGTCCGCCGAAATACTGCACCGCAAGCAGCTCGCTCGTTTCGCTAAGTGGTTGTATCGACTAGGCTTCGTGCCCGGCACGGCGGGCAACCTCTCGGTACGCCTGAGCCATGACCGCATCCTGGCCACGCCCACCGGTATGAGCAAGGGCCTGCTCAAGGCGGCTGACATGGTCGTGGTCGACATGGAGGGTCATCGCGTCGGTGAAAGCCGGAACGTGACCAGCGAAATCGGCATGCACCTGGCGATTTATCACCAAAGGCCAGACGTGCAGGCGGTGGTCCATGCCCATCCGCCGATCGCCACCGGTTTTGCCTCCTGCGGCCTTGGGCTCGAGGAGCCCCTATGCTCAGAGGTCGTCATGGCCCTCGGCTCCATTCCGCTGGCGCCCTACGCTACCACTGGAACGGTCGACGTTGCGTCCAGCATTCAGCCACTGATTGTCGATCACGACGCGGTCCTGCTCGCCAACCATGGGGTCGTCACCGCCGGCGACACGCTGCACAATGCCTTCATGCGCATGGAAACGGTGGAGCACTTTGCCCACATTTGCCTGGTTGCACGCCAGCTCGGCTGCGCCCGGCCTCTTTCCTGTGACCATCTGCAACAACTAGCCGAAGCTCGTTCCCGTTACCAGAGAAACGCCGTTTCGGGCTGCTGACGGGCCTGCTGCCTCAGGGGCTAAACAGGCTGCGGAACAACACTATCAATAAAGGGTACGGGCTTCACAGGCTGC
>PLZN01000107.1 GCA_003152195.1 Acidobacteriaceae bacterium
CATCACATACTCCCCCACTAAACGGCGGCCTTCGCGGATGTAGAGTTGGTTCGGCCAGTGGGCCGTATCGGCAAATTCATCCTTCGGCAGGCCCCACTGGTTGACCTCTGCGCGCAGACTGGACGGCACCTTGGGTTCCTGGGATATGAAATAGAAAAAGGATTGGGTGTACAGAAGGTGCTCCTGCCAGAGGGCGGCCTTTCCTGCGTAGGAGGCCTCGAGATCCGCGTTCGCGGCATTGAGCTGCGCCGTGCGCTCTTGTACTCGTTGTTCCAAACTGTCCTGGACTTCCCGCAATGCCGTATCACGCTCTTGAATCTGCCCCAACATTTCATTAAACGTATCAATCAAAGTGGACAGCTCATCGTGATTGCGGGTGGGGGACACGCGGACCGAATATGTCCTGCAGCGGAGTAGCCTGCGCCTGCCAATAGACGCCGCGTAAAGCGGTGCGTAAACGCTCCGTCCGTCGATCAGCACGAGCAGTTTGTTGGCTAACTCGGCTCCAAATCCGCGAATGCTCACGGACCAGTGATCCGAGTCGATTTGGGCCACCTCAACCCCCGGCGCCAACCGCAAGATTTCAGGGAAGCTGGTAGCCCCCGAACGCCGGATATCTTCCTGGGTAATCACGTAAACTGCGGGGGGTGTTTTCCAAACTTCTTCCGGCTCTTTCGATGCCGTCGTTACTTCCACGTTGCCGAGTTCTGCCAGGCTCAATTGCTTGAGGGCCGCGCTGGTGTCTTGGTCAGCTTCAGGGCCATCAGCCCAGCTCGCACTCGCCAAGCCCGCGAGCAACAGCAACCACGCCATTCTCTGTAGACAGGTTCTAGAGTGGTTCCACACTAGGTGTAGACCGAAGCGAAAGACGTTTTCGTGGTTTTCTCCCAAAGAAAACCACACCTCACGATCCTTATGAGGCCACAGTAACTGTGAAACCGCTCTAATAGCGGCAAAATGGCGTGGCTTGTTCACCGGTGGCCTTCGCGTAAGGATCAAGGTCAGCTTCCACCAGTCTGGCGGGGTAACGAGCTCTCAGGCAGTGAAGTCTGGTTCACGACCAGCCAGTAAAGGCCGAGGTGCTGCACAACTTGCTGGAATTGGTCGAAATCCACCGGCTTTTGAATATAGCTATTGACGTGTAGCTTGTAGCTCTCCAGGATGTCCTTCTGTTCGTTGGAGGAAGTCAGCACCACGACGGGGATCATTGCGGTTCGTTCGTCCTCTCGAATTGCATGCAGCACTTCGAGTCCGTCGACCTTGGGTAGCTTCATGTCGAGCAGGACTAATTTCGGACCACAAAGCAATCTCGTCCATAAGAGAAAACACCATTCCGACGAACTCGACCGGTAACGCAGTGAAGCTGGCCAGGTAATCTGGCTTTCTGTTTCCTGTAACTGCCGTGGCCAAAAGGACCACCCCAGTTGACACGAATGTATCCACGACCTAGTCGCCGTCATCCGAAAGACGTAGCCTTTCGCTCTTTGGGAAGAAATCCTTCACCCATTTTGACTGCTCGGGATTAAATTGCATCGATGTTGCTCCTTAGTCAGTGAACACTGCGATACGGGTCCGGCCTTGAGTACGCGGCCCTGAATGTTAATACTCAAACCCTCTTGCGCTCCCCTAAATATGAACTCGATATTGCTGAGTTTTTACGGGGATATGAATGCTATGGCCTGCTCGGTATGGTCAAACGCCGTTGATTGTTTCGCAGAAGGTCTTCCAAGTCCGTCGATAAAGAATTACGCCCTTACCAGGTAGATCACGTCCGATTAATTGACCGGAAATGGCACGTTGTTGAACAGCTTTCGTGGAGCATCAAGAATCTTCGCGACATGTTGGTTGCTTTAGGTCGCGTTAAGGGCCAGACCCTTGATGCTCAAGATCTCTTCGAGAAGTGGGGTATTTGAGGGCGGATTTGTTCTCTCATATATGTATTTCCCTGTCGTGAACCGGTTCAGGATGTTCATGCTGCAGGTTCATAAAGGTAATTACCGATCTCCGCCCGCCGATCGGGAATAACTGAATCTTTTTCCCGTCGACCACCCTGAAGGATGCCTCGGGCTCGGGTTGAGTCCAATGGTGGCAATCACTCACCGCCAGACAGGGCCGCGCTACTAGGCAGTGATGAACTCGACGCCTCGGCTTCTACCCCGAAAGATTTGTCGGCCGTCCGCCTCAGCTCGGTGATGAACAGTTCGACTGACTCGCGCGTCGTCAACACCCGGCTCAACTTCGGCCAGAGAGCATGAAAGCAGCGCCGGACGGTCACCTCGGGGGGTTCGGAAATCTGCTCAGTGGCGCAATTCTCCCCGTCCGGGTTCAGCGTCTTCTCATGTGTTCGGACAAGGCGGTCTGCGGTCGAGCGCGGAATCTTCTGTGACGCCAGGAAGCTGGACCACGCGCCGGCACGGCCGGGACGCGATAGGACAACCTTCAGCTCATGAAGTCTGTGGGACAGATTGGTCCGGATGTGCTTTAGCTCGTCGCGGTTCGGAATCGAATCGATCGAATGGTTAAGGGTGCGCTGCTGAATCCGGTGATTTCGAAAAAGACCGAAGATAGATAACCAGGTTCCAGATCTCATCCGGTTTGGCGCGACCGTCCTCCGGGGGCATATCTGGCATGTCCGCTCTGCCGGCTTCAATAATGTTGTAAATATCACCATCCGTAAGTCCTTTGAGAGACGCGGGGTCCCGGAGGTCGGGCACCTTCATTTTGCCGTCCGTGTTCATGTCACCCTTGCCATCACCTTTGGCCCCATGACACATCACGCAATCATAGCCGTAGATCGCCTTCGCACGGGTTTGCGACTCATGGGTGGGATGAACCGGGTTCACCGTGTTTGACGCCATAGAAGGAGATTTCGCGGCCGCTTGAGTTTCGGGAGCAGGGGCGCCAGCAGTAGGTGCCTGCGATCCCTGCAACACCACAGGAAAGACGCAGACGACGAGGGCCATGATTTTTATAGGAATCCTCAACATTGCAGCCTCTGAACTTGTAAGGACTTTCGCGCAACACTGTACCCCTAAGAGGAGCTCGGCAACAGGCTTCTCTTGAAGCGCCACAATTCCCGGTAAACAGCGCTCGGTCTGCGCTGCGCTATTTCTGAGCGTGCGTTTCCGGAGAACCCCAAGTCGAATTCGATGTCACCCTCGCAGCCCTTCATGTAAGACCGTATCAGTACACATCCTTCAGATAGCGCTTCTGCTTGTTCATCCTCGCCAGATACTCCGCCGCATACTCCGCACCCTTGCCGCTATGCACCGCGACCGCCTCCAGCACAGCCGCCTCCACATCTGGAGCCATGCGCTGCGAGTCGCCGCAGACATAGAAGTACGCGCCTTGCTCCAGCCAGCGCCACAGCTCCGCCGACTGCTCGCGGATCCGCTGCTGCACGTAAATCTTTACCTTCTGATCGCGTGAGAATGCCGTATCCAGCCGCTGCAGCACACCGTTCTTCTGCCACGCCAGCAGCTCGTCCTGATAAAGAAAGTCCTGCGATGCCCTCTGCTCGCCGAAGAAGAGCCACATCGGCCAGCGCCCACACCCGGCCTCCTTATGCTCCAGATACGCCCGAAACGGCGCCACTCCGGTGCCCGGCCCCACCATCACCACCGGCGCATCCATATCCGCGGGCAGACGGAAGAGCTGGTTCGAGTGGATGAAGATCGGCAGTACGGCGCCCTCCGGCGTTCGCTCGCCAAGCTGCCCGGAGCAGACTCCCTGCCGTTTCCGGCCATAGCTCTCGTACCGCACCACGCGCACAGAGACGTGCATCGTGTCCGGATAGAGCGCCTGGCTCGAAGAAATCGAATACAGCCGCGGAGACAGCCGCGGCAGGAGCTTGAACATCTGCTGCGGATCCCCCAACTTCACGGCATACTGCTCCACCAGGTCCGGGAACTCCCGTCCCCACAGAAAATCCTCGAAGTTCTTCTTGTTCTTCGGCAACACCAGCGCCGTCAGCTCCGCATTGCCGGTCAGCTTTGCCCAGCCGCGCACCGTCGAGCTCGACAATTTGCCGATCATCAGCCACGATGTCAGCGCCTTGCGCAGATCCAGAGCCCCGCCGTAGAAATCCGTGACAGGCTCATCGCCCGTGAATCCCATCAGTCGCAGCACCTCTTCCACCGCCTCGCTGCGGTTCTCCGGGATCACGCCTGCCGAATCCCCCGGCAGATACTGGATGCCCGGCCGGCCTAGCGACAGCTCGAGATGCCGCGTCTCTTTCTCCGAAGCCGGCCCGGTCAGCAGCCGATTCACCAGCACCGTCGCGGCATAAGGATGGTTGCGTGTGTAGAGAACTCTCTGCCGGCGGGCGCTTGCCTCAAATGTGTCGATTGCTTCAGATTGCATCCCGTTTCTATTCTCCTGGCGACTGTGGGGAGAGTGCGGAGTTGGCGGTTGGCTCCGTCGTCCTGATCTTGTCGGTCACGCGTCGCGTGCCGATGATTCCAAGTATCGCGCTGTTTGCGCGCAGCGTCTGTGATCAGAATCACCGGCGGCAAATCATGAGCATCTTCTCACCAGGCATCGCCGCTTTGGATCTTCCGTTGAATAGCCGGCCTACGCTTTTGAATCGCGATCAAAATACCAAACCACAAGACCTTCGAAAACAGATAATTTGATTATCCGATCCATCGCTAATTCCTCCCGTGCCGTCTTTTGTCTTGTTCAGGAGCACCTAAAGTCAGGTAGGTCCTGAATTTATGACCACATCGCAGACGCCCTGTCGATCAGATGCCCTCGCCCATGCTCACATAATCAGCCCTTGAGGACTGCTCGCTTCGGTACTGGGCGCGTTCTTCTTTCTCGACCGTTAGCATGCCCGCCGGCTCCTGC
>PLZN01000365.1 GCA_003152195.1 Acidobacteriaceae bacterium
CAACCTGAACAGTGGCTCGTGCTGGTTTAGGATCTGGCATGAGCTTTTTGTAGACCTCGTTCATTTTTGGAACATCATCAAGGCTGGTGACATAGACGGTTACGGAAACGATGTCAGACATCTTGAAGCCAGCCTCTTCCACAACTTTTTTCACTGCGGCGATAGTATTCGTAGTTTGTAACGTGATATCTGTACCGGTTACCTTGCCATCGGAATCAGGTCCTTGCTGACCGGCGACGTAGAGCGTATTGCCGGCAACGTAGCCACCACTGAAGGGCATACCCTTCTTAAAGTCGACCGCCTGGTTTTGGGCAAAAGCACTGCATGAAGTAAAAACAGCCATGAGCCCGGCCAATAAGAGGCCCCGCTTAGCCATTGACGAACACTTCTTCTTCATCCTTAGTCCTCCTGTGTTTGTGAATAACGAATTTTCTCACTTCTCTATCGTTTCGACATCCCCCAGCCTAGCAGCCCGTGGTTAAAGTCTNNGCACTTTAACCACGGGCTGCTAGCGAGGCGTTAACTGAGTGGCTCGATCAACTCGTCCCAAGTAATCGATCTCTCAGAGACATCATACGTTCGCAGGCAGAAGGCCATTCTGACAGGTCAAAACCTTGTGCGTACTCAAAAATTTGCCGCGTCAAGTGCCTTACGTGCTTTGCCGACAAATCCAGGCGTCTATCGCCCGTCGTGTCCCATCGTAAAATGAAGCCACACAATGAAGCCTAAGCCGAGCCGTATCCTAGTTCCCGCTTTGCTGTTAGCCGCTACGGTTGTTGTTGTCCTCAATGCATGGTTCGCCTTTCACGCCATTGACGCTCTTCTTGAAAGCGAGCACCGGGTAGAACACACTTGGCAGGTCATCAATCAAGTCGAGCGCATCATGGGTTCGGTCAAGGACGCTGAGACCGGCAATCGAGGTTATCTCATCAGCGGTAATGAAGACTACCTCCAGCCGTACAACTCAGCAACGCGCGATCTGCCTACCGAGATCAATCGATTTCAGACCCTCACCTCGGACAATCCTGTCCAACAGTCGAGAATCACTGAGATGCGCGCCGTAATCGAGCAGAGGCTCGCTCTGCTACAGCAGGGTATCGATCTTCGAAGGAGTGGCAGCAAAGACGCGATCCGTCCCCTCGTACTCAGCGGCACCGGCAAGTCAGAAATGGATCACCTCCGGCGCNNTCGCAGACGATGCGCAATCGGAAGAGCGCAGGCTGCTCTCCCAACGCACGGCCGCCGCACAATCCAATCGTTCCCGGGCCCGCCAGACCGTTGCTATCGCCAGCGCTCTGGACTTTCTGCTCATCATTCTTATGTTCCGTTACCTCGCGCACGAGCGGGACTTGCGGGTTGCGGCTGAGCTCGCCGGGGAGCGCCTCGCCGTGGCCCACGCCGAAACCGAGGAGCGCGCCAAAGAGGTCCGCTCCCTTAACGCAATGCTCGAACGACGGGTCGAGCTACGCACTGCGGAGTTACAGACCATCAATTGCGAACTCGAGGCCTTCAGCTATTCGGNNGCACGACCTCCGCGCTCCCCTGCGCACGATCGACGGATTCAGTCTCGCGCTCGAAGAAGACTATGCCGGGGTCGTCGACGACACCGGGCGGGACTATATCCGCCGTGTTCGTAATGGGGTCCAACGCATGGGATCGCTCATTGACGCACTCCTTCAACTTTCCCGCATCACCCGAGCCGAGATCGTGCGCGATACCTTCGACATCAGTCAGCTTGCCCAGTCCGTCGCCTCCAGCCTCCTCGAAGAGAAATCCGGCCGCGACATCACCATCAACATCGAGCCCAATCTGCTGGCTACCGGCGATCCTGGGCTCCTCCGCGTAGCCCTGGAGAATCTTCTGGGCAACGCCATCAAGTTCAGCTCCAGGATGCCCAAAGCCGTCGTCGACTTCGGTTGGGATGGAGAGAAGAAAGCCTGGTTTGTCCGCGATAACGGCGCAGGTTTCGATATGTTTTACGTTGGCAAGCTCTTTAACGCCTTCAACCGCTTGCACGGCGACAAAGACTTCAAAGGTTCTGGAATCGGACTCGCCACCGTCGCTCGCGTCATTCACCGCCACCACGGAGACATTTGGGCTGACAGCGCCATCAACCATGGCGCGACCTTCTGGTTTACGTTAGGATAGGCTGGATGATCGATAGTGCTAAGCTGATCCTCTTGGTCGAGGATGACCCTGACCACGAACTTCTTACCATTCGGGCCCTCAAGAAGTCCAATATCGCCAATGACATTCGGGTTGCCCGCGACGGCGAAGAGGCTCTGGAACTCCTCTTTGGAGAGAATGCGATTCGCCCTCAGGTCGTTCTGCTCGACCTCAAACTTCCCAAGATCGATGGCCTCGAGGTGCTGCGGCGTATTCGCCAAAACGATGGCACCCGCTTGTTGCCCGTTGTCGTACTCACATCCTCGGACGAAGAACGTGACGTCGTCCGCAGCTATCAGCTTGGGGTTAACAGCTATATCCGTAAGCCGGTGAACTTCACCGACTTTGCAGAGGCTACGCGACAGCTCGGGATGTACTGGCTGGTGCTCAACGAATGCCCGCCGCAGATATAGAATCAACTCCACTTTACGTTTTGCTCGTGGAAGACAGCGCCGACGATGCGGCCCTGCTGCAAAGGCATCTGAGCCGCAACGGGTTTGTGCCCAAAATTACGCGTGTCGAAACGGCGGAGGGCATGCTCGAAGCCCTCCGCCGTCCAGAGCTTCCGGATGTCATCCTCGCCGACTTCAATCTTCCCCACTTCAGCGGCCCTGCCGCGCTCCAATTGCTCAAGTCCGCGGGTCTCGACCTGCCCTTCATCATGCTTTCCGGCGCCGTCTCTGAGGAAACCGCGGTGGTTTCACTGCGTGCCGGCGCCCACGACTACGTTTCCAAGCAGAACCTGGCCCGTCTCGTCCCCGCTGTCCATCGCGAGCTGAAGGATGCCTCCACCCGCCGCAATCGCCTCGCGGCGGAACTCGCTCTTCGCGCCAGCGAAGCCCGCTTTCACTCCCTCGTTGAAGCCATGCCCATGGGCCTGCTCATTAGCGACTCCGCCGGCCGTATTACTTTTGCGAACCACGCCGCCGAACGCCTTCTGCACTACCCTAAGGATGCCCTGGTGTCGGGCCGCATCGCGCTTCTGTCGATCTGCCCATCGCTCGCCGAGGTCCACACTGCGCTCGAGTACAACACAATCTCCACCNNGTCGAAGTCCTGATTGGGGTTGCGTTTCTCAACCCCGAGGCACCCAGTGAAGAACGCCAACTTGCTGCCTTTATTGCCGACCTCTCTTTTCAGAAGAAGAGCGAGGAGGTCCTGCGCCGCACCGAGAAACTCGCCATCGCCGGCCGCCTGGCTGCCTCGATTGCTCATGAAATCAACAACCCGCTCG
>PLZN01000575.1 GCA_003152195.1 Acidobacteriaceae bacterium
CTGATATTTCCCGAGGTATCCACCTTGCGGATGCGATTATTGCCATTGTCTGCGATGTAGAGGTTGCCCGTGCTGTCCAGCGCCACGCCCACGGGATAGTACAATCCGGCGCTGGCCGCCGCTGCTCCATCGCCACTGTACCCTCCGGTCCCATCGCCCGCCACGGTGTTGATGATGGGCACCAAAGACACCGATCCCGACACAGCCTGGGCGTGGCTTGCGGGCGCACCCGGCAACAGCATGGCAGCCAGCAGAGAGAAAGTCGTCCCAAAAAAGCGATCGAAACGGCTGGAGGTGGAGAACAGGCGAGAAACGACGGGAGAACGGCCGGTCCTACGGCAAAGGGGGTACATAGGGAGTGAGAACCTCACAAAAAGTCAGAGACTTCGATCAAATCGATCCGGATCTCTGCACGCGTACTTTGCGCACGCATAAAGACCGGACCCGCAATCCGGGAAAGACAACTGTTTTTCAAATGGTGAACAGCCTTCACCTATTACCTGAAGAATCGGCACGGTCACAAGTTTTCTTTACAATTCGCATCCCCGGTTGGGAAAGAACCGTTCCCGCCGTATTAAAAATTAGTCTGCCCGTTTTTGGCATGTAATGAAGTACGGTGAGAACTCAGCAGAAATCAACTTCATGGAGACATAGAAAGCGGTGCTGGACGAATTGCCGGCAATCCTTCCTAGCTGGAAAGATTCAACTCGACGTTTCGGTTCGATACGGCTTGCCTGCACCACGTAATAAACTCAGGCTATGACACCGACGCCAGATTTGAATCAGAAGCTGCAAACCCTTAGCATCCACTCTGGGCGGCAAGTAGACCCGGCCACTGGCGCGGTCACCACGCCGCTGCACACCTCCACTACATTCGAGCGGGATCCTGATGGGGAGTTCTCCAGGCATTTCTTCTATAGCCGGATTGACAGTCCCAATCGAAAGTCGCTCGAAGAGTGCCTTGCCGATCTGGAAGGCGGCGAAGATTCGATTGCGTTCAGCTCCGGCATGGCGGCGAGCCTTGCCGTGTTTCAAGCCCTGGCCCCCGGAGATCATGTCGTCCTCCACCGGGATCTATACTTCGGTGTCCGGGAGCTTATTACCGGGTTCTTCGCCCGGTGGGGGCTTAGACATTCGTTCGTGGACATGCGGAATATCGAAGAACTCCGCCAGGCCTGCCGCCCGGAGACTAAGCTGTTTTGGCTGGAGACCCCGACCAATCCCCTCATTGAAGTCACCGATGTGCAGCCGGTGGCCGAGTGCGCGCGCAGTCTCCAGGTAATGCTTGTCTGTGAAAATACCTTCGCCACCCCGGTGCTGCAACGTCCGCTGGAGATGGGCGCGCACTTAGTCGTCCATGCCCTGACCAAGTATCTGTCGGGACACTGCGATGCCATGGGCGGAGCCGTGATCGTGGGGAAGAAATCCGATTTTTCCGCCCGGATTCGAGAATTCCAGCGGGTTGGCGGGGCGGTCATTTCCTCCTTCGACTCCTGGCTTATCCTGCGCGGGCTGCAGACGCTCGTGCCCCGCATGCGTCTGCACTGCGAGAACGCTCGCCAGGTAGCCGATTTCCTGTCCACCCACCCGGCCGTCTCACGGGTTCACTACCCTGGCCTGGCCGGCGACCCCGGCCATGCGATTGCCAGCAGGCAGATGCTCGACTTCGGCGGGATGCTTTCCTTTGAGGTCCATGGTGGACGCCCAGAGGCATTTGCCGTCGCTTCGCGGCTGAAACTGATCGTGCGCGCCACCAGCCTGGGCGGTACCCATTCACTGATCGAACACCGGGCCTCCATTGAGGGCGCTTTTACGCGCTCTCCGGAGTCACTCCTTCGGCTTTCCGTCGGGCTGGAGGGAGCCACGGACATCATCGCTGACCTGGATCAGGCGCTACGCGGCAGCTGAGGCCCGGAGCTACACCTTTGGGTTGGACACAGTAGTAGCGCAGTGAAGAAACGGGTTCCCCATCCTTGAACCCGTTCTTGGGTTCAAGGATAGGGAACCCCAGTTGCACTTTCTACAGAGGAAGATCAAGCCCGGCTTTTTGATGGCCGGCATTGGCTAAGCGCTTATCCTGAAGTAGGATGGTAGGCATTCCGCTGGAGCAAGGTTTGCTGCGAAGCGGGAAAGGCAGGGGGAAATATATGACGCGTAGGCTGACCACAGCACAGGCCATCATTCAGTTTCTTAAAGTCCAATCCGTCGCACGGGACGGCAGGGAGCAACCATTCTTTGGCGGTTGCCTGGGCATTTTTGGACACGGCAACGTTGCCGGCATTGGCCAAGCCCTGCAGCAGAACCCTGATTTCCCTTACTACCTTTTCCGCAATGAACAGGGCATGGTTCACACCGCGACCGCCTTTGCCAAGATGAGCAATCGCCTGCGCACCCTCGTCTGTACATCCTCGATCGGTCCCGGAGCGACCAACATGATCACCGGCGCGGCCCNNACCATCAACCGGATCCCTGTTCTGCTGCTGCCGGGCGACATCTTTGCCCGGCGCAATGTCGCGCCGGTGTTGCAGCAGTTGGAGTCAACCGCCAGCCAGGACATCTCCGTCAATGACTGCTTTCGTCCCGTCTCTCGTTATTGGGACCGGATCCAGCGGCCGGAACAGATCCTCACGGCCTTGCCGGAAGCAATGCGCGTCTTGACCTCGCCCGCGGAAACCGGCGCAGTCACTCTTGCTCTGCCGCAGGACGTGCAGACCGAGGCTTACGACTTCCCCGAAGAGTTTTTCGAGCGCCGCGTTTGGACGGTCGCCCGCCCTCGCGCCGACAGTTCCTTG
>PLZN01000405.1 GCA_003152195.1 Acidobacteriaceae bacterium
AAAGGCCACCAATCCCGTCGCTGGCGGATTTGATGTTCACAGGCAGTTCGTGGAAGACCGTTTATCCATTTCTCTTTGCACAGATGCTGGACGCTGTCGGCGACCGCCCAATTGGCATGGAGGCTGCTCAACTCATCAGGATCACTCGCTGGGCCGAGGAACGCGCGGGTGTTTCCAAAGTGCGGCTCGAAGTGGGAGGCATTCGGAACCAGGGGGTGGCGCTGGTTGCTGCAGCCCTGGAGCCAGACTTGTTCTCCGAAATCGTGATACGAGACGGGATGCACAATCTGAGCTACGTGCTCGATCTGCCAGTCCATTCCCAGCAAGCGCCGGAACGCTTTTGCCTCGATCTGTATAAGAGCTTCGATGTTGACAGCTTGGAAGCCTTGGCCACGCCCGCAAAGGTTAGTGTGACCCACTACCTTGAGCTTCCTCATGAGTAAGCATTTCGGGCGGTCGAAATATCTATCGATGACGTCAGGCAGTGTACCCCTGAGTCATGGCGGCGGACCTCGTCCGGGTACTCAAAGAGGTTGAGTCGATTTAAGAGGAAGGAACGCGTGAAGGTCATGCGGCTAGGATACTGGCTTATCCTTATTTCGGTGGTCCGCAAAAAAGACTGCTGTTTCTTCGCCGCCGCGTGACGCCGCCGGACCGGTTAAGTAGGTGCCGATGCGCTCCGCGATTCCCTCCTCAAAAGGTGATTGCAGGTTTGGGTTGGCCCTCGCAATCACCGGCGGACCTTGAAGTGGTCATTGGCCAGATGGCTGTTAAGGGCCACTCCAAGTGCCTTACTTAGCGCCAGTTCCGGATGTGCCAGCGGCCGCTTTTTGTCGAGCCAGTCGGAACAACAGAAGTAGTTACTGGATTCACGGATAGAGAGAACAATGAAGATCAAGGATATTCGTACAACTCGCTTGTCTGTGCCCCTCAATCCACCAATTGCTGACTCCACTCACGTATTAGACCGCATCCAATGGATTCTCGTTGATGTACTGACCGATGAGGGCTTGGTAGGCTCCTCCTTTATGCTCACGTTTGACTACGGCGCAGAGTTATTACTGGGAATTGTTGACACTGAGCTAAAGAAACTCGTACTCGGGAAGGATCCTCGCGACATTACCGGGATATGGGAAACGTGCTATAGGCACTCTGAATATATCGGCCAGTTGGGAGTTGCGGCATGGGGCATTGCGGCTATCGATATTGCTTTGTGGGACCTGCTCGGCAAGTACCTTGAGGCGCCAGTTTGCCAGCTCCTCGGCTCCTGCCGTGAACAGGTGCCGGCCTATGGCAGCGGCGGATGGCTCTCGTACAGCATGGACGAGTTGCTGGCGGAAGTAAATTCGTATCTCCAGCGTGGATTCAAGATGGTGAAGATGAAGGTGGGCAGCCACGATGCAGCGCGCGACGTGGAGCGCGTCCGTGCCGTGCGAAAACTGATTGGCGGGAAAGTCCACCTCATGATCGATGCCAACCAGGCATGGAGCCCTCACCAGGCGATTGCTTTTGCGCGCCAAGTGCAGGACCAAGACATTTTCTGGTTCGAAGAGCCGGTTGCAAAGGACGATCTCGATGGTTACTGCCGCGTGGCTTCCAGTATCGACATTCCGGTAGCGACGGGCGAGCGCGAGTTTTCTCTAGAGGCATTTCGGGAGCTCCTGGTTCGGAAAGGAACTGCAATCGTACAGCCCGATGCGCTCCGGATCGGTGGCCTGACTCAATACCTCAAGGTGGTACATCTGGCTGAGGCGTTTCAGCGGTCCGTTGCCCCGCATTTCTATAAGGAAATTGATATTCACGTGCTTGCGGCGATTCGAAACGGCCTGTTCATCGAGTATTTTCCGTGGCTGGACGATCTCCTCGTGCAACCGCTCGAAATCTCGGATGGAATGGCTAAAGTACCGAAACTTCCCGGATTTGGCTTTGAGTTCAAAGCAGAAGCCGTGAAAGAGTACAAGCTCTGATCGATAAGATCGACGATCTCTGCTTGCTTGAGTGAGGTTTGTAATGTCGATCCAAGCCTCCTGCTCAGACTTTGGAGGTCGTAATGCCTACCGAATTGATCAAGCGGAGCGCCTGCCCTCCAATCGCGTATGCGAGAAGCATTCATGCGGATTAGGGCGCTAAGGTTAAATGAGACGGGAGAGTCATATGAGAGTGTGCTTGAGCGTATGGCGACTGATGTTGATTGTCGGGTTGCTGGCGACCTATGCGAGAGCGGTTGCCACCGAGCCGGGAGTCAAAGTCCATACTTCGACGGCCAATTCGGGGATCATCGTGATCGACCCCAAGGCAACGCCACGAGAGCTGTATGGGGTAGAGCGCTTACGAACCACATTGGCAGCATCGAGTTTTCATCTTCCTTCCGGTGCACAGGTATTCGTCGGAGTACGTTCGTCTCCGGTATTTGCGGCGATGTCCAAGTTGGCGCGTTTCGATGCGAGCGATACGGAGGCTTTTCATCTCGCGCAGATCGGCACGCAATGGCTGGTGGTTGGTAGCGATGCCTCGGGCGTGTTGTATGGCTGCATGGAATTGGCAAAACGCAGCGCCGCCGCCCATTCGCTTCCGGAAGGTATCGATGTCACGGATCGGCCCGCGTTTAAAATTCGTGGGACCAACCTGTTTTGGATGAAAAAGAGCAGTTATAACTGGCCCGTGACTCCAAAGGAATTCCCGTGGTTCTATGATCGCCGGCTGATGACCCAATACCTCGATGAACTGGCGGCGAACCGGTTCAACACATTCATTTTCTGGAACGGCCACCCGTTCCCGTATTTCCTGAAGCTCTCCCGCTATCCGGAGGCAGCCATGCTCCGCCCCGCGGAGCTGGAGCGCAATATGGCGGCTCTGAAATGGTTCACCGAGGAGGCGGACCGACGCGGAATCTGGACGGTTTTTCATTTCTATAACATCCATGTTTCGCCGGCGATGGCTGCGGCCCACCGGCAAGAGGGCATGCAGGTAGAAAATCCGGTTTCGACGCCGCTGCTGGCGGCATACACGCGCTATTGCATTGGCGAGTTTGTAAAGTCGTATCCCAGCGTTGGGCTGATGCTGACGGCAGGAGAGGCGCTGAGGGTGAAGCGGGAGGAGTTCATCCGCGATACCATCATCCCAGGCATTAAGGATTCCGGGAAGACGCCGCCGCTGATTATCCGGCAATGGATGATCTATCCTGACCGCTACCGCGATGTGGTCAAGCCGAACTACTCGAATCTATACACGATGATGAAGCACAACACGGAGATGATCGTGAGCCCGTATCCCGATCCGCGCAACCAATTGTGGATTTCGATGGGGCGCCATTTGATCAACCTCCATGAATTGGCAGATGTGAAGCCGTTCCGGTGGGGATCGCCGGTTTTCATCGAGCAGATGGTGCGGATATGGAAGCGGATGGGTGTGAGCGGCTATCAGGTTTACCCGATGACGTCGTGGATGTGGCCGGACTCGCTCGACCGCTCGCCGTTGTTGACGATCAACCGCGACCGCATCTGGCTGGAGGCGTTTGGGCGCTATGGCTGGCAACCCGACCGCCCCGCCGCGGAGGAGGCTGCGTATTGGCAGGGAAAGATGGCAGCGCGTTTTGGGAGCGTTGCGGCGGGCAAAGCGGTCTATGATTTTTATGTGAACACGGGCCCAATCTTGCCGGGATTCCAAAACATCGTCAACATCTATAACATGAACTACCACCCGACCGCACTGGCTCAGG
>PLZN01000135.1 GCA_003152195.1 Acidobacteriaceae bacterium
CCCAATTCCTCTCAGCACTGTGCGGCATGGCTAAAGGCCATGCCCTGATACAAAGCCAATGTCTTTTCCCGCCAGATCCTACCCCCCGATGGAATGATCGAACATGATTTTGTGTCCGGAGCCGCCTTCGGCCCGGAAAAATGTAGAAACTCCAGGGACGGGCTTAAAGCCCGTCCCCTTCAACACGAGGCAGCTGCAGACTATCCCAAACAGGAGGAGGAGCTTTCTGCCGTGAATGGGCGACAGCCCCGACTCGCCGCCAATTGGACAGCTCTGAACTTACATCGTCTCCGCGTACCGGAAGGGCCTGTCTCCGATGCTTCTCCAGAAATACGCGAGAATGATCACGCTTGCGCACGCCGCATACGTGCACCACAGCGAAGTGAACGCGTACCGCTTGACGGCCATCACCACCAGCAGTATCGCCAGGTTTGCCAAACCGAAGATCACCATATCCCTGACTTTGGAAAAAAGGAGGGATCCACATGTCGCGATCACATACAGCACCGCGAGAGCAGTATTGTTTGTCGCTGGATTGATATATACGATGCTATTTCCTTTGACGTACACCTGCAGCGGGTAAGCCGTAAGCGCCCACAGCATATAGAGCGTGGTCGCGCCGCCGAGCACGAGGAACGGGAGCATACGTCTGCGGCTCTTGACGTCAGGCTCGAACAGCAGCACGCTGAGTGGCATCACAAAAGGTAGCAGCCCTTGAGCATAGAGCACGAATGCGGCAGCCATATCATGCGTAACCGCGGGCGACAGAACGCCGTCCAATCCAAGCCAGACGAACCCCTCGATGAACTGATGAACGGCGAAGAGTGCAGGCAAAGCCGCAAAGAGGAGTTCGCGCCTGTGCCTCACCTTCGTCAGCGTAACGACACCAATCGTCCCCAGAACTCCGCTACCCACAAAGTTCGCTACCGCCGAAAAACACATCGTTCGTCCACCTTGCTTATGTCGGGATCATAAGGCTTTTTGAGTTCCAAGCAACAAAGACAGGTGGGTGCCGCCTTGTTCCCACCGCGGTTTCTTCGGGACCATAGCATTTTCACTTCTGGTGTATACGAAGTAACCAATCCCGTCGCGGCTTTTNNGAAAAGCCGCACTTCGCTACACTCGGCAGCGCAGAGTAAAAGTGAAAACGCTCTAACTCCTGAGAGCTGCTTTGGCCGGGTCGTATTGGAGCAGAAATCTGCCCACGGAGAAACCGCGGGTCAGCGCGACGTGATGCGAGAGGCTCACGTCAGGCTGTTCGAAACCACTGCTCGGCCAGTTTTCAATCAGCGAGCGCATGCGTGCCAAGTCCAGCATGCGGCTCGCTAGAGGCGAGCTTTGCAGACGCTCCACCTCCGCGGCCATCCTCCCACGGACTGCCCCGAGGTTCACATACCAGTCTGCGGATTGGCGGCCCCGTTGTGTCCGCTGCAGCGTGCCGGCCGGCAGCCGCCCTACCATGGCGCGCCGAGCCAGGGAACGTTGTTGGCCGTCGCGGAGAAACTCCTCCAGGGGCACAGTGAGGCAGAACTCGACCACTCGGCGGTCATACGTGGGATCGCGAAAATCGAGCTGCCATCCAGCCTGAGGTGCGATGCTGGTTTCGCTCACATCGCCAACATCCAGCATCGTGCGCAGCATCGTGCGGCCGTCGGGAGTGTTTCGGTTGAGGTCGTGCAACGCGCTGCGCTCCAGGTCCAGGCGTCGGGCAATCTCGGGATGCAACATACTGTAGTCCAATGAAAAGCCGCGCATATGCGGATCGGTAATGGAGCGCAGCCAGAACGGCAGCGATGGCCACACGGCATAGCGAAGAATTGCGCGCATGGAGCTGTTCCGCGCGCTGGTGAGTTGCCATGCGACCCGTGCCAGAGTTCCCCATTGGCCGGAACGAAACCATACTGACAAGGCCGGCATGCCGTAATAGCTCAGGGTCGAATTTCCGCAGTATCCGTTCAGCAGCACAGTGATTCCGTCTTCGCGTGCCCGCGCCATGATGGCGTTCGTCCATATCTCGTTTGTGGGACCGAAGCATGGGTGGTCATAGAGATTGTTGTTCAGGTCCAGAATGTCAAGAAAGGAAGTCTCGCTTGACTCAACCAGCACATGGCGCATGTTGGGGTAGAATGCGGCCACTTCAGCGGCGGCAGCCCCCTCGTCGTCGAAGTGAGTCGCGCTGGAAACGCCCGCAAAGCCGGAGTGAGGCACCGCGGTGAAGCAGGTGAGCTCGCGGCCTTCAGCGCCAAGCAAGCGCGCGGCCGTGGCGGCGACAGCGGAGCTATCCAAACCGCCGCTCAGTTGCGCGCCAATGCCGCCACGAGTGCGCAGGCGCGCGCGCACCGCTTGATCAAACCTTTCCCTGAAACATTCGAGGTACTCTTCCGGCGAGCCCAGGCGAAGCTCCGGCAGATTGTCGGTCTGCCAATAACGCCACAGCTTTGTCTTGTCACGGTGGATGCTGAGCGCACAGCCGGGCGGCAGGCTTTGCATATTGCGGAAGATGGAGCGCTCGACAGGGATGGGAGCGAGCGTGAGATAGTGTGCGACATATTCTTCATCAACCTGTGCGCCGACGAATGCCAGGGGGTGCAGACCCTTCGGCATGGATGCGAAGGCGAAGCAGTTCGCCGTGGAGGCATAGAAGAGAGGACGTTCCCCGGTGTGATCTCGAGCGAGGAAGAGATGCTGTTCCTGCTGGTTCCATACAGCGAAACTGAAAGCGCCGGAAAGATGGTCGACGCACTCCTCGCGCCAATGCTGCCACGCCGCCAACACCAAGTCGCTGTCGGCCATCGCAGCGGCTCGTTGGTTGGAGATGCCTAATTCCGTGCCAAGCTCTTTACGATTATCAAGACGTACATCCGCGACCAGGGAGGTGACGCCGGCGGCTGAGAGCGGTTGTTGATCAAAGCAATCTTCCGGTAGCAGGCGAAGAAGGCAGCGACCCAGGGCAACTGATGGGCCGCTGTACTGCGCCCGGTCATCCGGGCCATACATGCTGAGCGCCTGAAGCATCTCAACGCATGCTGTGGAGACGGGAACTCCGCCATCGAAAGACCAGATTCCCGCAATTGCACTCATACCACGCAATTATCTCTCGTGCCGGCAAGCGCGAATCCAAATCCCCCATAGCCGTCAGAATACGGCTCTACGATCGACAGGGAGAAGCGGGAAGGTCAACCTTAAGATTTAGATTTTGCTGTAAACTTCTCAAACGAGAAAGCTTTTGAAGAAAAAGGCATTTTCACAGCCGTGGGGGCTGAATGTTAAGATTTAGTACGATTGAAATGGCCACCCGTCCCGTCAAATTTCAAGTTACCACCATGCTCCGCACTCTCGAGGGCGATTATTTGCACCGACGGGGTGACCCACGGCTTTTTCGCCTGGCCCGTAAGATGGTCAGATGCGCCGTGATCTTTGACGTCGTAGCTCTTCATTGAAAACTCCCTGGAACCCGTGAATTTGGAATAACGCCCCGACCACTCGCTACAGCTAGAGCGTAACGCAGGAGGTAATCACCGTCAATGCGTTCCTCCACGGAATAGTTACTTAGGTAGATACTAAACCTTGCGGTTTTGGTTTTCTACTACCTTAAGGTTAACTTGCTATGGTCACGGCTGACACTTTTTGGGGATAGTGGATGAAACAAGCTGCTGGAGTATATCTGCTGGGCGGGATTACTCTTGCCTCTGAAATTGCGCTTCCGGAACTTCCCCTCATACAACGCGACGGCGCAACGGCGCATCCCGTGAGGGTTCGATTGGGCGATGTTCCGAGCCGTTTGCCGGACGCCGTCGAGGTCGATCCCGATTGCTTTGCGACCTCCTCGCAATATCTTTTGTGCATCCACGGAATTGGACGCTACCTGGTCATCAATGGACAAGAGATTGTCGTAGCACCGGATGCCAACGCTCTCCCGCTCGATGTCCGAGCTTATCTGCTGGGCATTATCTTCATCGTGCTGTGCCAGCAGCGCGGATTGCTTCCACTCCACGCGAGCGCTGTCAGCGGAGAATCCATCAATGGCAAACCAGGAGTCGTGGCCTTTCTCGCCCGCTCCGGTCAAGGCAAGTCGTCGTTAGCTGCGCATCTTGCCCAGCGAGGCTTTCGTGTGGTGGCCGATGATATCTGCCTCATTGACACCACGCAGCCAGGCGCAGCCATGGTGATTCCCGCGGCGCCGTGGCTGAAGCTCTGGCGTAACTCTTTGCAGAATTTGGGATGGAAAGCTGAGGGGCTGGAGCGGGTATTCAGTGACGACGACAAGTATCGCTTGCCGCTTGCGGCTGTGCTGGAGCCGGAACCCATTCGCAAGCTGATCTTTCTCGAAGGCAATGAAGCACCCTCTGTCTCAACAGAGATTAAAGAAGTATCCCGTATCGAGGCAATTCCGTTGCTGATGAATCTTACCCACCAGGCCTACTTGCTGGAGGCGACAGGGCAGCGCGATGAAAACTTCCGGCGCTGTGGCAGAGTGTTATCGCAGGCCAAAGCGTACCGGCTGATCCGTCCGTGGGGGCTGACGCACATGAAGCTGACGGTGGACGCACTCGAGAGTCTTTTGCTCAGGGAGTAGACTGGATTTTTTTACAACGGCTCAGGGCAGTTGAGAGCGGGGCTTGCTGTCAAGCGGTGGAAACTGCAACCAATCTGTGGGTGTCCCATCCCCCCGGATTTCCTGTAAGACTTGGCGGGGTCAACGAACTTCATCCAGCTTTCCTTTTAGAAAGCCGCCCATGCGCCCGTGGCTGGGGCCGCGCAGTAGGAAATCCGGGGTCCCTCGCTGTTTGCGAAGGGGGGATACCACGAATCTCGACCCATACCCTTCTTTCGCGGCGGTGAATGTTTCTTGAAGTAAAGCTGCACTTAACCCCCCCTAAAGCTATGCAACAACAAGAAAAGCCCCCTGTATGGCATTTCGCGTGGGCACCTGCAAGGAATCTTAACGATGACTGTGACGTGGCCAGTCGGCTTCAGGGGAAGGTAGTGAGGACCGTGAATTGGGACTCGACTTCGCCCCCCACGACGGTACGATCTCCGACTTTGATCCAGGTGTGAGCCTTAAGCTGATCCGCATCGCGCGCGACTCCATAGAAGAGCTTACTGGCAATATGGCGGCGGTGGAGCATGAAGTAAGCGGCGAGGCATTGAGGAAAACAGACAAAGGTAAAAGGGACGTGGCGCACCACAGCGCCGATAGACCACTCAATCCGGCGGAGGATCTGGGTCGCCTTCGCCGGCGAAACGGACGGCTGCACCTGGCCAGGACTGCCCATCCAGGCAGTGAGCCGCTGCAAGGGCAGAAAGTTGAGGGCAATGCGGAAGAAGGTGAGCATGCACCCAGCTTCTGCTACCAGGGCAATATCGGCAGGCGCCAGTCGCATGATGCGGCGCACAGGCAGAGGTGTGAACAGGGCGCGGCGAGCTACGGGCGCCGGCCGAGTTCGTTTGAGCCGCGCAGAGCGATGGCGCATACGGAAGGTCAACCACTCGAGAGGACTGAGCAGGGCATAAAGAGGGAAGAGCGCATCAGGGAGATGAAAGGTGTGCCAAACACGAGGGCGGAAGAGAGAGCGCAGGACGAGATCCAAGCGATAGCGCAGCGAGGTGTGAAGGGAGAATTCATTTAAAAACCATTGCGTGGCCGGTATTTTTTCCCGCACCGGGCAATAGTGATTGGAGGTCATGAGCCGTTTGCTGAAACGCAGAATGTGCGCCACTCTCTCATCGTTCCGGTCAAGACACTCCGCCGGCGCCGGGTGGAGGCCGAGCATGTCCTGGCAAAGAATGAGGGCGGCGCTGAACTGGGGCAACGCCTGCTGTTCCGCCGCCGCCGCCGCCGTCAGGCGAATCTGCTCCGGAGTCATGGTGTGCAGAAGGGCGCCGATATCGGCCAGCCACTTGAGACGCAGCCAGCCGTCGAGCGCCCCATGCACGCAGAGATAGAGCAACAACCGGGATGCGGGTAGTGTCGGAATGCGTTCGGAACCAACGTCGACCCAGGCCTTGCCAACCGCTTCGATGCGGGCATTGGCGGGAAGCCACCGATTCCGGAAGAGACGCCAATGCAAGTCAATGCCAATGCCGCATCCCGGGTGTTCGTAGGAAAAGTCTTTCTGATGCGCGATGTAGGAGCGCCGCCGGCGCGGAGTCAGCCGCGCTCGTGGATCGACGCGCTCGTAGCCCTCAGCACGCAGAATCTCGCCCGCCTGGAAGATATCCTTTTCGCCGATGAGCAGATCGATGTCGCCGGCATCGCGCAACGTGGGGTTCTGAAAGGCGGTGATCGCCAGTGGAATGCCCTTGAAAATCCGCAGATCGATCTGTTGCTCGTGGAAGAGACGGGTGAGAGAGACGAGATGCCCGATGCGCCGGAGACAGGTGTGTGCATTTGCTGCGGAGCTGGCCCGTAGCGCGGTGGCCGTCTCGTCGGGCATACAGCCGGCTGCGAAGGTGTCGAGGTTGCGGGAGAAGAGCGAGACCACTTTATGCTGCTGCACGATCGCCAGCAGATGAGGCCAATGGATTGGTTGCTGAGCAAGCGTGCGGATGCGAACGCTGTCGGCTGGTTCCTGCGGCCAACGAAGGCAGGCCAGCACAAGATCAAACTCAGGTGAGTGGACTGCCTCGTCCTGCTTCATTTGCTCTTCCGATGCCCCGCTCTTTCCGTCTCGCCCATGCCGCGAGCCGTCCCTGCAGAGATGTGCGCTTGCATGAGTATGTTGGAAGCACAAGGCGCGCGGCAAGTCGTAGACCGGATTCCTACCGCGGAATCAGCGGCTGTTCTTGATAGGGCCGGCCCGGGCCCTTATTGAACCATCACTGTAACGTTGAGACTCTGGCTTGCCGCTCCCGTTGACGTGATGTTTATCGGGATACTATAAGTGCCGTCCGGAGCTTCATGGTCGCCGCGGCCGCAACCACTCATCGCTGCGGCTCCTGCAAAACAGATGCAAAGCAAGGAAAGCATCCAGATTCTTGCCCTGGGGGTATGGCGCCGTTTGCGGCGGCCACCGGCTAGAAGTCCGGCAAGGGCCGGCAGCCAAAACGCCGTTGCTGCCAGGATTTTGCTCGCAAGGCCGCCCAAAGGCGCCGCTGAAGCCGTCGAGACCACGGCGGTATGGATGGTGAGCGTGTTGTTTAGTGCCCCGCCAGATGCGGTTAATGCGGCCGATGGCATGGCGAAGCTGCAGGAGAAATATGCGGGAAGAGTTCCGCAGGAGAAGCTTACCGGGCCGGTAAATCCACCTTGGGGCATGATGGTGAGGGTAACCATCCCAGAGCTGGCAAAGGGAAGGGTCAGACTGGTAGGGTTCACACTCGCCGTAAAGCCTGGGGTGACAATCGTTTCCGTCAAAGGCGCTGATGTACTTTGGGTAAAGTTCGCGTTTCCGCCGTATGTTGCCTGGATGGTAGCTGTTCCGGTTGTAGGGAAAGATGTCGTGAGGGTGGCAACGCCGCTTGCCAGCGTAACGGTTCCTATGGATGCTGTCCCGTTGTAGAAGGTCACTGTGCCGGCCGGCACTCCACCGCTGCCCGAAGCCGTTGCCGTGAAAGTAACGCTCATCCCTGTCCCCACCATAGCGGAAGAGGAGGTAAGCGTTGTCGAGCTGGCTACTGGCGCAGCTATCACCGTCAAGGAGAAGGAGGCTACTGCGGTTGCCGGTGTGCTCTCAGAGTCCGCAACTTGAATCGCAAAAGTTGAGACGCCGGCCGCCGTCGGAGTTCCGGAGATGACCCCGGTAGCGGGGTCAAGCGACAGCCCCGGTGGCAGACTGCCCGAGGCGACGCTCCAGGTGTAGGGTGTGATCCTGCCACTTGCCGCGAGCGCTTGCGAGTATGCACTACCCACTTTGCCTTGGGGTAAGGCTGAAGTTGTGATGGAGAGCGCCGACCACTGCGGTGCGTTCACCAGGGCGGAGACATTCGGGCTGCCCAGGCCGGTAGCCAGATCGTAGCCTGGGCCTGCGGCAAACGCCGGGGAAGTGGCGTTCTCTGCTGTGGAGAGCACGCCATAGTAGTTGGGGGTGGTGGTCAACGAAGTACCGCTTTGGGTCACCGTAATTTGGTAACCATAACAGTTCTCATTGTTTGAGGACGGATGGGTGCTGCTATCGGTAAACGTTCCTGGGCTGGTCGCGGTGCCGGTGCAGGGCACTGCCGTGGTCCCGGTCAGGAACGGCGCCGAGGCTGTTTCCGCCGGGTTTGGCGTAGCGCTAATGTCATGGAAGTAGCAGGAGCTGAGCGCCTGGGGCCCCAAATAGGCAGCACAATTCGCCAGGCTGGGCTGGGTCGGGCTGCTGTTGCTGACATATTGCTCCGCCGCGAGCGGGTAGAGGACATAGTTTGCCTGTCCCTGCCGCCCACCGCTTTTTTGATCGATTAGAGCCATGATCCCGGCGAAAGCGGGAGCGACAAAGGACGTGCCGCCTCCGAAATTGGCGAAGACATCGTTGGCGTTGGAAAAGCCGCACGCAGTCCCGGCGGCCATGTTTAGCAGGCCGGAGTCGCAAAGAATCAGCGTTTGGCTCCAGGCGTAACCGCCGGAAGCGAACATTGCGATATCCGGAACCGCCCGCCCACCCTGCTGCGGAATACCTGGAACACCGGTCTGCCACGCAGGCCGCGCCGACACCACACTCTGTCCACCGCTGCCGGCGAAGGCAAAAAAGTAGGGCGGCGAGCCAGAGAGGGGATCGACCGGCTGTTGCGCGGCATAGGTACAAAATCCATTCGGCCCAAAGCTGTTGTCGAAGCCCTGGCCAAAGCGCGCGAGCACCAGGGGACTGGCACAGCTCTCGTTCCACGCCATCTCGGGAATATACGACAGCGCGCTCTGAAAGTTCGCGCCGTTGGCCGCGGACCAATAGGTGCTGGCGGTTCCGCTGAAGACATCGCTGAAGTCGGTGCCCCCGGCGGCGATGTTGTATGGGGTCGAGGCCTCGTTAACGACCGAGATGCCGTCTGTGGCGTAGGCATCCACATCCTGGCACCCATCGCCGCCCGTATCGCCGGAGGCGACAACAACCGTGATGCCTTCGACGGCCGCCTGCTGCCACAGCGAGACGTAAAACTGGTTCGCTTCACTCTGCGGCAGCTCTTCGCAATCACCATAGCTGGTGCTGAGCACAGAGATCCGTTGCACGTGCGCCGCGTCCCCGATGATGTAGGCCGCGGCCAGATCCGCACCCGAGGTGACGCCCTGCGATCCGCAGGCGACGAAATCCACGGTTGCGTCCGGGGCCATGGCGCCGGACCACTCGGCGTCGAGGTAGCTCTCCGGCTCGTTGGCGGAGGGGTCGGGCGCCGCACATACACTCGATGGCGGATTCTCCATCTGTACCGAGCCGTTGGGACCGAGGGCGGTGATGCCAAATTGATCACGAAAACTCTGAATGTCGGCGCTCTCCACGTTGGTCTCACCCACCACGCCGATAGTCTGGCCGGTGCCGACAACCGGGGGCGACCCGGATTTTGCATCGACACCCTCTTTCCAGACCTGGCCGACACCGTAGATGGTCGCGAAATCCTGGGGGCCAGCGATATAAAGGGCGTTCGCAGTCGAGGTCAGGTGCGAGCTCTCCGCGTTTGCTCGCGACCATTTCCCTGTTGCCCGGTCGAAACGGCCAGCGCCGAGGTGCCGGACCTGCGGTAGCGGGTGGAAGTCGTTGAGAGCGCGGAAGCCGGAGACGATAGGGGCCAGGGCAGCCGGAATGGAGGGATCGCCGGCATTTGAGTAATGGTCTTGCCCGTTGACCCGATAGCGTTGGATTTCCGTGTGGAATGCTTGCGCCACCTGGCCCGCGGTCCCGCTGAAGTCCACAAAGAGGCCCCCGGCGGGCACGTTGTTCACCATAAAGCCATGCTGCGTAAGCCATTGGGTAACCTTTCGAAGGTCGCCGGTCGAAGGCCCGAATTGTTCGCCGAATTGCTGCGGCGTAAGCCACCTGTGGAAGTCGGGAGACCGAGGGTCGTACTGCCGGCCGATGAACCGCGCGAGCTCCTGTTCCTGGGCCGCACTGCGCCGCAACATCATGAGGACGTGTTCTAGTGGCAGGCTATCGGGCGCGCGGCCACGGTCTAGTTCCGGCCGCGCTCTTCTGCTGGTGTTGCCTGGGAGCCTGGTCAGGCTGTTCTCATCCACCTGCGCCGTGATCCTGTCCGTAGCCGCGCCGGAGAGCGATTGCGCCGGAGCGAAGACGCAGGTCCCGCAAAGCAAAGCAGCGGCCACAGGCGCAAGGCAGTGCCGGGCGATGGAAAGCAGAGGATTGCCCTGCAGAATGGAACGGAGTGACGCAAGGCCTGCCCGCATCCGCGGCCAGCGGTTCTGGCGCATGTCTCAAATTTTACCGAGGACTGTAGCAGTCCAGGACAATGATCTCAACCTTTGGTTACCGGTAACGGTTAAGACAACAGGGCCAGACTGCCTGCTATCCTGCCCATATGTTCGATCCGGCGGCGGGCAACAACTCCGCGCTCCTTATCACCGAGCAGGTGCTGGTATTCGCCGTGTTCGTCGGTTCGGTAGCGGCTCTGCCGGCGTTCATCGAGTTTGTCACGGAGATGCGTAAGCGCAAGGAGCGCATCGATCTGAGCCTTGAAGACGAATTGGTCAGCACGCTTCGGCCGCGGATCGCGGGCATGGACGAATTGCTCAACAGCATCGCAGACCTGATCGACCGTGCTCGAAATCCGGCCGCGTATCAGGACTTGAAGATCGGCAATGAGATGCTGATCATCGGTCCCAACCAGACGGGAAAGAAGAGCCTGGCGCAGAAGATCGCGCAATTAGCCGGAATGGACCGGGTGGTCACCGTCTTCAATCCCCGTGATAGTGACGCGCTCGCCAAGGCGAAGAGCCTGGTGCGCGGCTACAAACGGCAAAAGGTAATGCTTCTGTTGCCCCGGATTGACCTTGCCTATCAACAAGGCAACCCGGAGGTTCTTACCGAGCTCGACGCGCTGATTGAGACTACGTCCGAGCGGCAGAATGTTCTGGTTGCCGCCACCACCGTCTCGTTCGAGGCCAACAGCGACCTGGATAACATCTTCGGCATCAAGTTCGTGCTTCCGGGGGCCCGGGTAGGCAAGGCGCATCGGGTTGAGATTCCCGAAGATGCCCAGCGAATGCTCGCTGAAGTGGCGACCTTTTACCTTACCGAAGCGAAGCGGCGCAGTTTCGTTCTGCAGGGCCTCGATGATCAAACTTTTTGCGAGCGCATCCTTGAAAGCGTGATCAATCCGGCGGAAGTGGAAGACATCGTGGCGCTCTGCGAGACCACGGCGCTGTACCGGAAGCGCAGCAAACAGGCTACAGACCTCGTCTTTACGGCCGAAATCCTGGAGCTGGCGATGGCTCGCGTCGTTGTCGGCTGAACTATAGTTACGAACTTCTCCGGTGAAGATGTGTCCAACGAGAAGGGACCTGCGGTTTCCTTTCCCCGCACTACGAAGCCTATGTTCGAATCCCGCTCTAGCGTCCGCTGATGACGGCCAGGAACCCTTGCCGCGGCGCGGGGTAGTGAACAATGACGGTCTGGATTTCAAAGGGTGTCACCGGCACGGTGACATTTTTACCATCTGAGACCGGCAGCGGCGAGCCTTCCGGTTTTTCCATGAGGTTGGCCACGGTCGCCGAAAGAATGCCCGGCGGCAGCGTCAGAGTGACATTTCCCGGCTTGCCTGCCCACTCGTAGAAACGCACCAGCAGGCCGTCCCCGTCCTCGGTCTTTTTCATCGCGGTCACGACCACGTTCTCCGGTTCCGCCTTTAGGAAAGAGTAGCTGCCGGGTAGTTTTCCGCTGTGCGGCAGGACCTGCATGGCCGTGAGGCGATAGTTGAAGTCATACCCTTGGCGGACGGTGAGCGCCTGCTTCCATGTTCCCGCGTGAGGGTACAGCGCGTATGCAAAATGTTGGTGTCCCTGATCGGCTTCAGGGTCAGGCCAGGTCGGCGACCGCAGCAGGGAGAGGCGCAGCAGATTCCCTTTGGCGTCGTAACCGTACTTCGATTCATTGATCAGGCTGAAACCATTATTCTGATCGCCCAGGTCGGCCCAGCGCAACGCCGGCACTTCAAACTTGGCGTCTTCGACACTGTTGTTGCGCGTGGTTGGCCGCTCGATGGTGCCATAGGGAATCTCGTAGGTGGCATGTGGGCTCGATGCGGCCAACGGAAAACCGGCCTTGAGCAGCTTGTGGCGTTCGTGCCAATCGATGTCGGTGACGATGTCAACCCGGGGCAGCCCGTTGTAGAGCGTGATGTCCTCGACGAAGGTAGAAGCCTGCCAGTGCCGGGTGACGCGTAGGACAGCGCGCAACGCATCGTGCTCGGCCAGCTGCACCGAATCGACCATGTCCAGATTGGTGAAGACCTTATCGAAGTCCGCGTCGATGTTCCAGGCGTCGTACTCCTTGGGCGTGTCCACAAACGCCTGCAGCAAGTTACCGCAGCCGCCGGCGGCGATGGCGTCAAATTTGCTTTGCTTGTTCACCAGGCTGGTGATGCAGCCGGTCTTCG
>PLZN01000382.1 GCA_003152195.1 Acidobacteriaceae bacterium
TGCACGCTGAAGCCCGTACCCTTCACAAAACAATGTTTTTCCGCAGCCTGTAAAGCCGTTCCCTTGGAGCAGTTTTCACGGCGGGGCTGAAGCTCCGCCCCTTCAAGACCCGGCATACAAGAACAGCCGACGAATCCTGGCCAGCGTTGCCAGGTTTTGTGAACGAACTTCCAACTCAGGACACTAGGGTTGCGAGTAGTAGCCCTGCCGGGTGCGTGCGATAAAGCCGGGCTTTGCTACCAGGATTTCCAGACGGTGGTATTCGTCGCGACGATCACCGGGAGGTGGATCGAAAGACAACTCGTAATACGCCTCGGTGTCGGCCAGGCAGGTATGCAGGAGCGAGGCGACATCGTTACTGGCGTTGAGGGCGAGACCACCGGTCTGCGTGGCTAACACCTGCAGGCCGAGGTCGCCAAATACAGCCTGGCTCGGCTTGCTGACGCCTTTGAGAAAACTCTCATAGTAGAAATCGCGGCCTACACCTTCGCTGGAACCCAGAGGATCGATGCTGTAGAGGGTCACGCGGCCCAGTCGAAGCTGAGTGGAGAGGTCGACGATGTTGGCAAAGATCTGCTGCTGCTGCTTGGCGTCAAGGTCGATGCGGGGACCTGAAAGGAGCGGCCAGCCCGGGGAGACCCAAAGGATGATCTTGCGGCCTGGACGAGCGGCCTCGCGCCCGGCAAGCTCACGAAGGGCAGTCATGGAAAGCTTAAAGCGGTCGAAGCCCTCGTATTGAGAGGAGCGGCGGATGTTGCGGAGACCGACAGCGTAGTGATCAAGAGAGGCGCTGAGCTCGATGCCGTCCGTGGAGAAGCCCTCCTGGATCTGGGTGCCTTCGTCGCTGAAGAATGCGAGTTCCGTAGGCTGCGCCAGGCGGCCACCATTCGCGCGTAGAAACTTGTCAATCTCTCCCCGTTCCCAGGCGACTCTCTCGTAGGAAAGGTTGACGGTATCGACGAGGAGAATAACCTCAATCGGAGACTGGCTACCGCCCGAAGCATGAAAAGTGGTGATGGGCTGCCGGACCTTGTTGTCGAGGACGGTGAAGTCCTGTTGCTGCAGGCCGGCGACGGGCGGCCCCGACTTCGGAGTGACCACTACATCAAGGTAGATTCTGGTCCCGGCGGGATGGGGTGGGGAGGTGGCCTGCTGCGCAGAAAGCACGGCGGTGTATAGCAGAGAGACGAGAAGTAAGCCCCTTGCGGAGTTCGAAAAAGTAGGCATGCGGAGCCTCAGGGAAATGCGATCAGATCGAAAGCATTTCGCCTGCAGGTGTAGACGAGAGAAAGCACGGTTAAGCCGCTCTTCCGTCACGTTAATTGCTGCGCTTACCCTTTCGCCGCGCGTGTTCGGGCGATGACCTCGAGGTAGGCCCGTGCGGCATTGGTGATGACTTCGGGCTTCCCTTCCGCGTGGGCCGCGATGTTCACCAGGTCCGCGCCCACACCCAGGGCGGAGGCGCCGGCTTCAAGAAAGCTGGCAGCGGTCTGCAGGGTGACGCCGCCGGTTGGCACCAGCCGCAGGAAAGGAAACGGAGCTTTAAGCGACTTCAAATAGCTCGCCCCGCCCATCGCTGAGCAGGGGAAAATCTTGACGTAGTCCGCCCCGGCCCGCCAGGCTGTGATCACTTCAGTGGGCGTCAATGCGCCAGGCATGGAGACCTTGCCTGCGCGCTTCGTCTCTGCAATGACGTCCAGATGCAGGCTTGGGCTCACGACGAACTCGGCTCCCGCCTCGATGGTGGCGGCACATTCCGCCGCGTCGGTTACGGTTCCCGAGCCCAACAGCAGCTTGCTGCCGTAGTTGCGTTTCAACTCGCGCAAGACCTCGATCGCCCCGGGGACGGTCATGGTGACTTCAACCACCCTGATTCCCCCGGCATACATCGCCTCGACTAGGCCCAGGGCTTCCAAGGCTGAGCGGGCCCGCAAAACAGGGATGATCCCTGCTGCTTCCAGTTGCTGTTGCACTTCCTTTGACATTCTTTTCTTCTTCCTTTGGTCTAACGAGCGATACGCGCCGAGCCGCCAAGCATCACGCGCTCCACCTCTGCGCGGGAAGCCGTGCTGGTGTCTCCCGGGGTGGTCATGGCGAGAGCTCCATGAGCGACTCCACAAGCGACTGCCCATGCGGCGGGTTTGCCGCTGAGCATTCCATAGATCAGCCCGGAGGCAAACGAGTCTCCTCCGCCTACGCGGTCCATGATGTCGATTTCCCGTTGCGGCACGTACAAGATCTCATTGTTGTAAATCGCCATCGCGCCCCAAGCATTGCGGGAAGCGGTATGCGCGGTGCGCAAGGTCGTGGCCACGAGCTTCAGGTTGCCGTACGAAGCGGCGACCTCGCGCAGCATGGTCTCGTAGCTGGCAACCGGCAACTCATCAAAATCCTCTTTCACTCCTTCGAGCTTGATGCCCAGCATGGCGGAGAAGTCCTCTTCATTGCCGAAGAGGACATCAAGCTTATTGACCAGGGCTCGATTCACTTCTTGCGCCTTCGCCTTGCCTCCGATGGATTTCCAGAGAGAATCACGATAGTTCAGATCGAACGAGGTGATGGTGCCATATTGGCGGGCTTTATCGAGCGCCTCGACAGCCACCTCCGGAGTCGACGGCGAGAGCGCCGCGAAGATGCCTCCTGTATGCAGCCAGCGGGCTCCGTTGCGCGGCCCCAGGATGGCTTCCCAATCCCAGTCGCCGAGCTTTGCCTGCGAGATCGCGGTGTTGCCCCGGTCGGAGCAGCCGACGGCCGCCCGCACCCCATAACCGCGTTCGGTAAAGTTGAGGCCGTTGCGGACGGTGCGGCCGATGCCGTCGTAGGGAACCCAGCGAATCAGGGAGGTGTCGACACCGCCCTGCAGGATCAGGTCCTCCACCAGCCTGCCAATGGGATTATCCGCGAACGCGGTCGCGATGGCGGTGCGCATACCGAAACAGCGGCGCAGCCCCCGCGCCACATTGTATTCGCCCCCGCCTTCCCAGGCCTGGAATTGCCGTACAGTGTGGATTCTGCCTTCGCCCGGATCGAGACGCAGCATGACCTCTCCCAAACTTACACAGTCCCAGCGGCTCGTCTCCGCGCTCTTGATCGATAACTCTTCCATGTCCCGTTGCCTTTCCTTCGATTAAGTCAATGTCGACCTGGGATTCCGTTCTTCGCGGTGCGGCGGCGGCATGTATCCCAGGTCCTCTTGAATTCCCTTCACGCAAGTCATCAGTTTAACCGCGATCATGGGAATCTTTTGCATGGTCACGCGGAACGACGGGCCGGAGATACTGACGGCGGCGATCGCTTCCCCTCGTCCATCGAGGATCGCCATTCCGACGCAACGCACGCCCTCTTCGCGTTCTTCGTCGTCCACCGCGTATCCGCGGCGGCTGGTCCGTTCGAGCTCTTTCAGGAGATCCTCCCGGCTGGTCATCGTCCGTGGTGTGAACCGTTCGTGCGGCAACGACTGCAACAGCTCCTCCACCCGGGAACGCGGCATGGTTGCCAGAACCGCCTTGCCCACGGCCGTACAGAGAACAGGACTGCTCGATCCCACGCGCGAGATCATGCGGACACTTCGCTCAGGCTCCTGTTTGTCGATGTACACCATGTGAGTCTTCTCGAGGATACACAGGTGGGCCGTCTCCTCGACCTGGGCGACCAGCGTCTTCAGATGGATCTGGGCACGGTCGCGAAGATCATACTGCTCGATGGCACGGCTGCCAAAGTCACACAGACGCAAGCCGAGACGAAACTTGCCCGTCCGGGTGCGCTCCACCACGCGGTGCCGTTCGAGCACCATGAGGAAGCGATGCGCCGTGCTTTTGTGCAGCTCGAGCGCGCCGGCAATTTCAGCCAAGCCCAGCGGCACGGGGCTCGAGGCGAGAAGGTCAAGCAATCCAAAGGCACGGTCGAGTGCCTGTAATTTGTAGACTCCTGCTCCGCCTTGCTGTACCACAATGTGAGATGACATGCCGTATTTTGGAAAACTGAGCCAGCGGCATTCTTGCGTTCGCGTCCGTTTTTGTCAAGATGGATTCATGGGGATGGGGCACCCGGAGGGCGGTGGCACGGAAGAATTCCTGAACGAGGTGGCTTTACAGATGCCCACGTTTCTGGCTTTCCGTAGGATGGAGAAAAGAAACCGCTTCGGCTAGGAGATGCGGATAAGACCCTCGTCCGCCAATTGCGTGAGCAGCTCGAGCACATCGTGCTCGATGATGCCCGGAGCCGCCTCGTAGCGTCCGCTGAAGTCCTCGATCAGATCCGCCACGCGCACCGGCGATGCCAGCTTGCTCCAGATTTCACTGCCGATCCCGCCCAGTCCGTAACAGCGACTGCGCTCCAGACTCATCAGCACGGTCTCACCTGCCACGTCCGCAGCCACCGGATTGGGGGTGTGACATACGATCGATGCGAGACTCACATTCGTCATTTCGGTTTCCCTCCATGATACCGCTTCCCCCGTGCCAAGCACCGGTTCCCATGTTGCCATCTCCAGGCGCAGCCTGCCTCTGTTATCGTTTGAGGCATGCCGGTCCCCCCCACCGATTCCACCCCCACAGCGGATCAGTGGGCAGGGTCCAAACGCCCCATTTTGCAATATATTTCCAGCCTGATTCAGATTGCACGCTGGCAGCTGGTGGCGGCTGTGGTCATCATGACGATCACTTCGTTGACGGAAGGTCTGGGCGTGGCCCTGCTCTTCCCCATTCTGCAGGTCGCCGGTTTCAACCTGGCCAACCAGGGACATGTGGGCCACTATACCGGCGAGGTTCGGGTCTTACTGGTGCGCAGCGGACTGGCACCCACGCTGTGGCTGGCCACCTTGCTGCTGATCTTCATGCTGCTCATGGGGCTGCGGTCGCTCTTCAGCCGGGTGCAGTCGGTGCTCACCTTTCGCACCGTGCTCACCTACGAGCTGGCCCTCAGCAGACGCCTCTACCAAGCCATCATCAACGCCGATTGGCTCTTCCTGGTACGCCGCCGCTCCTCCGACTTTACCCATGCTCTTACCGCTGAGCTGGCGCGGGTTGCCAACGGCACTTATCTGCTCATCGGCACGGTGGCCAATGCCATACTCGCCCTGGTGTATATTGCCCTCGCCTTGAAGCTTTCCGCGGGAATGACCTCCCTGGTATTGGCGACCGGGGCGGCCCTGCTGCTGGTATCGCGCCGCTGGATGCGCGCTGTGCATGAGAGCGGGACAGCCGTCTCAGAGAGCGTGAGCGAGGTGTACTCGGCCGCAACGGAACATCTGCAGAATCTGAAGGCGATGAAGTTCTACGACGCGCAGACCAGCGATCTCACGATGTTCTCGTCGCTCCAGTCCTCGGCCCTGCAGCAAAGTTTGGCCAATACCAGGAGCCAGGCCGCCGCCGCCTTCTGGTTCGAAGCCGGGTCGCTGGCAGTGCTGGGCGCGATCATCTTCGCTTCACTCGAAATCCTCAATGTGGCGCCGGCTTCCATTCTTCTGTTGCTTGCGATCTTTACGCGCCTTATTC
The DNA here is from genome assembly GCA_003152195.1 of Acidobacteriaceae bacterium. Lineage (GTDB taxonomy): Bacteria > Acidobacteriota > Terriglobia > Terriglobales > Acidobacteriaceae > PALSA-350. The sequence goes on from PLZN01000382.1 coordinate 5,496, forward strand.
CCCGGCTGGCCGCGGGTCAAAGCCAGTTGCAGGCATTCCTCAGCGAGCTTCCCGCTTTCGAGAACCTGATGACTATTTACCGCGGGTGCCTGGCCAACGCAGAAGTGCCCAGCGCGCCTGGGCCGGGTCCTTCCCTGGCGCAGGAAATTCGCCTGGAGCGCGTTTCCTTCCAATACGAAGCCCAGCGGCCCCTGGTGCTGGAGGAGTTGTCGCTGACCATCGCTGCGGGAAAGATCACCGCCATCGTGGGCTCGTCGGGCGCGGGAAAGAGCACCATCGCCGACATGGTCAACGGCTTGCTTTCCCCGATCACTGGCCGGGTTCTGGTCGACGGCGCGGAGCTTACGCCGCAGAAGGCACGCACCTGGCGCCGTCACGTTGGCTATGTGGCCCAGGACACGGTGCTCTTTCACGACACGGTGCGGGCGAATTTGCGCTGGGCTAACCCGGACGCCTCCGAACAGGAAATGCAAGAGGGTCTAAGCCTGGCCGCCGCCGACTTTGCTTTCGAGTTACCGCAGGGGTTGGATACGACGGTGGGGGACCGCGGCATGCTCCTGTCGCATGGACAACGGCAGCGCATTGCGTTGGCCCGCGCGCTGTTGCGTAAGCCTGGGCTGCTCATTCTTGACGAGGCTACGAGCAGTCTCGATTTCGAGAACGAGAAGCGAATTCTCGACGCGATCGAACGGCTGCAGGGCCGCACGACAGTCCTGATGATCGCCCACCGGGTTTCCGCCATTCAGCGCGCGGACATGATCTACGTTATAGAGAACGGCCGCGTCGCGGAGTCCGGCGACTGGCACAGCCTCAGCAGCAGACCTTCGGACCGCGTCGGCTCGCTTTTCCGGCTGCAGGATGCCCTGGCCTGAGTGGGCATTCCCCTGCTGGTCAATTCCCTACTTAGGTTTGATCCAACCGCCAACGGAAGCAGTGAGTTTGTCAGCTTCGGCAGGTCCCCACCCGCCGCATGGATACTCATGCACGTCCGACCCGTCCAGGATCGGGTCCACGATGCGCCACGCCTCCTCGACGTAGTCCTCGCGTGCGAACCAAGTCTGATTTCCCGCCATGGCGTCGCCCAGCAGCTCTTCGTAGGGCAGCATGGTGTCCTCCCCACATTCCTGATCGGCGATCAGTTCGATCGAACATCCCCGCAATTGGTCGCCGGCGGTTTTGATCGAGGCTCCAATCGCGATGACTGGATCACCACTGATGCGGAAGCGCACGTAATTGGGCGGCGGAGGCTCCGCGGCGAAGATCGCACACGGCTGCCGCAGTTTGGCGACCACCTCGGTCTCTGTCGTAGCCAGCGACTTTCCCGACCGGATAAAAAAGGGCACACCCCGCCAGCGCCAGGAATTGATCGCCAGCTGGATAGCCACGTAGGTCTCCGTACGGGAGTCCTTCTTAACTCCAGCTGTGCTGAGGTATCCGCTGTACTGCCCGCGAACGACATCGGCGTCGGTCAAGGACTGGACGCTCTTGAGTACCTTGACCCGCTCGTCGCGCAAGCTCTCGATGCTGAGGGTCGGCGGCGGTTCCATGGCTATGTTGCTGAGCAGCTGCAGCAGGTGGTTTTGCACCACATCCCGGATCGTTCCCACATCGTCGTAAAAGCTTCCTCTCCCTTGCACGTCGAACTGCTCCGCCATCGTGATCTGAACGCTTTCCACGTAGAGGTTGTTCCAGATCGGCTCGAGGAAGGCGTTGGCGAAGCGAAAGTAGATCACATTCTGGACGGTATTCTTGCCCAGATAATGATCGATGCGGAAGACATCTTCTTCGGGAAAGACTTCGTGCACTATTTTGTTAAGAGCCTCCGCGGAGGGCAGGTCTCTACCGAAAGGCTTCTCAATGACGACGCGCGCGCCTTCCGACGAACCTGACGCCTTCAACTGCGTGAGGACCTGGCCAAACAGAACGGGTGGGATGGCGAGATAATGGAGGGGATTTTTCGCGCTGCCCAGTTCCTTACGAACGTTGGCAAACGTCTGTGCATCCTTATAGTCGCCGTCGACGTACCGAAGTTTGCCGATGAGTTCGGGAAAGCCTACCGGATCGATTCCTCCGTGCTTTTCGATGCTGTCCTGCGCTCGCGCTTTGAACTGTTCAAGATTCCAGCCCGCCTTGGCCACGCCAATTACGGGCCCAACCAGCTTTCCGCGTTTTGCCAGTTTTTGCAGGGACGGAAAGATCTGCTTGTAAGCGAGGTCGCCGGTGGCGCCAAAAAACACCAGAGCGTCGGAATGCGGTTGATCCACTGAGATTGCTCCCCCTGTGTGTTACTGTACCGCCTTCCTTTGCTTGGAGAGCATTTCCCCCGGGGTTTTGGCAGCTTTTAACTTCCCGGAGCCGGCAGCACCACGAGGAAACGCGATGCCTGGAAAGCTGCCCTCGCGTGCCATCAAGATGCGAGCAATTCGGCGGACACTCGAGCCCTCCCGCCCACGCGAGACCCCGATTTCCGCAATACGAATACGATTATCAAACTTTTACTTGCTAATAACGTTCCTAACAACCACCTGTGTTTCAATAAATTTGCCCAAACGGTGATTTTCCGAGACTGTCAATCTGGTTCCTCGGGGGAGGGCGCCAGCCTTCGGTCAGGCGAGAATCACCGTTCACACGGGCCGCACCCAGGCGCGCGTTTGCGCGCCCTGCCGGTGCGCCAGCCCGATTGAGAGCAACTCTTCCTTAGTGATCTTTCGCGCCCGTAGCTCCCGGATCAGGATTCTTGCCGCACCTCCCAAGGAGCCGTTGCCGCGTCCGATTCGGGAGCGATTCAGATGACCTTCAACAGCAGCAGAATGATGACAATCAGGATGATCAGGCTGATGCCGCCGCCGCCGTAGTAACCGACTCCAGGTCCCAGGCGATAGCCGCCGAATCCGAAAACCAGCAGCAAAATAATGAGAATGATCAGCATACTTTCTCCTTCGCGGCGAGGCGCTCCGCGTAACCACCTCGTAACCAGCGCGTTGTGTAAAGGCCGATTGCAAGCCGTAGATAGAACCGCCTATCCTCGGTTGCAATACAGCCCGATTTGATCCGCCTAAAACATTTATGAAGATTCAATCTTCGGCTGATTGGATGTATGGGAGGGTTCGGGAAAGCCTTTACGGGGGCAAGACTGACCCACACGGGCCGGTTTGCAGCCTCCCCGCCCGCCCCTTCCTTAACCACCTCCCCAGCAGGCGCTGAGGAATGGAGGGTGCCCTATATCCCCGAATTCCCATGAGGCCGATGGGTTCCGCAAGGTCCATGCGGCTTTTCTCAATGAAAGCCGCATAAGCTCGTGAGACCCACCGCGCTCAACAGTAAATCCGGGGGGTATGGGGCACCCAAGATCCGTTGCTAAGGACAGTGTTTTGGAGTAGGACCGCGATCAGGATTGTTATAGTAGTTTTCGGTGAATAGACGTGGGGCGGAGGGGGTTTCATGAAGACGGATCTCACAGGCAGCCGCGATGGTGACGGCAAAGTAGCGATCATCACCGGAGCAGGCAGTGGTATCGGCCGGGCGGTCGCGCTGGCAATGCACTCTGCCGGTTACTCGGTAATGCTGGCTGGCCGCCGCATCGCGGAACTCGAACGGACAGCGGCACTCGCCGACCCCGGAGGCGCCAATATGCATCCCGTTTCCACCGACGTCAGCCAACCCGGCTCCGTCCGAGCCCTGTTTGCGAGCGCTCGCGAGAGATTCGGCCGGCTGGATGTTCTCTTTAACAACGCTGGCGTGAATCCTACGGGAACCCCAACGGAAGATCTGAGCTACGAGCAATGGTGCGAAGCCGTGGGCGTGAATCTTACCGGATCATTCCTTTGTGCCCAGGAGGCAATCCGCCTGATGAAGGTGCAGCAGCCGCGGGGAGGGCGCATTATCAACAATGGCTCGGTTTCGGCATATGCGCCTCGGCCCCATTCCGCGCCTTACACCGCGACGAAACATGCCATTACCGGGCTCACCAAGAGCATCTCGCTGGACGGCCGCGAGCACGATATTGCCTGCGGGCAAATCGATATCGGCAACGCGGGCATGGAAATGACCGGGACACCGCAGGGCGGAGCGCTGCAGGCAAACGGCGACATCGTTGTTGAACCGAGGATAGACGCAAGGCACATTGCCGACGCTGTTGTTTACATGGCCAGCCTGCCGTTGAACGCGAACGTTCAGTTCATCACCGTGATGGCGACGAAGATGCCTTTTATCGGGCGCGGATAGAAGCGGGTTTACCGAATCTCTTCGAACTCTCTGTTTTTGACTCATTGGCGGGCCCGGGGACCGTTTTCGCTGCTCGAGAGGACCTATGCTGCATTTTCGGTTCGGGCTTGCCCTGTTCGTTTCCTTATTCGCCGCGCAGTTCGCGCGGCCTGAAGCGGCTGCGCCAATCGCCGGGCCGCTCGTGGCCTCCGACAATCCTCACTATTTTAAAGACGCCAACGGCACCGTTCTTATCTTGACCGGATCGCAGACGTGGAACACGCTGCAGGATTGGGGCAGCGATGGCTCCCCGCAGGCATTAGATTTCAATGCCTTCATCCACTTCCTCGCCGCGCATGGACAGAACTTTACCTTACTGTGGCGGGCGGAAATGCCGAAATTCTGCTCTCTTCCAGCCACCGCAAGTTTGCCGCCGGATCTGACGGTTAGTCCACAACCATGGTTGAGGACCGGCCCAGGAAAAGCAACGGACGGCGGATTGAAATTTGATCTTACGAAGTTCGACCCAAGCTATTTCGATCGCTTACGTACGAGGACTCAGGCCCTGAATAACGCCGGTATCTACGCTGGTGTTTATCTATTCACAGGTGAGTTTCTCAACCTGTTCCGCTGTGCGAGCGACGGCTACCCTTTCACCGGCTCTAATAACATCAATGGCATCGACGACGGTTACACCGGCGGACCCAAGGGCACCGCCTCCATAACGATGACGGCTCCCAACGCCATTACCCGGTTCCAGGACGCTTATGTAGATAAGGTGATTGATACCTTGAACGATTTGCCGAATGTGCTCTGGATCGTTTCCGAAGAGGCTCCCAACAATACGCAGTGGTGGAACGACCATGAGATTTCCCACACTAGAACCTATGAGTCCGGAAAGCGGTATCAACACCCGATCGGGTATGCCGCGCTCATACACTCCCCAGACGAGACGGTTTACAACTCGAATGCGGATTGGGCCGCGCCCGCGGGAAGGATTTCGCCGACCACGTCCTGCGGCAGCGGGAAACCCGCCTGCAAAGTCAACATCAACGACAGCGATCACTCCTATTGGGAGATGTGGAAGGAGACACCACAACAAAACCGCAACTATACATGGGAGAACCTCCTGAACGGCAGCCAGGTACTGTTCATGGACCCATACCTGGTGGAGTATCCGCGGGAGAAACGGAACTTGTGCGTCTCTCCAACCAACGGAATTTGCAGCGGCCCGGACCCGCGCTACGACAACCTCAGGGATAATCTCGGATACACGTTGAAATATTCCCGCAAGGTGAATCTTGCCCTGGTCACTCCGCATGGGTCTCTCAGCTCGACAGGATATTGCTTGGCCCAGACCCCATCCGTGGGCGCGGAGTACCTGGTTTATGCTCCTTCCGGCGGCGCGTTCACGATGGATCTGTCAGCTATGCCTGCGTCAAGGATGTTGGCGGTGGAATGGTTCAACCCGACGACGGGTGCGACGATTGTCAAAGATCCTATTCGCGCCGGCTCCTCCACGCAATCGTTCGCCCCACCGTTCAGCGGCGATGCGGTGCTCTACCTGGTAGACGCGGCGGGACACGCGGCATCAGGCAGAAAGTAGAGAACAGCTTTCTCAGGAGGCAGTAGCAAGATGAGCGTTTTGCCCGATTGTCTGGAAGGAGCCATCGATCTTCACGTGCACAGTTCGCCTGACGTGGATATTCGGCGCTTCAATGATCTGGAGCTTGCCAGTGAGGCGAAGCGGGCTGGAATGGGCGCCATCCTTATCAAGTCTCATCAGAATTCTACGGTTGAGCGCGCGTGGCTGGTGTCGAAGGTGATCTCCGGTATCCAGGTTTTCGGGGGTCTGGTTCTGAACAGCACGGTTGGCGGTCTGAACGTTGCGGCCGTGAAGCTCGCGCTGGCCATGGGAGCAAAGGAGATCTGGATGCCCACCAGGTCGGCTCTCAACCACCGTTTGTATCATGGCGAGTCTGGTGGCATTTCCGTTCTTGATTCGAGTGGCGGCCTGGTTCCGGAAGCACACGCCATCCTTGAAGCGATCGCGGCCAGTGATTGTATCCTTAGTACAGGCCACTTGAGTCCCAACGAATCGTTGGTTCTGATCCACCAGGCACGGCGATGCGGGGTGCGCAAAATCCTGATTACGCACCCGGAGTGGGCGCCGACGTTTTACCCAATCGAACTCCAGAAAGAACTGGCACAGCAGGGCAACGTGTGGTTTGAACGGTGCTTTGTTTCCACGACGTATCTTTGCGGAAGCGTCCCCTTGCAGGTGATCGAACAAGCGATCACCGAGGCTGGCGTGAAGACCACCGTGCTATCCACGGACCTCGGCCAACCACAAACGCCTCCGCCAGCAGAAGGGTTGCGGCTCTACGCAGAACAGTTGCGTAGCTCGGGTTTTTCCCCCGAAGACATTCACCAAATGATGTGCACGAACCCGGCTCACCTGTTGTTCGGCAAGGAGTAGGAGAATTGTGAAGGTTCTTAGGGGTGGATTGATCGGATGTGGATTCTTCTCCCAACATCATCGGGAGGCCTGGAAGCGGATGCAGAATGTCCAGATTGTGGCGGCATGCGATCGTCAAATCGAACGGGCCCAGGCCGCCGCGGTGCGATTTTATTTCTCGGCAGGAGAAATGCTGGATGCCGAAGACCTGGATTTTGTTGATATTGTCACTCGCTCGAGCGCGCACCTGGAGCTGATCTCTATGGTGGCGGAGAGAGGTCTGGCAATTATTTGTCAAAAACCGCTGGCGGCCGATTGGGAAGGCGCTTGCCGCATCGTGGAGATTTCCGAGAAGTATCGCACCCGGCTCATGATTCACGAAAATTGGCGGTGGCAGCCCTGGTATCGGGAAGCGCGCGCGATGATTGCCCGGGGCGATATTGGAACTCCGCTGGGTTATGGATTCCGATACCGATGGAACGGCGGCGCGGGCGATGAGCCCTATGCAAAACAATCCTATTTCCGGCAGCTGCGCCGTCTGATCATCGATGAGACCCTAGTGCATCACATGGACACCGCACGTTTCATGTTCGGAGATATTAGTTCGATCTATGCGGAAGCCGCGAGAAGAAACGATCACATCGTTGGCGAGGATCATGCAATCCTGACCTTGCGGCACGTCAATCAAATGATTGGATGGGTTGACGGTCATAGCCTCTTGGACCATCACGACAGTGGTCCATCTCCCGACGAGGCTACTTTCGAGGGAGAATCAGGATCGATCCGCATAACCAACCTAGGTGAAATTTGGTCTGGACATCAGAAGATCTGGACGGATGATTTTACGAGTGGATATCGCGGCGATAGCGTTTATGCTACGCAGGCCCACTTCATCGATTGCCTGGAAACCGGTCGCCCCTTCGAAACAGAGGCCCGTGAATACCTGGAGAAGACTTTTGCCGCGGTCGAGGCGGCCTATGCGAGCATCGCATTACGTCGCACTGTAGAAATAGCCGAAATCGTAAGCGCTCCCGACAGTTGAATTTCGAGTAGCCATCTGATCCAGCATTATGAGATACGGAAGGCATAAGCATAATCGTTAGGTTTTTCCGGTGGCAGCGTAATAGTCAGCCCGCTCTTATCGCGAGTGAAACGAAGCGTGGCTGCCGAATCGAGCAGCGTCACCCTGTGAATCGGATTCTTATATTCATTGCCGTCAAGTGCGAGCGTTTCAATAGTTCGCGTCTGGTGATCTTCATTTTTCTCCCTCATTTTGGGTTTCGTCCGCAGTTTTCTTTGGGTCGGCACTCCCACCTGTCCAGGAATGGAAAGAGGAACAAGGCGCCCCGGCCGGCCGGAATCAGTCGTAGGAAACAGGCGTTCCCCCACGGCTGCTGGACCCATAGGCGGCTTCCACCAGAGCCATGGTCCGATACGCATCCTCGACAGATGAGACGAGGCGCTCGTCCACTCCATCAAGGAAGTTCATGACATTCGACATGGTACCGATGAAGGCGTCAGGGAACCAGGAACCCTCTACCTCAATGCGTTTCCACTCCGCCGGGCCGCCTTCCGAGAGCTGGCATAGCTCGGTCTCTTCTGGTACACCCTTGGGGTAGTCCATGAGCAGCCCCAGGCGAGTCTTGATCGCGCCCTGTGTGCCCTCCCACTTGACGTAGGATTCCTGGTGCTTGAGTCCGAACTCGTGTCCGTGGTTGGTGGAAATGCTGGCGCCGATCGTATCGCCGTAGTCCAGCATCATGGTAGACCGGGTCGATGCCAGTTGGACCATCTTCGGGTGCTTCAGTGTTTTTGCGTAGATGCGGTGCGGGTCACCCAGGAAGGACCGCATCAGATCGAGATAGTGGATGGAGTGATACAGAATCTCAACCCGCGGAATGCCATAAAAAAACGTCCAGAGATGCCACGGCGTATAGACGGAGACGCGCACTTCCATGTCGTGCAGGTCGCCGATGGCGCCTTCCGCAATCAGCCTTCGCGCTGCCTGGATAGCCGGCGCAAAGCGCAGTTGAAAGTTGACTGCGGCGGTCAGGCTCTTGCTGCGGCAGAGCTCGCGGATCTCCCTGGCCTGGGCAAGAGTCTCCCCCATCGGCTTCTGCATGAGCAGCCCACTGCCGTTGGGTAAATGAGGAATCACGCAAAGAAGGGCCGCGGCCGGGGTGGCCACGTCAAACACGGCTCCCTCGGGCGCGGTTCGTACGGCCTGTTCCAAGCTGTCAGCCACATTCCCGATGGCGAACGCATCGGCCAGCGATTGCGCCTTCGCTCGATCGAGATCAAAGATGCCGGTTACTCGGAAACCCGCCTTCTTATAGGCCGGCAGGTGCGCGTCCCTGGCGATTCCTCCCGCTCCGATGAGGACGATAGGGTGGGGCGATTCAACTCTCGCGGACGTGTGTTTCATCGTTCTGCCCCCTCGATCCCATGCTGCAGGCCGAGCGAGGCTGTAACTGCCTGCGCATGCAGGCCCTTTTCCAGAGCCGGAACGAAATAACCAGGTTCGGCTTTTTTCCTCATGAGACTTCGAGTGTAGTCGAAGATCGTGCGGTTGTCGGTGACACTCTTGCGGCCCGGGTGATGGTTTTCCAGCCGTAAAGTCGTTTGACATTGCTGCGAGACGTCGTTTATAAGAAGCGTTCGTGGGTAAACGATCCATTTGGCCCCTGAACGAGGTTCACCTCCGGCGATTTCGCGCGTTTGCGATGCGGAAGGGGGATTCAACTTTTGTTACTTCGCTCGGCCAACAGCAGGTGCTTGCACACCAGAACCACGGCGTCATGCTGATTCAGCACCTTGCAGGCTTCGACCACAAAGCCGTAGCCGGTCCGGGCTTCATCGCTGCGTTTTTCTTCGATGGTGACTTCTGTTCGGATCGTGTCGTTGATAAAGACCGGTTTGACAAAGCGAAGCTTGTCGTAGCCATGGCTCATCGCGTGCGGGTTGATCTCACCTGCGGTCAGGCCAATGCCAATGCTGAAGATCATGGTTCCATGACAGATGCGCTGGACGAAAGGCTGCGTCCTGCACCATTCGGCGTCCGGGTGATGAGGATAGAAATCCCCCGTATGCTCGGCGTGGATCACAACATCAGCCTCCAGATCGAGAAGCTATGAGGCGCCAGGACCAGTTTCGCATTGCCATCCGTAAGTTCGATCCTTTTGAGATCGCGATACAACGGCAATGGATTGACTTTGAGACCAGGGCCTGCTCCGGGCTGCAATTGGATGCCCAAGGCCTGGATCTTCACCCCTTGATGGAGTCGCTCTTCGAAAAGGAAGGGCTTCCGCGCGGAGATTGGGATGTCGCCTTTATCAACACCGACTGGGCTCCTTCCATCTATGAAGCGAAGTCGGTCGTAGATTTGGCTCCCTACATCGCAGAAAATCCACCGCAGGATTATCCCCATGACTGGACGGATTCTCTGCTGCGTTTACAGAACTTCGACGGATACATCTTGGGACTTCCTTATCACGACGGGCCGGAATGCCTGATCTATCGCAAAGACCTGTTCACCGATCCTGGCGAACAACGAGCGTACCAGGAGCGTTTTGGTGTTCCCCTGCGGATCCCTGCGAGCTGGGACCAGTTTCTGCAGATTGCCAGGTTCTTTCATCGGCCGCACCAGGGACTCAATGGCACTGCCGTCGCTGCATTTCCTGATGGCCATAACACCGTCTACGATTTTCTGCTGCAACTCTGGACGCGCGGCGGAGATCTGATCGACGCCTCCGGAGGCTTGCGCTGCAACCATGCCGCGGCCGCCGAAGGGCTGACGTTCTATCGTCATCTGCTTCAGGACAGCGAAGCTATTCACCCCGGCAGCAGAGAGATGGACTCGGTTCGCCTGGGGCTTGCGTTTGCCGCCGGAGAGATCGCCATGATGGTCAACTGGTTCGGCTTCGCCACCATGGCAGAGACGATTGCATCGTCCAAGGTGAACGGCAGGGTAGGGATTGCCCATATCCCGCATGGCGTCCATGGCCGCTCAACATCACTGAACATCTATTGGATCCTGGCCATCGCGGCCGGCAGTCCTCACCGGGATCTGGCTTATCGCTTCTTATCTCACTGCGCGCGCCCGGAAATGGATAAGCTCCTGACCCTGGAGGGCGGCACTGGCTGTCGCAAATCCACGTGGAAGGATCCCGAGGTGAATCGCATCGTTCCCTTTTATCGGGAGCTGGAGACGTTTCACGCCAGCGCGCGCGAGATGCCGCGACTCGCTGAGTGGCCCCAGATCGGGTCGGCCATCAATGACCTGGTGATAAAAACCATTGAGACCGGCAGGCCGATACTCGATCTGCTGGATGAGGCTGATATACGGATCGCATCGGCCGTGCCCGGAGGTCTCTCCCACGCATGACAACCATCGCGGCGACCGGCTTTGCCATCATTCTGCTGGCAGTCCCTCTGCGTAAGAATTGGATCTACGGCGCAGTCATGGGAGCCTTCTGGTTCGGCGGCCAGGCTCTCTATGGACTGGGAGTTTCGCGCGTCGGCGATTTTGGGACGGTACTCGGTTGGCCGCTGTCGATGGGCATGATCATCATCACCAGCAATCTGGCTGGCTTTTTCACCGGAGAATGGGCGGGAACCGGCAGGACGAGTCGCGGCTACTTAGCCTTGGGAATGACGCTGATTATCTGCGCGCTGGAGGTTCTTGCCCTGGGACATGCAAAGTGAGTGATAAAGATAATTTCGCGAGCAGAGGAGAATCCTATGAAAGCGTTGCATGACGAACGGCAGCAGGCCCGGCTCAACCGCCGTGAGTTCATGGCAGCCATCAGCGCGGCAGCGATCGGCTTCTCAGCCGAAGGCTTGGCGCAAACGGGGGGCAGCGGCCCACGCAAAGTTTTTCTTGTTCCGAACTTCCATCCTGCCAGTTGCGGCTGGCTGACCACCTTTTCCAGAGAACGCGTTTATTGCGCCAATAGCTACCTGGATCATCTCGATCGCGTGCGCGATGATCCGCGGTACGCCTTTGTCCTTTCGGAAGTGAACAACATCATCGCCATTATGAATTTCCAACCCGAGCGAATTCCTGAATTGAAGCGGCGGGTTGCGGAGAAACGCGTGGAGCTGGTGAACGCCTATTTTCTGGAATCGACCATCAACCTGTCGGGCGGCGAAGCCCTGGTGCGGTTAGGCGTGGAGGGCCTGCGCTGGTATGAGCAGGTCTTCGGGTTGCGGCCGAAGTATTCGTGGAACATTGATGTCTGCGGCACCCACGATCAAATGCCGCAGATCGCATCCGGCCTGGGTCTCGAGGCGCTCGTCTACACCCGCCGCAACCCCACGGGGAAGACTATCTACTGGTCTGTCTCACCGGACGGGTCGAAGATTTTGACTCTTTCCCCAGGCGGATACAGCGAGGCCGGTCCCATCTTCTCCAGCAAGACTCCTTTGACCAGCGAGCAATTGAGCAAGTTGGCGCAATACTTCGACAGCAAGGAATCGATTACTCCTGGCGGGGCCCCAATCCTGCTCCTTGCCGGCGGGGACGACTACGCGCTGGCTCCGATAGTCAAGAGTTATCCCAGCGACTTTCTCGAGCAATGGGCCAAGGCCGGCTCCGGGAGAGAAATTGAGTTCACGACGTTGAGTCAATATCTGGACGCCATTCAGCCGGAAATCGCCTCCGGCAAAATACCGGTTCCCACTTTGTACGGCGGAACGGCCTACGACTTCGATGCATTCTGGACTGAATGCGCTGAAGTCAAGACCCGGTATCGCCGCAATGAACATGCTCTGCAGGCCGCGGAGATGCTGGCTACCATCGCGAGTCTGCAGGCACAAGAAAATACCTTCGAGTACCCGGCGAGGGCGCTCCATGACTCGTGGATTCTGATGTGCCTGAACATGGATCGCAATACGCTCTGGGGCTCGGCCGGCGGCATGGTGTTTGTCAGCGAACAATCATGGGATGTGCAGGACCGGTTTGAATGGGTGAAGATGACCACCGGGCAGACGCTCGACTCCGCGGGCAAGTCGCTCTTGCCTGCAGGCGACGAGATCGGCTTGTTCAATCCTCTCAACTGGAAGCGCAAGGATCCCGTGGAATTGCAGTTACCCGCGGGCGCCAGCCCTGACGGACTGGCCTCCGAATTGCTACCCAATGGATCTGTTCTCTGCCAGGTGGAGATGCCTTCCATCAGCGCCTGCGGCTTGAAGTTGGCCCGGCGCTCTGCAGCCACACCTGAAGTTGTTGAGCTTCCCGAAGTGATCGAGACGAGTTACTACCTGGCTCGCTTCGATCGCGCAACGGGCGCGCTCACCAGTCTCAAATCCAAAAAAACCAAGCGGGAGTTACTGGGCGCCGAGGCGAATGTCATCGTTGCCGAGCAGCCCACCAAGGTGCGGAACGATGCACCCGCCGACTTTATGGCTCCTCGGCCGGAGCGAACGCGAGTTGCCAGCTCGAGATNNTGTCGCCTGGACGATCGAAGCCGGCGGCACGTTTTATGGAGGCGGAGCGATACGACGGCTTGTCCGGCTCTACCACGAGAGCCCGCGCATCGATTTCGAAACCGAGCTCAATGACATTCCGAACCATACCGTTGTGGTTGCGGAGTTTCCCTTGGCTATGGACATTTTGCAGGTGCGGCGCGGCATCCCGTTCGGCTTTTCGCACGGTGCCTGGACCAGGCCTGATCCGCAGCTGCACGGGTGGACCAAGGGCATCGTCCCTGCTGTGCGGTGGGTTGATTATGCGCTCTCCGGCGGCGGCGGCTTTGCCATTCTGGATCGCGGCCTGAGCGGCCGTGAGTTGAACGGCCGCACGCCGATTCTTTACCTGATCAACGCGCAGGACGAATACCACGGATATCCCAACGCCTGGCTGAGCGGCCAGGGACGGCACCTGATGCAGTATTCCATTGTGGGCTATGAGGGGGCATGGTCAGAAGCCCACATCGCGCAAATGGCCTGGGAGTATAACCGCGAGCCAGTGGTGATTCCGGGCCGGGCCGCGATGCCGGCGCGATCGTTTGTCGAGACTTCAGACAATGTGATTGTCGAAGCGCTGCGCCGCGAGGGCAATCATGTCGAGCTGCGCATGGTCGAGTCGCTGGGTATGCCAGGAACTGCAACCATCAAAGTACTTTTTTCCCATCGCAATGCCATGCTNNACTGATCTGGTGGGGGGCAAACGATCCGGCCTGCCACAGGCTGCAACCTACAAACTCCCGGTCCGGGCGCAGGAGATCGTCACCATGCACATGGAAACCTCATCCAGTGTGCCCATCCCCCCACCCACTACCTCTTGGGACTCGTTCGTACCCGCGGGGAAACTGGCCGCACTCCACGCTTACGACCCCAATCTCAAAGGCCATCCACCCTTCGGCAACGGGCCAACCTTCTAAGTCCCAGGCATTTTAGGTCCATCGGCGGACGGGCTAAACAGGCTGCGGAAAAAGTCTCTGGATGAAAGGTACGGGCTTAGCGTTGCCGCTTAAGGAACTGCAACCTGTAAAGCCCGTCCCCTTCAAGGCAGGCAGCTGTAGACTCCGCGAGACCAATCTTAGATACATCATTTTACTCAACACGCTAGTAGGTCTTGAGCGCGATGACGCTGACGTTCGCGTCGGGCGCTTCCTGAGGAATATCGATCTGCAGTTTGCCCTCGGTCTGACGATAGGTCAACGTTCTCCCATTCGCAAGCAGGCGAGCCGACATGACTCTTGCCTCGATGCCCTTAATCTCGCAGGTTGGAGGAGACCAGTCGAACAGGTGCAGATAGATGGACTTGCCCTTGGCCGTAGTCCGCAAACCAGCAACTCCCTGCACGGGTCCATAGGTCGTGCCGTAGATCGAGTCGCCGTTTAGCGTGAGCCAGGCCCCGACAGCCCGCAGCCTTTGCTGGAACTCTGGCTGGATCTGGCCGTCGGGCTGCGGTCCCACATTCAAGAGGAAGTTCCCACCACGGCTGGCTACTTCGACCAGTGCCCTGATCAGCGTCTGTTCGGATTTGTAATCGTGATCATTCTTGTTATAGGCCCAGGTATTGTTGATTGTCATGCAGGTTTCCCACAGGCGGAAATCCTCCGGACGCGGAACTGTATTCTTCAGCTTCCCGGATACTTTTGGGTCAATGCCTGTCAGCACGACACCCTTGGTGGGAATCGCGGTGGGAATGAACTGTTCCGGGGTTTCGTAATCGGCATCCACGCCGATCCGGTCATTGACCAGCGTAGCTGGTTGCAATTCGCGGATCATTTCGATCACACGCGCACCGTCGTACTTCCTCTGATTGTGGAGGCCGTCGAACCAGATAATTGCGACTGGACCATAATGGGTCAGCAGCTCCCTCAGCTGCAATTGCATGTACTGGAGATAGCCCGGCCACTCCGGCCGCTCAGGTTCCCCATTCCAGTTTTCTTTGGCTAGCCTGGTTGTGTCACGGAAGTCGGGATGGTGCATGTCCGGCGGCGAATAGTATAAGCCGAGAGGCATGTCATCCTCGCCGCAGGCTTTTGAGAGCTGCGCGACTATGTCTTTGCGGTAAGGAGTATTCGTGATCTTGTAGTCCGTATAGGCGGAATCGAACATGCAAAAGCCGTCGTGATGCTTGGTGGTAAACACCATGTACTCTTGCCCCGCCGATCGCGCGAGATCGACAAACGCCTGCGGATCAAAGTTCACCGGATTGAAGGTTTGGGGCAGCGCCCGATATTCAGCCTCGGTAATCCCGCCCGCCTTCGGCACCATGATGGGCCATGAGGCTTCCACGCTAGCCTGCGAATAGGGGCCCCAATGGATGAACATGCCAAACTTGGCATTGCGATACCAAGTTGTTCGGTCGCACGTAGTGGCGTTTCCCCACGCTGAGCGGGGAAGAAACGGTAGACAGGAACCAGCCAGAGCAAGCCTGAGGAATTCACGACGTGGAAGATAAGCGCTCATGCCGGAGGCATGAGCCTGGAGTTTCTACATTTTCAGGCAGCGGCAGAGCAGACCATCTGGGTGGCAGCGGTGCGAATGCGGAGGGGAGCGACGAGTTCGGGATGGTCGGCGACCTCGTTGCGGAGCAGGGTGATGAGGTCTAAGCAGGAGGGGCGATGGGCATGACGTCGCCACTTGGGCAGCGGGGCATAGGCCTGGCCACGCCCAGGGCCAAAAGTTTGCAAGGCGGCCAGTTGCAGAGCGCTGTAGGCGGCCACGGCCAGCACCGGTTGTTTGGGAACGGCGATGGGATTCCATAGCTGGGCTTGTCCGATGCCCAGGGTATCCTTCTCCTCGCGGTGATTGACCTCGATCTGCCAGCGGTCGAAATAGATCTGCAGCAGTTGTTTGGGCGAAGAGGTCAAGTCGGTGGTAAACAAGAAGGCTGGCTGGCGATAGTACCAGCGGGCCGACTTGCGTTTGCGATAAGCCGTAGGCGCCAGGACGAAGAGGCGCAAGGGCCGGGTACGCGCGCCGCCCTGCCATAACAAACTGGAAACCTGCTTATAGCGGACTCTGCGCCGCTTGCCCCCGTAGAACAGCTTGGCCATCTGCCAGGCAATGCGCTCGTCCTGACGCACTTGTTGGGGAGTGAACTTGGTTTGGGCGTAGATGCGGCGGGTACCGGCGGGGGCGGGAAAGCACAGCCGGGCGTCTTTGCGGGAACGCACGATCAACACGGTACGTTGCGGGATGGTAGCCAAGACGGTGCGATTGCAGAAGCTGCCATCGCCGGCAATCACCAGGGTCTTGCCCTGGCCGCCGGCCACATCCAGTGCGTTGCGTAACTGTGCCATGCTGTGGACGAAGCGCTGGGAGAGATGGAACCGCTTGCGGTCCTGGCGGTACTGTTGCCAAGCTGCATCCCCGGCGCGCTTGCCTGGTTTCTTGACGATGGAAACTTCTTCGAAGCGGATAGGGATGGCGCGGGCCGAAGACGGGCTGGAGCGATGCAGAGGCCAAAGCAGGGAGGCTTGCAGGAAGCGCAGCGCCAGGATCAAGTTGGTGTGAAAGGGCGGTGACAACGGATCGCGCTGGTAAGCTGCCTGTACGATTTGCCGTCCGGTTTTGCGCAAGCGCGTGTCATCGATAGCGACGCCGATCAAGCGCCCGGGGCAGAAGACCAAAGCCTCTTTCAGCAGGGGCGCAAACAGCGCTTGCGGTTCCCAGGGAGCGCGGGAATGCAGGAAATATTCCCCCGGCCAACTGTGGTTTTCCCGTCCGTTGACCCACAAGATGCGCGACAAGGTGGCGCGCCCGAGAACCAGCAAGCAGCCCAGCGCCTGACGTTGCGCACGGAGCAGAGTGCGTGGCTGCGCGAAGACGCTGCGCCATGGCGCGGTGAGCCGCAAGAAGGCCGCCAAGAGCGTAGGTTTCACTTCGCTTCCGCCAGTAAACCGAAAGTGTTTTTGCCGGTGCGGGTGAAGCGATCGCGGCGCGCGATCTTTTTGCTTAGCGAGGAGACCAGGCTTTCGCGGTCCACGGCCACCCCAAAGGCGCCCTCCATGCGCTGCAGCAGAACGGAGACGTGCAAGGGGCCGCGCGCCCTCTTGAGTATGTCGTAAGCCATATCTACCTGAGACATACTTGTACGCGCCGGGGCCGATGAAGCGGCGGGCTCGCGCAGACGCCGGACGGCACGGAGCTGGGCCTCGAGAGACTCTTCGAATATATCGAGGATGAGGTAGCGAAGGTCTTCGTCCATGGTCTCCCGAGTAGTATGCCTCCCATACAAGCATCCCATGAACACGTCGGTCGGTCTATCATAATAAAATGAACCGACTCATATTAGTCAACAGTTCCAGGTCTCGCGAAAAAACACCGCTAAGAGAAAATGTAGAAACTCCAGATGCGGCTTTCCTTAAAGAAAGCCGCACACGCGCCCATTGGTGGCGCCACGCAGTAGGAAATCCGGGGCGTCTCTTCTTTGGCTTTGTCTTCATCCACTGATCGGGTCAACAGGACCGCGTTCGTGACGCCGCAGCCTTGAATGTGCGTAATAACTGCCCTTGGCAAAGCCGCCCGCCAAAGGACGGCTGCATATAACCAGGTTCGCCACACCATGGTAAAAGTGGTAATGCTCCAAAGTCAGCAGGGGTCTAACACAATGGGCAATCGCCGGGCAGCTAACCTGCTATTCTTTCCTAGGAGCGCTAGTTATGTTTTTACCTCCCCCTCCACCCCCGAAAGGAACAACTTGAACGACCAAATATTGAACGCCATTGATGAAGAGATCGCGAAGCTTCGCCAGGCGCGCGCCATCCTCACGGATGCCGCCAAAACGTCTGTCAGCAAGAGCGCGACCACCGCTTCCCCCGCCCTCATTCCCAAAGTTAAGACTCGCCGGAAACTGAGTGCCAAGGCCCGTCAGGCCATCGCCGACGCTCAGCGCAAGCGTTGGGCTAGAGTGAAGAGCCAGAAGAAGGCCGCCGCCGCGGTGGTAGCCAAGAAAGAACCCGCCGCGAGCTAGAGGATTCCGGGCGACAAGATTGCAAGACGCTGTCCTCTAGAGCGTGGTTTGGTCGACCCGGGAATCTACACAGATCATGGAAGAGACCCCCGGCAAGCCGGGGGTCTCTTTTTGCCAGAGCCGCATAGTTCGCAATCAACTGCCTTATTCGGTAAGTACCTTGAGGGTAAGTTGAGAATGACTCAACAAGAACTAATGAGACGCGGACTAATCTTCATATAGATTTCGTTCAGGAAGAACGAAATCAGGCTTGGGGTTTGCAACGATGGCCGGAAAACCGGCCGGTAGAGCGCAGTGGTTTCCCACATCTGAGCTCTTCACAGCTTCCCCCGCGCAGGTGGGGCGAACACCCTCGTGCAAATGTGATAGTTGCTTGCCGGTTAGCGCTGCGGAACTGTTCTGGGAAAGCGGTGGGGAAGAATCATGATCCTCCCACGTCGCTGGTGCAAACCGCCGGCCTTCCAGACCCCGAGTTCCTGAACGGCTTTCCCAGGATCCCCGCCTGCGTTATTCTCATCAGAGAGCACTGAGAGGGAGCATGCGTCTCACGACGCGGGTCCCTCGTCTATCCTTTTACGGTGCCAGAGAATCTTGGCGACTTCCGCCTGCAGGCAGGCGGCTTTTCAGGGGCTTTGCCGCAAAGTCGGGGGCTGATGACCGCGGGGCAACGGCTACCTTTTCAATACCGATCGGTCTTCCCTGGCTGGTTACGCCAAAGACTGTTCCAACAGCGTCTGCCCGTGCGTGCCGTTGCTCATCCATGAATCGCCCTTCCCCCAGCTTTGACTGGCTGGGAACCCGGCTGGAGCAGAGGCCACCCCTCCCGGCGGCCATTATGGCCGGACCGCACACCCGGCGGTACGCCCTTGAAGAACGCGAACCCGGAGCAGAAAAGACCGCAAAGGACGCCAGGTTAACTGATGCAAGACGACATTCGCGACACCCGAATCAGACACGACCAACCGGAGCCGCGCGCAACCGATCCGCACATCGGGCCGGAGCACCAACTGCCCCCTCCCCACCGCTCCGGTGGGGTTCGCATCCTGGTCTGGCTTGTTATTCTGCTCGCCTTTGGCCTGCTTTTCTGGTGGACTCTATACCACCGCCAGGCGCCTTCAACGCGACCCGCCGGCGGCCGGCGAGGCGCGGCCGGCGGGACGGTAAACCTCTCCATCGCAACCGCAAAACAAGGCGACATCGGTGTTTACCTCGACGCCATCGGCACCGTCACGCCTGTTCATACCGACTCCATCACCAGCCAGGTCACGGGACTGATCACCGAGGTTCACTATCGCGAAGGCCAGTTCGTGCACCAGGGAGATCCGCTGGTGGAGATCGATTCACGTCCCTACCGCGCCCAGTTACTTACGGCGCAGGGTGTTCTGGAAAGAGACACCAATCTGCTGGCGCAGGCCAAAATGGATTTGGCGCGCTACCAGGTGGCATCGGCGCGAGATGCCATCCCCAAGCAGACGCTGGAAGACCAGGAGAAGGTGGTTCTGCAAGAGCAGGGTACGGTCAAGTCCGATCAGGGCACGGTGGATTATGACCAGGTGCAGGTCGCATACTGCCACATTACCGCGCCGATCTCCGGCCGCGTCGGTCTGCGTCTCGTCGATCCGGGCAATCAAGTCGTGGCCTCAAGCGCAACGCCCCTGGTGGTCATCACCCAGTTGCATCCCATTACCGTGGTTTTCACGATTCCTGAAGACAGCGTGGTCGCACTGCAACAGCAGATGCGAAACGCCCAGCCACTCGTGGTGGATGCGTATGATCGCTCCGGGCAGACGGAGCTGGCAGCCGGAAAACTGCAAAGCACCGATAATCAAATCGACACCACGACAGGAACCCTGAAACTGCGCGCGGTCTTCGAAAACAAGGACAACGCCCTCTTTCCGAACCTGTTTGTGAATGCCCGTCTGCTGTTGAAAACGCTCCAGAATGTAATACTGATTCCCTCTTCTGCCATCCAGCACAATGGAGACACGGCCTACGTCTTTTTGATTCAAAACGGGGTCGCGCATATTCATGACATCGAGCCGGGAGTCAGTGAGTCCTCAACGACAGAAGTACAGGGACTCAAGGCCGGAGATGTAGTCGCCGACAGCAGTTTTGAGAAACTGCAGGACGGCGCGAAGGTCACCGTCTCCAAGCAAACCCTTCTTCCCTCCAATAATGAGAGCAATGCCCCGTGAGCCCGTCTCGCCCATTCATCATGCGGCCGGTTGCGACCTCGTTGCTGATGGCCGCAATCATGCTTGTAGGAATTGTCGCCTACACGCAGTTGCCGGTCTCCGCGCTGCCTCAGGTCGACTACCCGACGATTCAGGTGCTTACCTTCTACCCCGGAGCCAGCCCGGACGTGGTGGCGACCACCGTGACGGCCCCGCTGGAACGGCAATTCGGCGAGATGCAAGGCCTGAGCCAGATGACCTCCACCAGCTCCGGCGCCACCTCGGTCGTGGTCCTGCAATTCAATCTTTCGCTGAGCATCGACGTGGCCGAGGAAGAGGTCCAGTCGGCGATCAACGCCGCGCAGAGCTTCTTGCCTTCAGATCTGCCGGCGCCGCCGATCTACAGTAAAACCAATCCTGCCGACGCGCCCGTTCTCACGCTGGGAATTACTTCCAAAACGCTCCCCCTCTCGCAGGTCGAGGATCTGGTCGACACACGCCTAGCGCCGAAGATCTCCCAGCTCAGCGGCGTTGGTTTGGTAAGCATCAGCGGCGGCCAGAAGCCGGCGGTGCGGATTCAGGTGAACCCGGCACAGCTCCAATCGTACGGCATCGACATGGAAGCGGTACGAAGCGCGCTGGTTTCTGCCAGCGTGAATCAGGCGAAAGGCAACTTTGACGGGCCCCGGCAGGATTATCAGATCGACGCCAACGATCAATTGGTCACCAGCAAGGATTACAACGATGTCGTCATAGCCTACCGCAACAACGCCCCCGTCTTTCTGCACGACGTAGCCCAGGTCGTGGACGGGGTAGAGAACACCAAACAAGCGGCCTGGATGAACCTCACGCCGGCGGTGA
>PLZN01000626.1 GCA_003152195.1 Acidobacteriaceae bacterium
AGTGGAGGGACCTGCGGTTCCTGTTTCCGCATCACAAACCATCACGCCCGGATCCAACCTACCCTTTGTCATCCCGATCGAAGCGAAGCGTAGTAGAGGGATCTGCGGTTCCTGTTTTCGCATCACAAACCATCACGTCCGGAAGTCCGCGTTAGCGCCTGTCAGACTTAGCTCGCGGCTTTACGCGCGCCTGCGGCGCCAACGAAACACCATCAGCACCAGAACAATGAGCATCGTTCCTGCAACAAAGGACGCGGCAATCAGTACGTGCTTTCCCGCTCCATCCTCAGGCAGTAGATGCATCACCGTCTTCGCCAGCGGCATCTGATTCGGATCTGCAACGTCGCCGGTATCGATTAGCAGCGCCTTCGTCGATCCCAGCAGAACGTACATGAAAGGCGCCTCGAACGTGGCGCAAAGATTCTCTCGAAGAATGATCGTCTGCGGGTTATAGGCGTGCGCCTCGATGGGCGCTTGCGTGCTGGCCTTGCAATCCTTCGCGCCCTCATTCCAGGGAATATCCAGGGAACCTGAGGCGATCTGCGGCCAGGAGCACAAGCATGCCATGAGTAATCCGGCGCCGACCCCAGCGCAACGCAAGTACTTCATTCGCCCTCTCGGCTTTCTTTGCCAAAATGATCCGCTGCACTTCGGCTCGCAGCGGATCCAACCCTTGGACTCTTCCCGCGCGGCCGACGATATCGCTTCCTCACGCGCGAGCGGCCAAGCCCCGCTGCCGAAGCCAGTCGAGTACGATTCCGGCCAACGCATCGCTGTTGTCGTCAGCCATCATGGCGTGGCTGTTGCCACATATTCCGAGCGACGGCAGATCAAGCCACGTGACGTCACAGCCCGCGGAAATCAGACTATCTCGCCAGCGTTCTACCGCAGGCCGGGAGTGAACCCAGAAGGTGTGCTTATCGAGAAAGTCGCCCCACAGAAAGAGGTGGGGCACACCTCTAAGTTTCCCTGCATCCTGATGGCTCGGGTCGGGAGCGCCGGAAGGATCCAGGGACACAACGGCGCGGACGCGATCGGGATTGCTCATCGCGGCGGTCAATCCGAAGTTGCCTCCCTGGCTATGGGTCAGCAGGATGACGTCACTCTCGATACGCTGGATGAGGGCGTCGTAGGCATGTTGAGTCAGCACATCGTTGCCGCCCCATCGGGGAACGCACTGGCAGGGAAAGGCGTCGAAAGACTCGATCGGAAAACGCAGGCCGGGGTGGGTCCGCCGCAACGCTGCATCGGGATGCCACGACCCCTCAGGGCCGAAACGAAACGCCTCCTCCCAAGCCTCCTTAGCGGTCCGGAAATAGGGCGCCTCTGCATAGATCTGTGGATAGGGTGCCCAGGAGGCGCGCCCGCGCTCGACGGCGTCTGAGACGTAGATGTCGAATCCAGCGCGGAGAAAGAACATCTGCCACCCGGGCCGTCCGTCCGGCGTGGTTTCCCAGCTCGCGCCTGTCATGCCCCCGCCGTGCCGCATCAGCAGCGGCGCCGCCGCGAGCGGCTTCGCCAGCCGGACGAATTGAACATACATCTGCCCTATCATGATTTCGCCGTTCGGGTCGCTGAAATAAACCGGGCCACCAGGCGTGCTTACGCGCTCTCGTTGGGGCAAGCCTTCCAGACGGGACATGCGACCGCCGACAAAAAAGCTACCGATCTCGGCAATGGATAGGACTGACGTATCTTCAGGCATGCCAAAGAGTCTCGCATAGAACGCCTTGCAAAGAACTCTAGGCGATGATGTTCCTCAGCAGAAAGCTGATTGGCCCGGCGGCCTCACTCCGGGAAGCGCCAGGGGTTCCTGGGCGAGTGGACACCTTGCCCTTCTACAGGTTATAGGTGTATATGTAGAAGCCATAGGCATGGTCATGGCATCCAAATTCGATCTTCCGCAGGGCACGCTCGACCTCCTGATCCTCAGGGTTGTTGCGCTCGGCCCCATTCACGGCTATGCCATCGCGCAACGCATCCAGCAAATCTCTCGCAACGCGCTGCAGGTCCAGCAGGGTTCGCTCTACCCTGCGTTGCATCGCCTCCAATACAAAAAGTTCCTCGCCGCCAAGTGGGCTGAGTCCGAGACTGGACGCGATGCAAAGTTTTACGAGCTCACCGCCCGGGGCCGAGCGCAGTTGAAGAGCGAGACCGAGAGCTGGGCTCGCCTCACCGAAGTAGTCGCTCTTATCCTGCAGGATCCGCAAGGAGAATTATCATGAACTGGTGGCGGCGCCTTTTCAGCAGCGGGCAGTTGGAGCAGGAACTCGACAAGGAATTGCGGTTTCACTTCGACCAACAAGTCGCGGACAATATCCGCGCTGGGATGACTGCAGTGAAGGCCCGTCGCGCCGCCCGCCTCGCATTCGGCGGCCTCAATCAGGTCAAGGAGGATTGCCGCGAAAGCCGAGGCACCATGTGGGTTACGTCCGTCGCTCAGGACATTCGCTTTACCCTGCGCACGTTGCGCCGCGATCCGTCCTTCACCATCGTCGCAGTCCTCATTCTGGCTCTCGGCATCGGCGCGAATATTGCGGTCTTCAGCGTCGTGGATACCATCTTGCTGCGGCCGCTGCCTTTCCATGATTCGCCGCGTCTGGCCTGGATTGCAGGCAACAACGGAACAGGCGCCCTGTCTGACACGACCTTCCGCGTGGACGCTTACGAGGAGATTCAACGCCAGAGCCAGTCCTTCGCAGAGATGACGGCCTACGTGCCGTTCTTCGCTTCGTCCGACGCCAAATTGACGGGCATCGGCGAGCCTCGAGTGCTTCCCGGCGTTTGGGTGGCTGGCAACTTCTTTCAGATGCTCGGCATTCAGCCCCAGCTTGGGCGTCTCTTTACTCCCGAGGAGAGCGTAAAAGGCGGCAGGCCCGCGGTCCTGTTGAGCTATTCCTTTTGGCAACGGCAGTTTGCCGGCAATCCCGCAATTGTCGGGCAGGCGATCACGCTCGACAACCGATCCGTCACCGTCGTCGGAGTGTTGCCTGCCAGCTTCGATTTCGGCAGTGTGTTTCATCCCGGGGTTAAGGCGGACATTTTCGTCCCCGCCGTCATGGATAGCATCCGTAACTGGGGACACATGCTGTCGATCGTTGGCCTTCTAAAGCCCGGCGTCACAGTAGCCCAGGCCCAGGCCGAAGCCGACGTCGTGTATCCACAAATCAAGGCCGCGCACCCGGAGTGGACTACCGACCTTACGGTGAAAATTTCCGGCCTCAAGGAATACGTCAGCGGCAAGCTGCGCCGCTCTCTCATCGTGCTCTGGTGTGCCGTGGGTCTCATTCTGCTGATCGTCTGCGCCAATCTCTCCAACCTGTTGCTGGCCCGCGCCGCGGCGCGCGGCAAGGAGTTCGCTATGCGCAGTGCTCTGGGGGCGAGGCGTTCCAGGCTGATCCGTCAGCTCCTCTCCGAAAGCCTTGTGCTCTCTTTTGTGGGAGCAGCTCTTGGCCTTGCGATCGCTTATGCTATCACCAGCTATCTCGCCCACCAGGGATCGATCGGCCTTCCGTTGCTGAGCAGCGCGCGACTGGACGCAAGCGCACTCGTGTGGACGCTTCTCGTAGCTTGCACCGCCACGGTTTTCTTCGCCATCGTTCCCACCCTCAGAATGTCGGCTGTCAACCTGCAGGAGTCTCTGAAAGACAGCGGCCATGGCGCCAGCGCCGGGAGGAAGCATGATCGGATGCGCGCGGTATTGGTGGTCTCTGAAATAGCCTTGGCCTGCGTGCTGCTGGTCGGTGCTGGTCTGCTGCTCCGTAGTTTCCTCCGCGTGCTCGATGTCGATCTCGGATTCGAGCCCAGCCATGCCTCCGCCATCAAGGTGGACTTTGACGACGGTGGCAACCCTGCGCGGCGCGGCGCAATCCTCAAGGAAATGCTGCGCCGGGTCAGCGCAATTCCGGGCATCGAAGCCGCGGGCATCTCCGACAAGCTTCCACTGGACCGCAATCGAAGCTGGGAACTTAGGGCGAAGGGAAGGTCCTATCCCAAGGACGCGAATCAGGATGCCTTCGTCTACATCGTGACCCCTGGATACCTCGATGCCATCGGCATGCATCTGCGATCGGGACGAGACTTCAACTGGGCTGACACACCCACCAGCCAGCCTGTCATCCTCATCGATGAGGCAGCCGCGCGCCGCGACTGGCCGGGCCAGGATCCCATCGGACGCGAGGCTCAGGGAATTGGCGATGGCGTCACACGCGTTGTCGGCGTGATCTCCGATGTGCATGACAGCAGCGTGGAAGAGGCCGCCAACCCCGAGGTCTTCGTGCCGGTGACCCAGGGGTCGCCCGAGGGCGGTGAGCTTGTGCTGCGCTCAAAGCTTGCGCCCGGTGCTCTTGCCGGCAGCGTTATGAGCACTCTTCGATCAATGAACCCCGGTCAGCCCGCGACCGAGTTCCGGCCCATCCAGCAACTTGTCGATCATGCCGTCTCGCCGCGCCGCTTCTTCGTGTTGCTCGTAAGCATATTCGCGGGACTCGGGTTATTGCTGGCTTCGCTCGGCATCTATGGGGTCATCTCGTACTCGGTGACACAGCAGACGCAAGAGATCGGCATCCGCATCGCACTCGGCGCGACCCAGGCGCGGGTCCAATTCCGCGTGATCGCGGAGACCCTGAAACTTGCGCTCATCGGCATTGCTGTTGGAGTGGTGGCGTCGTTCGGCATTGCGGCGCTGATTTCCTCTCTCCTTTTTGCAACCGCCCCAACTGATCCTCTAACGTTCGCCTGTATGATCCTGCTCCTGGTAGCGGTCGCATTGATCGCTGGATATCTTCCAGCACGTCGTGCTTCTCGCATCGATCCGATCGTCGCCCTCCGCTGCAATTAAGGAGGTAACTCTATTCCTGGCCGGAAGTGCAGCAACTCTGGGTGCCCCATACCCCCGGATTTCCTGTGGGGTTTCCTGGGATCGATGAACTTCATGCGGCTTTCTGAAAAAACAAGTTCTCGATTAAGCCGTCATCGGTGTTTGGCACGGCAGGAAGCACCACGAAAAGGCGGGTGGGCAACGCCGGTGGACGACTATAAGGAAATCAGAGTCATTTCGATGCGCACTTAACTTCAACGCGAAGCGAGCCGGGAGGGGCGCCCGGTCCCGGCACCGCATTCTCGACGACCTCGATGGAGTGCATCGGCTCGGGGGCCATCCAACCGCCGCTATGCCACACGCCAGGGTGAACCGGCTCACTCCGGCTCGGTATGTCAACCACCTTGCCGTCCGGGGTATGGTAGCGGAGATGCGCCGACTTGCCGCCCGTATCGTAGCGAAGAAAAATACTCGGCCAGCGGTGGTAGTGCATGGGTTCGGAGGAGCCAGCCGCCGGCGGGGTGACTTGGACGACGCGGATAAATGCGTTCTCAAAGACAAGCTTGTGACTGGCTGGCGCCGCCTGAACAGCGTCGAAGCCGTCGGGAAAACCAGACTGGTCCAGCCCGTAGAGGTAGAAGTGACGCGTGCACAGCAGAAGAGAACTTACAACCGCAACGGCAACCAGGAAAAGTTTGGCACGCAGGAGCTTGTTGAGCGAATTCATGCGGCACAGTATAGCCGGTCCGAAAAGACCTCTCGCATTCAAAAGCAGGCCTAAGGCAGCCAAGCCGGTGCAAGGCCCAGCACGAAGTTCGTCCGCTGCGCCGCTGCTGCGCCTTGATCCGCAGTGAGCCCCACACCGGCGAAACGCTGATAGCTGCCCTGCTGTCCACCGCCAGCGACCTGCACGAACTCCACCGCCTGCGGCCGATCGGGAATGCGTGCCCCGAACCAGTGCGGATCGTCACGCTGCGCCCAGGTGACGAGCGCCAACACCGCACCTGCCGGATAAGCCGGGCCCTCTGTCCGTCCGGCCCCGCGAGCATGCACGGCATGCATGGCCGCGTCGTTGCCGTAGAGCGCCGCCGTCGTGTGGGTCTTCGGGTCGACGTACATGGTGATGGCGTTCCAACCCAGCGGCTGATACGGCAAACTCGCCGGAAGCGCGGCGCCGGCGTTGTTCACCACCTCATCACCCCTGACCTTCGCGGTCGTGATGGGTATCGTGTAGACGTAGTCAATGCCGCGCAACGGCTGGTGGCAGCCCGTGCACTCGTTCACGAAGTGCGCGTCCTTGCCGTAGGGCTTCAGGTCCGCTCCGCGCCACCGGCCCCAGCCCCAACCCTCGGTGTCTTTGTAATCCCGGGCGTTCTTCAGCATCAGCTCTACCTGCACAAACTTGCCCGGGTGCACCAGGCCATCCGGGCCCGGCTCCTGCTGCCAGGCAATCTTGGCGAAGCGCGCGCCGTCCGGCCACGGCGAGATCTTGCCCGTTTGCGCCGCCTTTACGGCCACGTCATTTCCGAGGATGAACCGGAAGGTGTGATTGTCGCCGCGGTCGGTCGTGCTGATCGGCTTCCAGCTTTCGAAGCTGGGGTCGAACGGAAATCCATTGAGCTCCGGCTGCACCATCGCCAGCGAGGCAGGCGCGAGAGCGTCGATCTTGCCACCGCTGCCGGGCTGCGCGCTAGGCATCGGGTTGGGTGCGGGTGTCCACGGAGCCAGATACGCCTTCAATGTTCCTAGCTCGTCGGGCGTCACCTTCGCCTCCGGATGCAGCCTAACAAACTTTGGCAGCGGCATCGCGCCCAGCTGAATCATGTTCACCGCCTCGTAGAGCGTCGCTTTCTGCATGGCAGCGGGCGCGGAGCCTAGGGTAAAGAAGTTGAGGTGCTCTCGCGCTGTCAGGATGTCGTGCCGCACCAGCCAGTAGCCGGGCACGATCTCGTCAAACCACGAGAGCCGCCGCTGATCCGAGTGGCAGCTATAGGAGTCTTTTTCCAGGAGCTGCCTGACCTCGGGCGGCACCTGCACCTCGGCCGTCGCCGGCTTGGCAGGAATGCTGGGCCGCACTACCTGCAGCACCACAAAGAAAACCACTAACGCAACGATCAGCTTGCCAAGCGTCCTCATGAACTCTCAATCTTGGATGGTGAAAAGGGACCGATCCGCGCCGCCGGCGGAAACAGACTCATCTATTGTCACACTCACGGTCAGGGATTCTATCTGAGTTCGCGAAAATGACAATCAATTGCGAGCGAAGCTTGATGTTATTGGGCGGAGGTGCGACAAATCTGCGGTGCCCCATCCCCCCGATTTCCTGTGAGGCTTGGTGGGGTCAACAAACTTCACGCGGCTTTCCTTATAGTCATTCACCGGCGTTGCCGACCCGCGGGGGATGAAACGAATCC
>PLZN01000046.1 GCA_003152195.1 Acidobacteriaceae bacterium
GGCCGATGAGGAACGGGCATCGGGTGGAAATCTCCCCCGGCCGGCCCTTACGGTCGCACTTCCCGTTCCTGAGATCGATTGGTCCTATGCTGTCATTGAGCGCTTGAACCCGCAGACGCTCACCACTTCGCTGGTGCCTTTCAATCCCGGGCAGCTCGTCCTGGACCACGATGCGGCGCAAAATTTGGCGCTCGAGCCCGGGGATGTCGTCACCATCTTCTCCCAGGCGGATATCAGAGTTCCGCAGGCGCAGCGCACCAAGTTCGTGCGCCTGGAAGGCGAGTTCAAGCAGGCAGGCATATATAGTGTCCTCCCGGGCGAGACTTTGCCCCAACTGGTGGCCCGTGCCGGAGGTTTTACGCCAGATGCCTACCTTTTCGGATCGAACTTTACCCGTGAGTCGACACGCGTCCTGCAGCAATTGCGTTTGAACGACTACCTGCAGAACCTGGAACTGGAGATTGACCGATCCACCATTGCTGCCTCCGCCAGCATCGGCAGCGTGGACCCATCTGCGACGGCAGCCTCCAGGAGCTTGGTGGCCAGGTTCCGCACCATACGCGCGACCGGCCGCGTGGTGCTGGATATTTCACAGAATGCGTCGGGCATCGACAGTCTGCCTGACCTGCAACTGGAGGACGGTGATCGCTTCGTGGTTCCTTCCAAGCCCAGCACGGTGAATGTTGTGGGGGCCGTATACGACCAGAATTCTTTCTTGTTCAGGAACACTCAGGCGGTGAGAAGTTATCTGCGGTTGGCCGGCGGGCCGACGAAAAGTGCCGATGGGGCGGATTCGTTCATCATCCGGGCCGATGGCTCGGTGGTGAGCCGGCATTCGCAGAATGGCGTTTTCGGGAACACCTTCGCATCGATGCGACTGAACGCGGGCGACACCGTGGTGGTTCCGGAAAAAGTGCCCAGGCCTTCTGGTTTGAGGAACTTCATCAACTACACGCAGATTTTCTCCTCACTCGCCCTGGGTGCAGCAGCGATTGCCGTGCTGCAGTAACATGGAGGGATTGATATGCAGAGCACGAATAAGACCGGGCACGAGGCTCTGTTGAAAACGAGCGCGCTCATGCGGGGAATTTTTGTGCTGGGTAGGCCATTGCCATGACGCCGATCACCAAAGAATACAGCCCCCAGTTGGAGGCCGCCGGGCAGACCGGGATCGAGTTTGATCTCCTGGATCTCCTGCTGGTCATGGCTGAGCGCAAGTACACCATCATCCTGGCGACGGTGATTGGTTTGCTGCTGGGCATGGTGGTGGTGCTTCTGATGCATCCCGTCTTTACCGCGAAAGCCCTCATCTTGTCTCCACAGCAGGGACAGTCGAGTGCCGGTCTGATCAGCCAGCTTGGTAGTCTGGCATCCCTCACGGGATTGGGCAGCGGCGCAGCCAAGGATCCCAACGACCTTTACCTGGGAATTCTTCAGAGCAACACGGTTGCCGATGCAATGATCAAGCGCCTCGGCCTCCAGGCCGTTTATCACAGCCGGAGGCTGAGCGACGCGCGTTTTAGGCTCGCCGGTAATTCCAAGTTTGTCAGCGAAAAGGGCGGCATGATCAGCGTTACGGTCAAAGACGAGGATCCGCATCGAGCCGCCGAGATCGCCAATGCTTATGTCGACGAGCTGCATACCTTGAACAGCCATCTGGTGATCGGTGAAGCTTCTGTAAGACGGAATTTCTTTTCCCAGCAGTTGGCGCTGGAGAAAGACCGGTTGACCGACGCGGAAATTGCCCTCAAGCAGACGGAAGAGGCGACCGGTGCGGTCGCGCCCACCGGCCAGACCGGGGTGGTCATTTCACAGGTGGCGCAACTGCAGTCACAGATCATCTCTCGTGAAGTGCAGCTTGACGCGATGCGTACGTCGTCCACGGACCAAAATCCCGATGTGGTTCGTTCAAACCGCGAGCTGGAGGGCCTGCGGGAGCAGTTGCGCCAGTTGGAGAGCGCTCACACAGGGCGGCATGTGGCCGGAGATATCTCTCTTTCCAGCAGGTTAATCCCTGAGGCTCAGCTCAACTACCTCCGCAAGCAAAGGGACGTGCAGTACCATACGCTTATCTTCGATCTGATTGCCCGCCAGTTTGAAGCGGCCAGATTGGACGAGGCAAAGGCCTCTCCGGTGATCCAGTTGTTGGACCCGGCTGAGACGCCGGATAGGAAGTCCGGACCATTCCGGGCTTTGTGGACGTTGATCGGCGGTATCCTTGGTTTCCTTTTCGGGTGTTCGCGGGTGATCGGATCCTACGTCTACGCTCGCCTGGAAGCCGATGAAGTGCAGGCCAAGAGGCTTGATCAATTTCGGCGTGCCCTCCGGTTTCGCTCTTGAATGGAGCTCCTCGCTGTCGTTGTGCTCTACAAGCGGTCACCGCAACAGTCGCAGACGATCCAAAGTCTGATTCAGGTATTCCAACGCAACCCCGCGCTGAACGCCCCCGTTGGTGTGCTCTTGTGGGATAACAGTCCGGCGCCGCTGCGTGTTGCCGGGCTTCCTTTTTCTTTTGACTTGCGCTCCGCCGGCCGCAATGTGGGAACCTCAGGCGCATACAACTACGCCATGGAGTTTGCCGAGTCCCTCCGATGCCCTTGGCTCCTGCTTCTCGATCAGGACACAACCGTCTCCGAAGATTTCCTGCTCCGGATGGTCGGATATAGCGAAAAATTCCGGGACGCGCCGGAAATTGCGACGGTCGTTCCATTTATCTTTTCCCATGGCGTGCTGGTTTCTCCGCGGCGGCTACGCAGCTTCAATCGAGTGCAACAGATTCCCGTTACGTTCAGCGGCCTCTGCAAAGACAAGGCTTATGCCGTGAATAGCGCAACGCTGATGCGCGTAACCGCCTTGCGGGAGGTGGGTGGATACAGCGATGAATTCTGGCTCGATCTCTCCGACGTCTATGTCTTTCAAGCATTGCACCGGCAAGGCAAGTACATGTATATCGCGGGAGACCTACGTTTGGAGCACTCCATTGCGAGCATGGATTTCGATAAGGAAATGAGCCCGGAGAGGTACCGGAACTTCATGGCCGCGGAAAGCGCATACATCGATCTGTATTTGTCTCCGCTGGAGCGGTCGGCCCAGCTTCTGCGGCTTCTTGTGCGCACGGTAAGGCAGTACCGTCGCTACAAGAACAAGATCTTTTCCAGAATCACGTGGGAGTATTTTCTGCAGAGGCTGTTCCGGAGGAGAGCGGGCCGGCTGGAACGCTGGCGGGAACAACTCGGGAAACGCGATATCCCAGACATCGCAAACGGCCAGATTATTGGCTAGGGATTTCTCCTGCGGATTGATTCCGGTGAAAGGATGCGGCAACAGGGGAAGGCTCCAGGAGAACGAAGGGGGAGTGAGTATTGTCGGAGAAATCGATCAGTAGCGCTAATTATCACGCAGCCGAGTCCAGGATCGCCCCGGAAGGGGTGATTCTGCGGTTTTGGAGAATCTCGGTTACGTTGCTGAGTCTTCCAATCATTCTTCTCGACTACTTCCATGCAGAAACCGGACGTGAGTTTAGCGTAGGTTTTGTCACCAAAATAGGGCTTATCTGGAAAATGGCGCGCAACAACCGCAGGATTGTAACCGCCTCTCATTTTCTTGAGCATCTTATGATGGCTACACAAATTTTTCGCGTGCCTCGTTCTGTTGAAGGCAGCGTGGTGGAATGTGGCTCCTTCAAAGGTGGTAGTGCGGCCAACTTATCCTTGGTCTGCGCTCTGTGCGATCGGAAGCTGGAAGTTTTCGACTCATTTGCAGGTCTTCCTGAGCCTTCCAATACCGATAAGGAACATCTGCTGGTAAATTTGCAGGAGATTCACAGCTACGAAAAAGGGGCTTACTGTGGCGCCTTGTCTGAGGTGCAGGGAAACATATCAAAGTACGGGAAGATTTCTGCTTGTAACTTCCATGTTGGGTATTTTGAAAAGACACTGCCGAATTTTTCTCAAAAGTGCGTGCTCGTATTTTTAGATGTTGATTTGGTGGATTCCGTGCAGACCTGCTTCACCTATCTTTGGCCTTTACTCCAGGACGGATGTTACTTATTTACGCATGAAGCCCACCACCTGGAGATTGCGGGATTATTCTTTCAGGAAGAATGGTGGAGATCGAAAATGCATTGTGGGGCTCCCGGGCTCATTGGTGCAGGCACGGGCCTCGGGCTTCTTCCAAGTCCCGGCGGGTTCCGGAGTGCCGTGGGGTATACGGTTAAAAACCCAAACACACAGGATTTCAATTTAAGACCGCAGCTGGGTTAGAGTGAGCTGCGCCCTTCGGCTGGAGAT
>PLZN01000614.1 GCA_003152195.1 Acidobacteriaceae bacterium
GGAAGGTTCCTGCAGGTGTGAAGGATCCTCCACCTTGGTTGAGGAAAACCGTAACTGCAAATTGAACTGGTGATTCCAACTCTGGCTGAACGATTGTAGGCACAGCAAGAATGTCGGTCTTACCGTCTCCGTTTAGATCGGCTGCGTATGCGGTGTAGAATCCGCTAGAAAGAAACGGAACCGGAACCGCCTGGGCAAAGGTTCCATCTCCATTTCCATNNGGCGACCAGAGATCCGCATAGAATATCGGTCTTACCGTCCCCGTTTAAGTCGACCAGCTGCGGAGAGCCGACTACGTAACCGCTGGGGGAACACCCAGCAACAAAGCTGAACGTCTGTGCGGCGCCAGTGTTGTAGCCNNCCCTTCCCGTTGCTGGTAAAGGTCTGCGCGGAGAATGGAGTTGCGAAATTATAGATAAGAAGGTCTTGGACTCCGTCGCCGTTCAGATCGCCTACTAATTCGCCCGTATACGTAATAGTCGCCTGTGCCGTCAACGTAGGGTCAGGGGTTCCGAAGGTCTGCGGGAATGTTGCACTGGCAAAGCCGTTCGGCGTCAGGGCGACGGGACTACTGCTCAAGGGAGTCGTTCCATCCAGAAATGTGATTGTGCCGGTGGGCCTGGTAGTGGTGCTGGTCGGCTGGACGGTTGCAGTAAGCCCTACAGTTCCACCAACAGTGATGGAGGAAGGCGTAGCAGTCACCGTCGTAGTGGCAGTACCAGTTCCACTCTGCCCAAGACAGACACCGGGAAGAGTCATAATCGTCAAAAAGAAGGCAGGAAGAGAAAAGGACCCGCGCATAGAACCTCGCCTGTACCAGGTCTAGAATGCCTGGAAATCGACTGAAGCCGCCGGGGGCGAGCGAATACAGCTTCGATAAGGAGTATACAGAGCCTACCCTGACCTTTGCAGCGATANNGTCCACGAAACTCTCACGAAACTCTCCACGAAACTCAGTCCTGATAAACGCCGCAGCATCGGGTAACCCTTCCGAGGCGGTCCCTTCGGATACCTGCCGCCATGCCGACTTCTCGGTAGCAATCTGCCTGCGATCCGCAAAGACGCGTGTACGGGTCAGAGCAGCTTTCCCATGTAAACCTAGTGATGGGAGAACGCCGAGGACGGGCTCTGCTCAGCGTTTGCTTCGAGGTCCATTCGTTCGATTAGACCGTTTTCGGTGGTATAAGCATGCCAAACCTCGCTGTCCGAAAGCACATCCCCACCAAGGCTCTTCACGAGCTGATGGACTCTGACATCGATCTTGCCCTCTCCGCGGTCGATCACCTCGATCGGATCGACATGAGGATCGAACTCTTTCCATTGGCGGCTCCAATAGGCGCGAATCTCTTCTTTCCCGACTACACGCCCGCCTTCGGATGCCTTGGGCCAGCTCACGTCCTCACTCATGAGCGCCAGTGCACCGTCGATGTCCCGCTGGTTGAAAGCCGAGTAGACCTTAGCTATGAGTGTCTGCGTGTTTGCCATAAAGCCCTCCGTTTGGATGAACATTCAGCCTGCATGACCATGATAAGTCCTTGAACAGGAGCTTCTCGTCAGTCAGGCATCGGTGACGATAAGCCGACATTTCAGTACTAATACACCGTCGACGAGTTATTTGGCGATTTGCCATAAATGGAAAAGCATTCCCGGCGACATCGGCTTTTTTTCGTTATCGAAGGAGTCAGTAGTCGACTAATGCCCTGCCTGTCGGCGTGCCGGAACTTCGACTCGACCCTCGTCAGTCATCTCTCTGACGACGAGGGCTTCATCGCTTGGAACATGTCTTCTGATACTCCTGACAGAATGATGTTGGAAGGCGGTGCGCTACATTGCCGCGGGCGGTCCGACCCAAGTGGTCAAAGCATCGCCGAGCCCCTGCTGGGTCCCGTCCCCCACCCATGCCACGTACCCGTCGGGCCGAATCAAGACGGCCGTCGGAATAGTGACCTCCCCTAATGCCGGAAGCTCAAAGGCACCCCCGTACTTGGCGTCTATCAACTTGACCCGGCTTGCCCACGGCGCGATGTCGATGCCGCCTGGCTCACCGAGGTTGAGCAGTACCGGGCGGGCATCGTGCAGCAAAGTGAAGACCCGCAGCGGACCTTCGCTGGCGACCAGGTCGAGGTCAGGCATGCGGCGCCCGAGCAGCGGGTGTCCCTTACCGAAGTCGTAGTGGATGTCCAGACCAGACGTCATCGCGACGTATTGCTTGCGAGTCTCGTCCTTTTGCAGCAGCTCGGATATCATCTCGCGCAAGGCCTCGATACGATCGTCACTGCGGTCGACCGCGGTGAGCGCCATGGTGTTGCGCAACACGCGGGCGCCGACTGGATGCCGCTCGGCATGGTACGTATCCAGGAGGTTTTCTGGCGATGTCCCAAGGACCACCTGGGCTAGCTTCCAGCCCAGATTTACTGCATCCTGGACACCGATGTTGAGTCCCTGTCCACCTTTTGGGGAATGCACGTGCGCCGCGTCGCCGGCCAGGAGCACGCGTCCCACTCGATAGTAAGCTGCTTGCCGGGCCATATCCGTAAACCGGGAGATATAGGTCGCGGTGCGAAGACCATAATCCGTCCCATAGACGGCGACGAGCGCCTCACGGACGTCGTGTAAGGTCGGCTTACCGCCCTGGCCGACGTGTTGTTCCGTCAACACGACGCGCGCGCGCTTGCCGTCGTCGAGTTTGGCGACAGCGTTGATGCCCTTTTCATTACGGTGCATGCCCCACTTTGGCTCTTGGGCCGTCTCGAGTTCGGCGATCAAGTAGCTGGTTGACGGATCCCACCCTGGGAAGTCGATACCTGCTTTCTTGCGGATCAGGCTGCGACCACCGTCGCACCCGACGAGATACTCTGCTCGCATCGACCGGTCGTCGGAAAGCTCGATGTCGACGCCGATGTCGTTCTGTGTGAAACCCGTCACCTCACGTCCGCGATAGATCGGCACATCCAGCTCGCCG
This sequence comes from Acidobacteriaceae bacterium, assembly GCA_003152195.1. Classification (GTDB taxonomy): domain Bacteria; phylum Acidobacteriota; class Terriglobia; order Terriglobales; family Acidobacteriaceae; genus PALSA-350. The sequence continues at coordinate 2,963 of PLZN01000614.1, forward strand.
ACCCAGTCGGCCAGGATGCGCTCGGTACGGGTCTGCCAGAGCGCGAGAAAGTAGTTGTGGCGAGTCAGGAGGTCGCTGGTGTCGAGAGTGGTACCCGCGAACGGCACGCAGCGAATCATCTGTCCTTGCGAAACGAAGCGATCGGCGATTCCCCGCTGATCGAGCACCTCGATGGTACGTATGTGTAGCCCGCCTGCACGCAAGCCGTCAAGATCCTGACTTTCGCGCCGCTCGACAATGGCGACGTCGACGCCCGCCAAGGCCAACTCGCCCGCTAACATCAGCCCTGTCGGACCTCCTCCTGCAATCACTACCGCATGTCCTGTCATCGCACCTCCCATTTCCGTAGGTTCTTTGCTTCAGGTGACGATGATGCGGCATGATCCGGGGCTTCCCGCAAGCTCCCGGGTGCGCTATATTCTATAGTGGGAGGAAGCGAAATTCTCCTCTCGATTGTTCGGTTTAGATGGACAATCCCCTCACGAGGCACCGGTGCGGCGCCCGCTTTCTGGAACAGAGGCGACCCGGTGGCGAGTCATCGCGAGTCAAACAACAGACGCTGCTGCAAGCATCACGCGAACCGCACCATCGATGCGAATCCTGCCGGCTTACAGGACCCAGGCAATTTGTAATGCTAATGTATGGTCCGCCTATCGGCGTTCGCTGCATTGTCGGTTTACGCTATCAGGCCATAACTGGCCAAT
>PLZN01000205.1:0-1103 GCA_003152195.1 Acidobacteriaceae bacterium
AAATGGTTCAAACTCGAATTGGTTAGGGACGCCAACAATACCTAAATAAAACAAACGACTTAGCCGAAATCGGCAAGTAATGCCCGCCAAGTTTTACCATTCAAATATCACGACTTTGGCTGTGTGTGACGTCGGGTACATGCCCACAGTGGAAGCCAAGCCAACTAAAGCGAACTCCGCTCCGGCTGGCACCAAGCCGAAACTTCAACCCAAGCGGCCTGNNTGGTAGCAATCGGGATTATCTGGTTAGAGCGACGCTGATAACGGCCTGTGAGTACGCGCCTCAAAGCCTCGGTGCCACCTGCGGACACCGATTAAAGACCGTTCGAACGGCAGGAAATCTGGGCTGTTCCGCCACGGCCAGCCCACGGCCCACTCGGTTTGTTATGCTTGAAAAAGTTTGTGGCATTTTTGGGGCAAATAGCGCCGATTGTGCCGGTTNNTCGAATCCTGCAGCGCCCACCATAATCAACAACTTACAAGCAACCTACACGCTCACTCCTGCAGGTAGCGCGTTGCTCTCCGCAACAGGTCCAATTCCACTTCCAACTCCCCGATCACCAAAGCATACCCATCCAGTTTGACCCGCTGTAAGGCTTCCATTCTCTTCTCCAGGCGAAGCTGCAGCCGCTCTAAAACCTGCACAGGTGTCAGCTTGGGGCGAGGAACCGGCATGCGCATCAGTATACTTCGCTTTTTGTTCGCCTATCAAGAAGAATTGAAGGCTGAAGGATTTCTACCGAAGGTCGCCCCCCTGCGGTTCGCTCAACCAGCATCCGATTCGGATCNNACGCCGGTGAATGACTTTGAGGAAAGCACGCACGTCCTTGGTGACCGAAACGAGAAATTAATTTTTCTGCACCAGACCACCACAGATCGTATCTATAACGGTGTCCTCGTCGCTAGGAGACTTCCCCGGTTGAGCCCCGTGCGGGCCCCGGCGTTGCGTACATCTTCAGCCCCGAGGCAGACCCCGCCGCCAAGGATGGAAAATCCGCCGCATGGTATTGGTCATTACCTATAACGGAGGAAGACCAGCAAGCTGATCAAGTGGCAAGATGATCAGGCAACATCATCATCTGGGTTACGCGCAATTTTGAGCA
>PLZN01000205.1:1130-2853 GCA_003152195.1 Acidobacteriaceae bacterium
GCGTGCAGGAAGGCCCGGTGCAAGATAGCGGTACCGCTCAGCATCATATCGCGGGTGCTGGTGAGAAAGAGCGTCGGTGGCATGCCGTGCAGATCGGCGTAGAGGGGCGAAAGCACGGGGTCTTTGGGATTGGCAGAACCGACGTAGTCTGCTAACCACTGCACGCCTTCCCGCGGTGGAGTCAGATGCCCGGCGAGGCCAGTGACCGAGTACATCGCTTGCGTGTCGCCCAGCCTGCCGAAGTCACCCGTGCCGGTAAAGATGCCCAACGCGCCAGGCAGCGGAAGGCCAAGCTGTTTAATCTTAACTGCAACTTCCCCCGTGAGAATTCCTCCGGCGGATGCGCCATAAATGGCAATATGCTGCGCCTTATGAGTCCTCAGTAACTCCTTATAGACGGCGATGGTGTCGTCGACGGCGGCGGGAAACGGATGCTCGGGCGCCAGGCGATAAAGAACCGCAACGACTTTCGTTTGCGTCAGGTTGGCAATAGGGATCGACTCGGTAAGTGAACCGGAGTCGGTCGTGAAGCCCCCGCCGTGGACGTTGATGAGCACGCGATCAATCTTACCGGCTGGAATGGGATCAATCGGCGTCACGATGCGGACGGGTACTCCGGCGATCGTAGACGACGCGATGTTCACTGGATAGAGAGCACGGTTCTNNCTGGGAATCGAGGAGTTGCATCGCGTCCGTCCGCGCGCGCCTTTCGGCAAGGGTCTCGTTGGGCCCAGGATTGGCTACCGGCCGGTCAAGATATTTTTGCGCCTGCGGGCTGATGGTCTCCGGTAGCGGGATGACGCGGGTGATGCGTGCCGTGCCTTGCGCATCAATAGAGCTCGAGTCCTCCTGCGCTGCGGAGGGGTCGGTCTGCTGAGCCAATCCCGCATGCGCATACGCTGCGAGAGTGGCAAGGCCGAAGGTGAGGGCGCAAAACCGGAGTCTCATCATACCTGCCGAATGAAAAATAGCCTCATGCATCTACGGCAAAGCCCNNCCCTTTTCTCTTGCGCACTGTGCAGTCATTGTTGCACAGTGACGAAGCCTACTATCGCCCTTAAGAATCTGTCAACGATGGAGCAACAGTACGATCTGCCAGACCAGTGATTTCAATATCTTTTGAACAGAGGATAAAGCCGTGGGAGAGTTCGTTGAGCAATCATGCGCAAAAACATCAAGGGACCGCTTGACACCTTTTTCCAGCAGCCGGCGTGCCCTCGTGCGTGGTATGGCCGTCGTGGGGGCTGGGCTATCCAGTTCATTGATCGCACCCGCGGGCACGATGACGCTATCCCCAGGTGCGGCGCCGTCAGCTCCAGAATCCGGCACGTTGATTTGCGGGCGAAGTACGGTGATTGCGTCCGACGCTGCAACGGTTGCAGAAACGACATTGGGCAAAATTCGTGGATTTAAGCGGAACGGCGTGTACGCTTTCAAAGGCGTGCCCTACGGCGCCTCGACCGCCGGCGCGAGGCGCTTCATGGCCCCTGCCAAACCGGAGCCCTGGACGGGAATTCGCAATGCGCTGCAATATGGCCCCGTCTGCCCANNATACGGACGGGAAGAACCTGGCGAACGCCGATGAAGACGCATTTGTCCTTCATCGCGGCTCCGCGATGGCGGTCCCTGGCGAGGACTGCCTGCGTCTCAATCTTTGGACGCAGGAGATCAATGCTTCACACCAACGGCCGGTAATGATCTACATGCACGGAGGAGGATTCTC
>PLZN01000266.1:0-2048 GCA_003152195.1 Acidobacteriaceae bacterium
TCGGGGGCCCGGCCGGAGGTCACATTCTGGCCATGCTGCGCGAGTTGAAAATGCCCGTCGTCACCACGCTGCATACCATTCTGCGCGAACCTAAGGCAGACCAACGGCGCGCCACTGAAGAGCTGATTGCCCTCTCCACGCGGCTGGTGGTCATGGCAGATCGCGGACGACAGATGCTGCACGATATTTACCATGCGCCTATGAGCAAAATTGACCTGATTCCGCACGGTATTCCAGATGTCGGTTTTGTGGATCCAACGTATTTCAAGGATCAGTTCCAGGTGGAAGGCCGCACCGTGCTGCTCACCTTTGGGCTGCTGTCGCCCAACAAAGGCATCGAGTACGTGCTCAATGCCCTGCCGGCGGTTCTGGCGGAGTTTCCCGATGTGGTGTATATCGTTCTGGGCGCGACACACCCGAATGAATTGCGCAGGTACGGCGATGCCTATCGGCTGAGCCTGGAGATTCTCGCCACCAAGAACAAATTGGAGAAGCACGTTATCTTCTACAACCAGTTCGTGGACTCGGAGAATTTGAAAGAGTTCATGGGCGCCGCCGATTTATACATCACGCCATACCTGAATGTGGCGCAGATCACCTCAGGGACGCTCTCATTTGCCTTCGGTTCAGGCAAGGCTGTGATCTCGACACCGTACTGGCACGCGGCCGATTTGCTGGCGGAAGACCGGGGCGTGCTGGTACCGTTTGCGGATTCGGCGACGATGGCCCACGAGATCCTTGCCCTGCTGGGAGACGACACCCGCCGGAATGCCATGCGCAAGAACGCCTACCGGCTGGGGCGGGAGATGATCTGGTCCAACGTCGCGCAACTCTACATGCGAAGCTTCGAACTGGCCCGGCTGGAAGGGCCGCCTTTATCGCGAAAATCTCTCGCTATCAAGACCTTCGACCAGAAACATCGTGAGCTGCCGGAGCTGAAGCTGACCCATCTTTCCCGGATGACGGATTCCACCGGTGTCTTTCAGCATGCAATTTTCAGTGTGCCCAATTTCAGCGAAGGCTATTGCACCGACGATAACGCCCGCGCCTTTATTCTGGCGGTGCTGATCGGGGAGTTGGCCGACGATGCGGAGCTGGAGCGGAACCTGGCCAGCACCTGTGCCGCCTTTCTGCATCATGCCTTCGACCCGGCGAGCGGACGATTTCATAATCACATGAGTTTTGATCGCCACTGGCTGGACGAACAGGGATCGGAAGACAGCCATGGCCGGGCGCTGTGGGCGCTTGGGGTGGCAGTGGGACGGTCGCCACTGCGCAATTTTCAGATGATGGCCGGCCAGCTCTTCGCGCGGGCATTGCCGGTGTTGACCGAGTTCAGCTCACCACGAGCGTGGGCCTTTGGGCTGCTGGGCATCCACGAATACCTGCGCCGCTTAAGCGGTGACAGCCTGGTGAACCAAACGCGCGAGACACTGATGGCGCGATTGATGGAGCTCTACGACAGGCACGCGCACGCCGACTGGAACTGGTTTGAGGAAGAGCTGTCGTACGACAACGCGAGGCTCTCCCACGCTTTGATTGTGAGTGGACGGGCCACGGGTCAAGAGGCCGTTTTGCAGCGTGGCCTGGAGACCCTGCGCTGGCTAACGGAACAGCAAACCACCGAGAAGGGCCACCTGCGGCCGATCGGCAGCAACGGCTTCTATCACCGTGGCGGCGCGCGCGCCAACTTCGACCAGCAGCCGATCGAGGCCCAGGCAACCGTCTCCGCCTGCCTCGAAGCCTATCGGGCCACGGCGGATCTGCGATGGTATGAGCAGGCGCAACACGCCTTCGATTGGTTCATCGGAGGCAACGATCTTGGCCTCGAGCTCTACGTGCCCGAGACCGGCGGTTGCCGCGATGGATTGCACGTAGACCGGGTGAACGGAAACCAGGGAGCCGAGTCCACGCTGGCCTTTCTGCTGTCGCTGGTGGAGATGCGCCAGGCGCAGAACATGCTGACCAGCTTCCAGCAACCGATTTCGGTGGAGGATTACCCTTCCTTGCCTATCTCCACGCACTAGAGCATTTTCACTTCTGGTGTA